>CAIXXP010000202.1 GCA_903923465.1 uncultured Sphingomonadales bacterium | reverse complement strand
CCCGTATTATTCGTCAGGCCCACCCCCGCATGACTGCTTCCACCAAACCCTACCCCACCACTGGCCGCCCCGGCTTCCCCCATTTTGGCCAGCCGCTTGCCCTCTCGCGCCTGTTCTCCATCGAGACGTGGGAGCGCTTTGGCTATTACGGCATGCGAGCGCTGCTCACGCTCTATCTCACCAAGCATTTCGTGCTGGGCGACCGGGCGGCCACCGGGCTTTATGGCGGCTATACGGCGCTGGTATACCTCACACCCTTGGTGGGCGGGCTGGTGGCGGATCAGCTCATTGGCTCGAAACGCTCGGTGCGGTTCGGCGCCGGGTTGATGGCGCTGGGCTATTTCACCCTGGCGCTGGGGGGAGGCCCCTCTCCTGCCTATGCCGAATTCGATGGGCAACGGCATGCCATCACTATCGCCCATTTCCATGATGGCCCCACCAGCGCGGCGCAGGAACAAAGGCTGGTAGAGGTGGGCGGGCAGCAACTGGCCGTGGTCGGCAAGGCGGATGGCTCTATCACGCTGGCCGCTCCCGATGGGCGCGTCTTGCGCAATCTGGCGCCCGGCTCCTTTCGCGAAAGCGCGGAGCAGAGCCCCACCTCCATGGCCCTGCTGCTGCTGGCGCTGTCGATGCTGTGCGTGGGCAATGGGCTGTTCAAGCCCAATATCTCCACCATGGTCGGGCAGCTCTATGCCCCGGGTGATCGTCGCCGCGATGCCGGCTTCACCATTTTCTACATGGGCATCAACCTCGGCTCGATCCTCGGCCAATTGCTGTGCCCCATATTTGCCGACTGGATCGGCTGGTGGGCGGGCTTTGCCGTGGCGGGGGTGGGGATGAGCGTTGCGTGGCTGCTGATCAGCTTCGATGGCGGGCGCCTTGCGGGCTATGGCGAAGCACCGGCTTCTGCGCGCCCGACTTCCGCCTTGCGGGTATATTCCGGTGCGGTTCTGGCCATTCCGCTGCTGTGGTGGCTGCTGCACAATCTGATGGCGGCGCCGGCGCAGGCACCCGGTTCGGGGCTGCTTGGCTATGTTGCGGCGCTGCCGTTGATGGGGCAACTGCTGTTTGGCGCCTTTCTGCTGGGCGTGCCCGCCATCCTGCTGTGGGCGCGGGCGGCGGGCAGCAAGGCCGAGTTTCAGATGATGGTGGCGGCGATGGTGCTAGTCACCTTCAACACCGTGTTCTGGACGCTGTTCGAACAGGCCGGCTCCTCGCTCACCCTGTTTGCCGATCGCAACACCAACCGCTCGGTCTTTGGCCTGTTCGAGATGTCGGCGCCGCAGACGCAGAACTTCAACCCGGTGTCGATTGTGCTGCTGGCGCCCTTGATGAGCCTGCTGTGGGGTTGGCTGGGCCGGCGCGGGGCAGAGCCATCGATCCCGATGAAATTCGGCATGGCACTGATGGGCGTGGGCGCGGGGTTTCTGTTTCTGGTACTGGGCGCGGGTTTTGCCGGGGCGGATGCGCGCGTGGGGCTGTGGTGGCTGGCGGGCCTCTACGTCATCCATTCCATCGCGGAACTCTGCATCTCGCCGGTGGGGCTGTCGATGATCACCAAGCTGTCGATCACCCGCATCGTCGGGCTGATGATGGGGGTGTGGTTCCTGTCGATCTCGGTGGCGCAATATGTCGCGGGCGCCGTGGCACAGGTGGCCAGCGTCGAGACAGTGGGCGGGGAGGTGACCAATCCGCGCCTCAGCCTGGAAACCTATGTCGGCGTGTTCACCCACATCGGCTGGGCGGCGGTGGCGATTGGCGCGGTGCTCATGGCGCTATCGCGTCCGCTCAAGCGGCTGATGCATGGGGTGATGTAACCGCGCTTCACGCCGTTGCGGCCACGTCGCTGTCATTCCACCTGAGAGCCTTGAGCACGGTATCGACGATGCCTGGGGCGTTGAGGCCGGCGGTGTCGTATTGCTTGTCTGGGGCGTCGTGGTCCTGGAAGCGGTCGGGCAGGCGCATGGT
>CAIXXP010000201.1 GCA_903923465.1 uncultured Sphingomonadales bacterium | reverse complement strand
GGTAACGAATCGCGCGGGCTGCCGGAAGAATACGAAATGGCCTGCGACCTGCGGGTGACCATGCCGATGAAGGGCCGCGCCGATTCCCTCAACGCCGCGGTCGCGGGGGCGGTGTTGGCCTATGAGGTGCTGGCGGGGCTGGAAAAGGGCTAAGGGGAAGGTGCGAGGGCCATCGCCCTCGCGCTCCCATTACTGTCAGTGTTGCGCGAAGAGTTCGACCAAGGCGCAACGTCTCAGCGCCGCAAGCATTATAGCCGCTACGCGGCAGAGAGCCCGGCCGCAGGACGAGCGCAACGAATACAGCAGCGGGAGCGCGAGGGCGATGGCCCTCGCATCTTAATCCTTCCCCTCCCCCCCCTCGGGCAGCAGCCCCGCCACCTCATCCGGTGAAGACGAGCCAAAGGATCTTGGCTCCGCCTCAATCAGCGACACCTCCTCGATCTCGCGCTTGCCGACTTCGATATGTTTGTCGCGCATGCGCTTGGCCGACACCACCACCCGGCTGTTAAAGCTGCGACCGAAATCGTTGTAGCTGCCGACCGCGCGGCCAAGGTGGACGCCAAGCTTGTCCAGGTCTTCGGTCACCTTGGCCAGCCGATCATACAATTCACCGCCCATCCGCCCGATTTCGCGCGCTTCCTTTTCCAGCCCCACCTGCCGCCACACCTGCGCCACGCTGCGGGCGATGGCGACGAGGTTGGTCGGGCTGGCCAGCAGCACGCGCCGCTCGAAGGCATATTCCCACAGCGTCGAGTCCTGCTCCAGCGCGGCGGAAATGAAATGCTCGCCGGGCACGAACATCAGCACATAGTCGGGCGCGTCCTCGAACTGGCTCTGATAGCTTTTCGAGGCCAGCGTCTGGATGTGGTTACGCATGGAGACGACATGCGCCTTCAGTGCTAGGTCACGGGCCACCTCGTCCGCCGCCTCGAAGGCGTCCTGATAGGCGTTCAGCGACACTTTGGCGTCGATCACCAGCTTCTTCTGGCCGGGGATGGTGATGATGGCATCGGGCCGCAGCCGACCGTCCTCGGTGTTCACGGAATGCTCGGTGACGAAATCGGTGTGTTCGGACAGGCCGCATTGCTCCAGCACATTGCGCAGCTGCTGCTCGCCCCAGCGGCCGCGCGCCTTGGGGGCATTGCGCAGCGAATTGCCCAGCCGGGCGGCTTCCGCGCGCACCTGTTCGGCGCCCAGCTTCATCGCCTCGATCTGGCCGGTCAGCTGGCCAAAGGCATCCACGCGCCGGGCTTCCAGCGCCTGCACCTGCGTTTCATAGCTTTTCAGCCGCTCGCCCACCGGGGCCAGAATGGTGCTCAACCGCTCGGCATTCACCTTCTGGCTTTCCTCGAAGCGGGCCTCGGCGCGCTTGAGGAACGTGTCCTGCGCGGCGGCCAGCACGCGACCGCCGGCGGCCTCGAATTCCTTGCGCAAGGCCTCCTGTGCATCCTGCAGCAGGCGCTTTTGTTCCTCAAGGTGGAGGGCATTGGCCTTCAGCGTGGCCAGTTCCGCGTATAGCGGGAGGGCCTCGGCCCGGGTGGCAGCCAGTTCATCGGCCAAAGCATCGGCACGGGCCGCCCGCTCGCTGGCCCCCGCCAGATCACGGATGGCGGCACGAAATTTCTCGTCCAGCGCGCGCAACTCGCCCTCGCGGGTGGCCAGCGCTGCCCGCCACTGCCCCACCCCGCGCGAGGCCGCAAACCAGCCCAGCACAGCGCCCACAGCAACAGCCAACAGCACGATAACACCCGTTTCCACGGCAGCCCCCTTATAGAACGAACCGTGAACTTAGGCGCAATTCAGCGGCGGATCAAGCCGCCCGATGCATCAGGCCGCCCTGCGCGCCTTTTCAAGCTTCTTGAGCGCCATGCTGCGCTTCAGCCGCGAAAGGTGGTCGATGAACAGGATGCCTTCGAGATGGTCCAGCTCGTGCTGGATGCAGGTGGCCATCATGTCGGTCATGGCCTCCTCGTGGACATTGCCCTCCACATCCTGCCAGCGCAGCGAAACGGCGGCGGGGCGTTCCACGTCGGCATAGATGTCCGGCACCGACAGGCAGCCCTCGTTGCACACCGACAGTTCCTCGCTCGGCGCAAAGATCTCGGGGTTGATGAACACCCGTGGGTTGCGCTTGGCCGGGCGATGATCATGGCCGCAGCCGTGATCGTCGCATTCCTCCACGGGAGCGTCCGGGTCCGGCTCCTGCAGGTCCACCACCACCACCCGCAGCGGCACATCCACCTGAATGGCGGCAAGGCCAATGCCGGGCGCGTCATACATCGTCTCGAACATGTCGGCGACGAGGGTTTTCAGGGCGTCGTCAAACGTCTCCACCGGCGCGGAGATGCGCTTGAGACTGGAATGCGGGGCTTCAATGATCGGAAGAATGGCCATGGCCGCCAGATAGGCATGAAAATCGGCGGGATCAAGGCGGGGGTTGAAAGGTGACTACAAATGCAATAGCCATCATCACCATGATCGACACTCCCCCCTCTCGACGCGGCCAGCGGTTGAAATTGCTGGGCATGGTTCTGTCTTTGGTGCTGACAACCGCAGCAACCGATACGATTGGCGATTTTGCCTCACCGTGGCCAAAGCAGATGACCCGTGAATTGGCCAGCAAGGTCGTGGCGGATAGCGAGGCGCGCCAGCGCGTCGCCAGAGAGCAGATCAGGGGCTGGTCTGATGTGCAACTCACCGAAGCCCTCACCGCCCGATTGGCCAACCAAACCCATGTCATTTATCAACCGGGCTTTGGCGTTTATGTTGAATATTCCGGCGCCGATGGTCAGGTGCTGATGTGGTTCCAGAAAAACCCCCACGTTGTCCACGGCACATGGGCGGTTGTGAGCAAGTTTGGCAAACCAAGGGTCTGCTTCCATTATTTCAACTCAACGAATTATGTCACCCACGAGTATGAGCCCACCGAATGCATAGACCCCGAGCAAGACATTGCCGCCATGGGTGTGCTGGCAGCGCGCACCGGCGATATCTATAATCTGGCCTCGGGGAGTATTCCCTATTGGAAAGAGGCGATGGATATTCCGGCGCTGCCGAACTAGCCTGCTGACAACTCAGCCCGTCGGGTTTAGGCTCTCGTGCCTTGTTTAACTAACCGGCCGCCGTGCCCGCAACGCCTGCGCCAAGGTCCCCTCATCCAGATAATCCAGCTCACCGCCCACCGGCAGGCCGTGGGCCAGTTGCGTCACGCGCACCGGGCTGCCCTCCAGCCGCTCGGCGATGTAGTGGGCGGTGGTCTGCCCCTCCAGCGTGGCGTTCATCGCCAGAACCACCTCGTCGATACCGCCTGCCGCCACCCGGCCCAGCAGCGCCGCAATGGAGAGATCCTCCGGCCCCACCCCATCCAGCGCGGAAAGCCGCCCGCCCAGCACATGATAGCGCCCGGCGAACAGGCGCGAGCGATCCAGCGCCCACAAATCCGCCACCTCCTCCACCACGCACAGCGAACGGGCATCGCGGCGCGGATCGGCGCAAATGCCGCAGGGCTGGCTGGTATCGACATTGCCGCAGGTCTCGCATTCCACCAGACCCTCGCGCACCGCGTCCAGCGCCTCCACCAGCGCGGAAAGCGCCGTGTCGCGCCGTTTCAGCAGCCACAGCACCGCCCGCCGCGCCGAACGAGGCCCCAGCCCGGGCAGGCGAGCCAGTTGCGCGGTCAGCGTTTCGATCTCTTGCGATGCCATGACAGTGCAGATAGGGCGTGGGGCCCGCCAGCGAAAGCCCCGAGAAAGCACCCTTCCACATGCGCGTCATCTTCATGGGCACCCCGGAATTCGCCGTTGCCGCGCTGGATGCCATTGTCGCGGCCAGTGACTGTGGGGGCCACGAGGTGGTCGCCGTCTATTCCCAGCCGCCGCGCCCCGGTGGCCGCCGTGGCCGCGAGCTGACCCCGACGCCGGTGCATGCCAGGGCGAAGGCGCTGGGCCTGCCCGTTCGCCACCCGCTGTCGCTGAAGGGCGCCGACGAGCAGGCCGAGTTCGCCGCATGGGGCGCGGACATCGCGGTGGTGGCCGCCTATGGACTCATCCTGCCGCGTCCGGTGCTGGAGGCGCCCACCCACGGCTGCCTGAACATTCACGCCAGCCTGCTGCCGCGCTGGCGCGGGGCGGCGCCGATCCAGCGGGCGATTCTGGCCGGCGATGCCGAGACGGGGGTGGACATCATGCGCATGGAGGCAGGCCTCGATACCGGCCCGGTCCTGGCCCAGGCCCGCAGCAGCGTGAATGGCAAGACCGCCGGCGACCTCACCGCCGAACTGGCCACGCTGGGCGCCGGGCTGATCGTGCGGGTGCTGGCCGACCTTGCCGCCTTCCCGGAAGTGCCCCAGCCCGAGGACGGCGTGACCTATGCCAAAAAGATCGACAAATCCGAGGCGCGGCTGGATTTCGCCCGCCCGGCCGGGGAAGTGGAGCGGCAGGTGCGCGCCTTCGCCCCGGCCCCCGGCGCCTTTTTCGAGCTTGCCGGCGAGCGGTTCAAGGTGCTGGCCGCCGAGTTGGCCGAAGGCGCGGGCCAGGCCGGCGCCACACTGGACGACGCGCTGACCATCGCCTGCGGGGTCGGCGCCATCCGGGTGCGCCTCATCCAGCGCGCGGGCAAGCCGGTGATGGAGAGCGCCGCCCTGCTGCGCGGCTTTCCCATCCCCGCCGGAACCCGCCTCGTCTGAGCCGACATGACCCGCTTCGCCCTCACCCTCGAATTCGACGGCGGCCCCTTCATGGGGCTGCAACGCCAAACGCATGGCCCCACGGTGCAGAGCGCGGTGGAAGATGCCGTGCTGGCCATCACCGGCCAGGGCACCAATATGGTCGCGGCCGGGCGCACCGATGCCGGGGTGCATGCGCTGGCCATGCGCGCTCATGTCGATATCGACCAAACGGGCCGGGCGAAACCCTTCGCCCCGTTCCGCCTGATGGAGGCGCTGAACGCAGTGCTGCGCCCCGCCCCCATCGCCGTGCTGGATTGCCAGATTGTCCCGGCCGACTGGCACGCCCGCTTCTCCTGCATCGGCCGCAGCTATCGCTACCGCATCATCAACCGCCGCGCGCCCCTCACGCTGGATGCCGGCAAGGCGTGGCAGGTGAAGCTGCCGCTGGATGTGGGCGCCATGCACCGCGCCGCGCAAAGCCTTGTCGGCCTCCACGATTTCACCACCTTCCGCTCGGCCCATTGCCAATCGGCCAGCCCGGTTAAGACGCTGGATTGGCTGAATGTGCGGCGAGAAGGCGAACAAGTTCTGATCGAGACCGCCGCCCGCAGCTTCCTGCACCATCAGGTGCGCTCGATGGTCGGCTGCCTCGCGCTGGTCGGCCTCGGCCGCTGGCCCGAGAAGCAAATTGCGCTGGTTCTGGAAGCCCGGGATCGCACGCAACTGGGCCTCAACGCGCCAGCGGCGGGGCTGTATTTTGTGAAGGCGGATTATCCGGGGGAAGAGGTTTAGGAGATAGGCGCGAGGGACTCGTCCCGCGCGCTCCCATTACTGTCCGCGTGGCGCACCGCATCAGCATCGTGCCCCGCCGGGCGGCGGCTGGCAAACCTGCGGCGCGGCGGCCTTGCGCCCGCGTGAAACCGAGGCCCCGACAATGACAGGTTTGGGAGCGCGAAGGGCACCCCCCTCGCATCTACCCCCTCAAACCTTGCCCACCACGCTCTCGGGCAAATCCACGCCAAACACCCGCTGGTAATACTCGGCCACCAGCATCCGCTCGGTCTCGTCGCACTTGTTCAAAAACGACAGGCGGAAGGCGAAGCCGGGGTCCTTGAAGATGGCGGTGTTCTGCGCCCAGGTGATCACCGTGCGCGGGCTCATCACCGTGGAGATATCGCCATTGATGAAGCCCTGACGCGTCAGATCGGCCACCTTGACCATGTTGCCGACGACGGCGGCGTCGACGCCCTCCACCTTCTTCAGCACGATCTCGCTTTCCACCGCGGCGGGCAGATAGTTCAGCCCGACAACGATGTTCCAGCGGTCCATCTGGCCCTGGTTGATCGCCTGCGTGCCGTGATACAGCCCGGAGGTGTCACCCAGGCCCACGGTATTGGCGGTGGCGAACAGGCGGAACCATTTGCTGGGGCGGATCACCCGGTTCTGGTCGAGCAGGGTGAGCTTGCCCTCGGTCTCCAGCACGCGCTGGATGACGAACATCACGTCCGGGCGGCCGGCGTCGTATTCGTCGAACACCAGCGCGGTCGGGGTCTGCAGCGCCCAGGGCAGCAGCCCCTCGCGGAATTCGGTGACCTGCACGCCGTCCTTCAGCACGATGGCGTCGCGGCCGATCAGGTCGATGCGGCTGATGTGCGCATCGAGGTTGATGCGGATGCACGGCCAGTTCAGCCGGGCGGCCACCTGCTCAATGTGGGTCGACTTGCCGGTGCCGTGATAGCCCTGAACCATCACGCGGCGGTTGAAGGCGAAGCCAGCGAGAATGGCCAGCGTGGTGTCCGGATCGAACACATAGCTGTCGTCGCGATCGGGCACGCGCTCGTCGGCGACGGAGAAGGCCGGCACCTTCATGTCGATATCGATGCCGAACAATTCGCGCACGCTCACCTCACGGTCGGGCGCGGCCAGAATGGTGGTGGAACGGCTGTCGGGCTGAATGTTGAGAATCTCGGTCATGGCAACCGCCTATACGCGGGCGCGGGAGGCTGCAATAAGCTTTGCGCGGCAAGGGCCTGATTCCCACGATCACGCGCCCGGCCGGAACGACCACGAGGCGTCGACGCCAGAGGAGAGACCAGATGTTGATTTATGGGGGGCTGATTTCGCCCTATGTGCGCAAGGTCGCGCTGTTCGCCGCCGAAAAGGGCGTGGAATACACGATGCAGGCGCCGAACCTGGGCAAGCCCGACCCCGAATTCATCGCGGCCAGCCCGTTCCGGAAGATCCCCGCGATGCGCGATGGCGATTTCACCCTGTCCGACTCCTCGGCCATCATCGCCTATCTGGAAGCCCGGTATCCCGACCCGGCGCTCATCCCCGCCGAGGCGCGGGCACGCGGGCGGACCATCTGGTTCGATGAATATGCCGACACCATCGCGGCGGATGCCGGGCTCAAGGTGCTGTTTGGCCGGCTGGTCGGGCCAAAGCTGCTCAAGCTGCCGGTGAACGAGGAACTGGCGGCGCAGGGCGAGGCGGCACTGCCGCGCTGCTGGAAATATCTGGAAAGCGTGGCGCCGGAATCGGGCTGGCTGATGGGCGATAATTTCACCCTCGCCGATCTTTCCGTCGCCACGATCATCCGCTCGGTGGAATATGTGGATCTGCAGCCCAAGGCGCACGACTATCCCCGCGCCGCCGCGTGGTATGCCCGCGTCTGTGCCCGCCCGGCATGGCAGCAGGTGGCCGAGGCCGAGGCCGCGTTCAAATGGCCCGACTGACAGCCACCACCACGTGCTGTCCGCAAGGGGAAACACACCGGGCGCACGATTAGCGACCAAGGAGAGAAGCCATGAGCAAGCTGCAAGGTGCATGGATCTGGTACGAGCTGATGACCTCGGACCCCGCGGGGGCCAAGGCCTTTTACGAGGCGGTTGTCGGCTGGCACGTCACCCCCGGCACCGAGCCGCCCATGTTCTATGGCTTCGTCGCCAATGCCGATGGTGGCATGACCGGCGGGCTGATGCCGCTGACCAGCGAGATGACCGAGGGCGGCGCCCGCCCGGCATGGCTGGGCTACATCGGCGTTGACGACGTCGATGCCACGGTGGCGGCCGTCACCGGCAAGGGCGGCCGGGTCTACATGCCCGCGACCGACATTCCCGATGTCGGCCGCATTGCCATGGTGACCGATTGCTGCGGCGCGCCGTTTTACATCATGACGCCATCCGGCACCGGCGAGAGCACCGCCTTCTCGCCCGATACGCTCGGCCGCTGCGCCTGGAACGAGCTGGGCGCCGGAGATCAGGCGGCCGCGATCGCGTTTTACACCGAACTGTTCGGCTGGGGCCTGCCAGAGCCCATGGATATGGGGCCGATGGGCTCCTACCAGTTCATCGACCACGAGGGCGTGACGCTCGGCGCGATCATGCGCAATCCGCCGCAAAGCCCGATGCCGCACTGGAACCACTATTTCCGCGTGGCCGACATCGCCATCGCCGCAGCGGCGGTTGCGGCCCACGGCGGCCAGGTGGTGAATGGGCCGCACCAGGTTCCCACCGGCGATTACATCGTGCAGGGCGTCGACCCGCAGGGCGCGTTCTTCTGCCTGGTCGGCGCCAGGGCTGGCTGAGCGGGCAGCAGCGCCAGACGCGGGCAGCAGCGCCAGACAAGGGGAACCCCCATGCACGAGCTTTCGATAACCCGCCACATTGCGGCCCCGCCCGAGACGGTTTGGGCCGCCATGGTCGATCGCGTTGCCGAATGGTTCTGCCCTCGGCCCTGGCGGGCGGAAATCGTGCATCAGGACCGGCGGCCCGGTGGGGTCTGCGCGATGACGATGCACGGCCCCGATGGCGAGACCATCCCCAATAACGGCCTCTATCTGCTGTGGGACGAGGGCCGCCGCTATGCCGTGACCGACGCGATCACCGGGGATCTGGAACCGGCGGGCCCCTTCATGATCGGCATATGGGAGATCGCCGAAGAGAACGGCGGCACCCGCTATACCGCCCGTGCCCGCCACTGGAGCGAAGCGGCGCTACAGCAGCACGAAGCGATGGGCTTTCGCGAGGGCTGGAGCGTCGCGGCCGATCAGCTGGCCGCCCTGTGCGAACCGGGGTGAGAGACGGCACCACTCCCCGGCGCGCGCCGCACAAGGCTCAGGCGAAAGCCGCGGCCTTGCGCAGCAGCTGATAGGCCTCCACCACCGCCTGCAGCCGGGACTCCTCGCGACGGTCGCCGCCGTTGCGGTCCGGGTGATACCGGCGGACCAGATCGGAATAGCGGGCGCGCAGCTGGCGGCGGTCCGCATCCGGCGGCAGGCCGAGCACGCCCATCGCCCGGCGTTCGTCCGGCGTCATCGTCGCGCGCGCGGGGTTGCCGCGCATCGCCTCGGCCTGGGCCTTCATCGCGCTGGCCCGGGCCCTCGCCCGCCGGCTTATGGCCTCCAGCGGGTCGGCATGGTCCGCCCAGCGCGGCGTGGAATCAATGCCGGCTGTGGGGCGGAAGGCGCGGCTCTCCTGCTCCCACCCGGCCAGCGGGTGCTGCGCCGCGAGGATTTCCTCCATGCCCATGCCGTCGAAATAATCATAGCCGGCGTTGAAGGC
>CAIXXP010000200.1 GCA_903923465.1 uncultured Sphingomonadales bacterium | reverse complement strand
TTGATGCTGGAAGCGGCGGCGCAGGGGCTGGGCATCGCTATCATGCACGACGATCACTACGCCCGCTCGGGCGACGAAAGGCTGGCGCGGCTTTTCGATATTCCTGTGGAAAGCCCCTATTCCTACTGGTTCGTCTGCCGCCCGCGCAGCCTGGATTCCCGGCCGGTGCGCATGTTCCATGATTGGCTGGTGAAGGCGGGATTGTAGGAGGGAGAAGGGAAGATGCGAGGGCCATCGCCCTCGCGCTCCCATTAATGTCCGGCTCTCCGCCAGCCTCTCGGCGTGGCCCTCCGCCGCGAAGCGGCTTTAACTGCCTGCGGCGCGGAGACCCGGCGCAAGACCGAAGCTTCGCCACAACGCCGCCAGGTCATGGGAGCGCGAGGGAGTAACCCCCCTCGCACCTACCCCTTAACCCTTAACCCGTCAGCCCTCGCTAACCACAGCCTTCACAATCTTGCCCGGCTGGCGCGGCGGCTCGCCCTTCGGCAGCGCGTCGACATTTTCCATGCCTTCAACCACCTGGCCCCAGACGGTATATTGCTTGTCGAGGAAGCGGGCATCGTCAAAACAGATGAAGAACTGGCTGTTGGCCGAATGCGGCGCGCTGGTGCGGGCCATCGAGCAGACGCCGCGCACATGCGGCTCGGCGTTGAATTCGGCCTGCAGGTCTGGCTTGGAAGAGCCGCCGGTGCCAGTGCCATTGGGGCAGCCGCCCTGCGCCATGAAGCCGGGGATCACGCGGTGGAATTTCACCCCATCGTAGAAGCCTTCCGAAACCATTTCCTTGATGCGGGCCACATGGCCGGGGGCCAGATCGGGGCGCAGCTTGATTTTCACATCGCCGGTATCGAGCGTGAGGGTCAGAAATTCGTCGGCCAATGGCTTTCTCCTTGGGGTTATCCGGGGTTCACCCCCAGCGTCTTGACGCCCGGCGGGCGCGGTAATAGCCCCTCCCTATAAAAGCTGCGCCGGCAATGTCACGCGCCAGTGCGCCCTATCCTCCCCAGCCGATTGGCTTCATCCTATGCCGCTTCACCTCACCAAGATCGCCTTTGGCGTGCAGAGCATCGCGGATCTGCGCCAAAGGCTGGAGCGCCATGCCGCCACGCCCGGCGGCGAGGCGCGCTTGCATACCCGCAACCTGCCCCGGCGCGCCGAGGAACTGGTCGGCGGCTCGCTGTACTGGATTTACGCCCACACGCTGGTGGCCCGTTCGCCTTTGCTGGGCTTTGCGCGGGCGGAGGATGGGCGCTGGGCGATCAGGCTGGAGCCCCGGCTGATCGCCATCGAGCCCACGCCGCGCCCCGCCCATCAGGGCTGGCGCTATCTGGCGCAGGAGGATGCGCCTGCTGACCTGCCCGATGGCGCGGTGGCGGATGCGGAGGCCATGCCCGGCAATCTGGCGGGCGAACTGGCCCGGCTGGGCTTGCTTTAGGCGGGCGCCGAATCGAGCCAGTGACTTAGCAAGTGCCAGGCCACGGCATGGGGCGGCGGCGCGACAAACGCCTCCCCCTCGTCACCGCGCGCGCCGGCGGCCATGGCCTCGGCCACCTCCTCGCGCGAAAACCAGCGGGCATCATCCAGTTCGGTGGTGTCGATGGTCAATTCCGTGGAGGTGGCGATCGCATGACAGCCGATCATCAGCGAGGCGGGAAACGGCCAGGGCTGGCTGGCGACATAGTTCACCGTGCGCACGCGCAGGCCCACCTCTTCCCACACCTCGCGGGCCACGGCCTCCTCGATCGCCTCGCCTGGCTCGATAAACCCGGCCAGCGTCGAATAGCGCCCCGCGGCAAAGCGCGGCTGGCGGCCCAGCAGCAGGCGGCCTTCGTGCTCCACGCTCATGATCACCACCGGGTCGGTACGCGGATAGTGCTCGGCGCGGCAATCCGGGTTCAGGCAATTGCGCTGCCAGCCGCCGCGCGCCAGTTGCGTCGGGCTGCCGCAGCGCGCGCAAAAGCGGTGCCGCGCGTGCCAGCCGCCCAGCGACCGCGCCGCGCCAAACAGCGCCAGCTCCTCAGGGGGCAGAAAGGACAACACCCGCCACAACCGTGGCCCGGGCGGGCTTACACTCGCGGAGGAGGTTGACGGCACGGCGGCAAACACGCCCCGGCCATCAGGCTCCACACCCAAAAACAACAGCTCCGTGCCTGCTTCCAGCTCTGCCGGCACGCCCCAGCTGAGCGTGAGGTTGCCATATTCATCGGCCTCGCCCAGCGCCGGATCCAGCCCATCGAGCCGCAGCAGTCGCCCCCGCGCCGCCAGACCCGCCAGGGCCTGCGGATCGTTGCGCAGATGATCGGCGCGATCAACCTGCGCGCCGGAAAAGGCGACACGCCGCGGAACGACGGAATGGAGCAAAAGCGCGCTATCCGCGCCGATGCCATTGGGGGTGCTGTGCAAGGCCTTTTCTCCCGCGATTATCATTCCGGCCAGACCAGCCGCGCTGCCTTGGCGAACAGCGTCGGCAAGCCGGCTTCGGCAAGGCGCGCCAGTGGCCACCATTGGCCACCGGGCGATGCCCCGTCAACCTGAGCATGGCTCGCCCAAACCCCCGGTGAATACACCGCCAATTCCAGCGTCAGGGCAAAATGGGTGAAGACATGGTCCACCGCGCCCGCCACCCGCCAATCTCCGGGCAAAGGCCGATCAGCGATGAGCGGCGCGTTTCCGTCCCCGTCGGCGCGCGCGCTCCAGCCATCATCGGGCAGGGCCAGCATACCGCCCAGCATGCCCCGACCGGGCCGGCGCACCAGCCACACGGCGGCATCATTGCCCCCGGCATCCCGCACGATCCAGTAGGCCCGGCCGCGCCGCTCGGGCCTGGCGGGTTTCTGCGGCTTCACCGGGTAGGCCAGCGCATCGCCCAGCGCCTGCGCCGCGCAATCGCCCGCCAGCGGGCAGGCCAGGCAGCCAGGCGCGCGCGTGGTGCACACCGTGGCGCCCAGATCCATCATCGCTTGCGCGAAATCGCCCGCTCGCGCGTCCGGCGTAATACTATCGGCGGCGGCGCGAATCGCCACCTTTCCGGCGGGCAACGGCGTGGCGATGGCAAACAGCCGGGCGACAACCCGTTCGACATTGGCATCCACCACCACCGCCCGCTGGCCAAAGGCGATGGCCGCCACCGCCGCCGCCGTATAAGCCCCCAGCCCCGGCAGGGCGCGCAGGCCCACCTCGGTCTCGGGAAATACCCCGCCCCGCGCCGCCACCGCCCGCGCACAAGCCACCAGATTGCGCGCGCGGGCATAATAGCCAAGCCCGGCCCAGGCCGCCATCACCTCGCCCTCGTCGGCCGCCGCCAGCGCCGACACATCGGGCCAGCGCTGGGTGAAGCGCTCAAAATAGGGGATAACCGCCGCCACGGTCGTCTGTTGCAGCATGACCTCGGAAAGCCACACGCGATAGGGATCAGCCCGATTGGCCCCCGGAGCAGCGCGCCACGGCAGCTCGCGGGCATGCGCCTCATACCAGCGCAGCAGTCGCGCGGCGATGCCCCCCGCTTCTCCATTCCGTGCTGTCGCTATGGCATCCATGGCGCCGCTATGGCATGGCTGGCGGCGTGACGAAACGGGATAGCTCCACCAGCGACGGCAAGGCTGCACCCCCATCCGGCGCCAAACCCGGCAAAGCGCCCCCTCGCCCATCACCGGCGCGCCCGGCCAAACCCACCCCCGCCCAGCCCCGCAAGTTCGAGCGCGCCCGCGGCGGCCCGGCGCGCGCCATCGCCGATCTGATGCCAGAGATCGGCCGAACCGCCTTTCGGCGCTTTGGTTTCGTGCAATCCAGCATCGTCACCCGCTGGCCAGAGATCGTCGGCGAGACCCACGCCCGGGTGTGCAGCCCCGAGTCGATTCGCTTCCCCCCCGGCGAGAAAAGCGACGGCATTCTGCAACTGCTGGTGGAACCGGGCCATGCCCCGATCATCCAGCATGTCGTGCCGGAGATCGTCGAGCGGGTGAACCGGTTCTTCGGCTATAATGCGGTGGCGCGGGTGAAGCTGCGTCAGGGCGCGGTGCAGGCCCCGGTGGCACCGCAGCGCCCCGCCGCGCCGCCCTCGCTGCGGCCGATCCCCATGGAGCTGGGCGACAGCCTGCGCGACATTGGCGACAGCGAGTTGCGCGCGGTGCTCGAATCGCTGGCGCGCAGCCTGATGGAAAAGGAAGAAAAGGACCGATAGGCCCCGCCCCGGCCCCGAATGCGCCGTTTTTGGCAAAAATGTGGATAGCCAAGCATCGGCCGCGCCTTTTTCCTTCAATCACCGGGGCCACTGGGCTAGGGGTGGTGCCTGCAAACACGAGGACAGCTACCCATGTCGCGCAAGATTTCGACGCGTTCGCTCCAGTTCCCGGAATTTTGGCGCGCCCTCACGGGGTTCGGTGGCCGGCGGACCGTCAGCCGCTTCGTGACGATGGCGCTGGCCATGCCGCTGGCACTGGGCCTGCTCGCCTGCCACAAGGCCGATGGCGCCGATGCCTCTGGCGACACCGTGGCCCGTGTCGCCGCCCCTGCCGGCAAGAGCTGGTCGGATGTGGTGGCGCCCACCGCCGAGGGCGGCATGCAGATGGGCAACCCCAAGGCGCCGATCAAGCTGGTGGAATATGGCTCGCTGTCTTGCCCGCACTGTGCCCATCTGGCCAACGAGGGCATGGCCACGCTGATCGTCACCTATGTCAACAGCGGCAGGGTTAGCTATGAATACCGCAGCTTTGCCATCCACGGCATCGATATCCCGCTGACCGTGCTGGTGCGCTGCGCAAATCAGAGCGCGTTTTTCGGGCTGGTGGAACAGCTCTACGCCAATCAGGAACCGCTGCTGAAGCGGGCGATGGCGGGCCAGGCGCAGGCCCAGGTGGCGGCGCAGCTGCCCCCGGCGCAGCGCATGATCGCCGTGGCCGACGCCTATGGTCTGCCCGCCTTCTTCTCGGCGCGCGGCCTGCCGGTGGCCAAGGCGCATGCCTGCCTCGCCAACGTCGCCGCCGCCACCACCGTGGCCAAGCAGGCGGAGACCTGGGGCAATGCCGGCATCGATTCCACCCCCACGCTCATCATCAACGGCGTGCGCAGCCCGGCGCTCGCCTGGCCCGAACTGGAGGCGGCGCTGAAGGCCGCTGGCGCCCGCTGAAGATGGCCGATCTGGGGGCCGATCCGGCCTGATGCGCTTCCACCGGCTCAAGCTTTCGGGTTTCAAAAGCTTCGTCGAGCCGGCGGAACTGCGCATCGAGCCGGGGCTGACCGGGGTGGTTGGCCCCAACGGCTGCGGCAAATCAAACCTGCTGGAAGCCATCCGCTGGGTGATGGGCGAGAACTCGCCCAAATCCATGCGCAGCGGCGGCATGGAAGACGTCATCTTCGCCGGCACGCAGGGCCGCCCGCCCCGCGATTTCGCCGAGGTGGTGCTGTTCGCCAGCAGCGCGGATGGCGATGATCTGGAGGTGGTGCGCCGCATCGAGCGCGGAGCGGGCAGCGCCTATCGCGTCAACGGCCGCGATGTGCGGGCCAAAGACGTCAGCCTCATCTTCGCCGATGCCGCCACGGGCGCCCATTCCCCGGCACTGGTCAGCCAGGGGCGCATCGCCGCCGTCATCGCCGCCAAGCCGGCCGAGCGGCGGATGATGCTGGAGGAGGCGGCGGGCATCGCCGGGCTGCATGTGCGGCGGCGCGATGCCGAACAGAAGCTGCGCGCGACCGAAGCCAACCTGGCCCGGCTGGAAGACATCATGGCGGGGCTCGATTCGCAGATCGCCGGGCTTCGCCGGCAGGCCCGCGCGGCAGACCGCTATCGCGCCCTGTCCGAATCGATCCGCTTGGCCGAGGCGCGGCAGTTGTTCGCCCGCTGGCGCGATGCCGCCGCCGCCGCCGATGCCGCCCGCGCGACCGCCGCAGAGGCCGAGGCGCGGGTGAACGCGGCGCAATCCGCCGCCAGGGCCGCGCAAGAGGCGCAAGGCACCGCCGCCCTCGCCCTGGCCGAGGCGCGCGACAATCTGGCCGACCGGCGCGATGACGCCAGCGCCCACGGCCACCGCATGGCCACGCTGGTCAGCCAGCTGGAGGCGGCGGAACAGCGCCTCGCCGATCTCCACCGCCAGCATGCCCGGCTGGAGGCGGACCGCGTCGAGGCGGACCGGCTGACCCACGATGCCGCCGAAGCCCTCGCCCGGCTGGAGCGCGAATTGGCCGAAGGGCGCGAGGTTCAGGCCACCGAGGAAGCGCGGCGTCCGGCGCTGGCCAACGCCCTTGCCGCCGCCGATGCCGCCGCCCGCGCCGCCGAACTGGCCTTTGCCCAGACCACCGCAGAGCAGGCCGGGGTGGAGGCCGAATGGCGGGTAGCCGAGGCAGCCGTCGCGGCGGCCGAGGCCCGTACCGCCCGCCTCGCCGCCGAAATCGCCCGCCAGCACGCCGCCCGCGAGGCCCTCGGCGCCGATGACGTGGCGGAGGCGGCCGTGCATGCCGCTCTCGTGCGGCGCGACGAAGCCAGCGCCGCTGTTGCGCAGGCCCGCGCCGCGTTGGCGCAGGCTCAGGCCTCGCGCACCACCCTGCAGGCCGCTCGCGATACCGCCGCCACCGCGCTGGCCGGTGCCAAGGCCGAGCACGCCGGGGTGGACCGCGAATATCAGGCCCTGCTGCGCGACCGCGAGGCCCGCGCGCGGCAATCGGCCTCGGCGCAAGGGCGCGTGCTGGCGCTGGACAAGCTGCGCGCCGAGCCCGGTTATGAACGCGCGCTGGCGGCGGTGCTGGGGCGCGATGCCAAGTCCCCGCTCGGCCCAGCGCCAGCCAACACCGACGGCCGCTTCTGGGCCGGGGCCGTGGCGCCCGCACCCGTGTCCGACAGCCTCGCCGCCCATGTCCGCCAGTGCCCGCCGGAACTCGCCGCCCGCCTCGCGCTGGTGCATTGCGTCGAGGCCGACGACGCCCGCACGCTGGCCCCCGGCGAGTGGCTCGTCACGCGCGGCGGGGCCCTGCGCCGCTGGGATGGCTTCGTTGCGCGCGGCGAGGGCGCGGCCGAAGCGGCCCGGCTGGAGGCGGAGAACCGCTTTGCCGCCCTGGCCGAACAAATGCCGGCGCTGGCCGCCGCAGTCGCCGCCGCCGAGGCCGAAGCCAGCCGGGTACAGGCCGATCTCGCCGCCACCCAGCAGGCCGCCATCGCCGCAGAACGCGCCGTGGCGCAAGGCGCCGAGGCCGAACGCGCCGCGCTGCGGGCGCTCGATGCTGCCGAGGATGCCCGCAGCCGCCTCGCCGCCCGCCGCGCCGAACTGGAGGCTGCCGCTACCGATCTGGCCGATCAGCGGGCCGGTGCAGACGCCGAGCACGCCGCCGCCTTGGCAACCCGCGCCGCCCTGCCCGCGCCCGATGCTGGCCGTGCCGCGCTGGCCGCCTCGCGCGCCGCCCACGAGGCCGCCCGCCTCACCCTGCAATCCGCCAGCGCCGCCCTCGCCGCGCAGGATCAGGCGCTGGCCGTCGCCCGCGAGCGC
>CAIXXP010000199.1 GCA_903923465.1 uncultured Sphingomonadales bacterium | reverse complement strand
GACTTCGCCGTGGTGGTCGCGGATCAGTTGCTCTGACAGGGCGATGACGTTCTTCGCCTTGGCGTTGAACAGGCCGATGGTCTTGATGTGATCCTTCAAGCCCTCCTCGCCCAGCGCCACCATCTCTTGCGGGGTGTGAACCTGTGCGAAGAGGCGGCGGGTGGCCTTGTTTACCCCGACATCGGTGGATTGCGCCGAGAGGACGACCGCCACGAGGAGCTGGTAGGTGTTGGTGAAGGCCAGCTCGGTCTCCGGCGAAGGGTTGGCCTCGGCCAGGCGGCGGAAGAACTCGAAGATGGTGGTGCGGTTCATGGGGGCGGGTTTGGGGGAATTTGGGGGAAAGGGGAAGAGTAGGTGCGAGGGGTTACCCCCTCGCGCTCCCATGACTGTAGAGGTTTGCGCATGTTCTGCGATGGGGTGTTTTGCCGCGTAGCGGCTTTGAATGGCCTGCGGCGCGGTGAGGTGGGGGGCTTTGTAGGCGGGCGGGCGTAACCTCTCGCCGGGAGACGTTCCGGGGGTTTGGGGGTGTAACACCCCCAAGACTTCCCCTTTACCGCTTAAAGCCCGAGAACTTCCTTCATCCCATACCGCCCCGGCGCCTGACCCACCAGCCACACCGCGCCGCGCACGGCGCCGCGGGCGAAGATGCCGCGGTTTTCGGCGAGGTGGGAGAGGGTGAGGCGTTCGTTGTCGGCGAGGAACAGGACGCTGTGATCGCCGGCGACGCTGCCGCCGCGCAGGGCGGCGAAGCCGATGGTGCCGGGCTGGCGGGCGCCGGTGATGCCTTCTCGGGCGGGGGTGCGGGCATCGGCGAGGGGGATGGCGCGGCCGCGGGCGGCGGCTTCGCCGAGGAGGAGGGCGGTGCCGGAGGGGGCGTCTACCTTCATGCGGTGGTGGGTTTCGACGATCTCGATATCCCATTCCTCGCCGAGGCGGCGGGCGGCTTCCTCGACGAGGGCGGCGAGCATGTTCACGCCCAGCGAGGTGTTGCCGGTTTGCAGCACGGGGATGGACTGGCTGGCGCTGTCTATCAGCCAGTGGTGGCGTTCTTCCAGCCCGGTGGTGCCGATGAGGATGGGGGTGCCGGCGGCCATGGCGGCGTCGAGGTTGGCCTCCAGCGCGTGGGGGGAGGAGAAGTCTATGAGGACCTGGGACGCGGCGGCGAGGGCTTGCGGGTCGCCGCCGCCCTTTGCCGGAGCGTCTATGCCGCCCGCGAGGGTGTGGCCGGCGGCGGCGATGGCCTCGGCGAGGGCGCGGCCCATGCGGCCCTCGCTGCCGATGATGCCGATTGCCACCGGCTGGGGATTGGTCATTGAAACTCTCCTGTCAGGCGTGCTTCATGGGGGACATGAGCAAAATCCGCAATATCGTGATCCTGACCGGGGCCGGGATCTCCGCCGAAAGTGGCATTGATACGTTTCGTGGTGCCAATGACGGACGCGGAGGGCTGTGGGAGAAGCACCGGGTGGAGGATGTGGCGACTCCGCAAGCCTTTGCCCGCGACCCCGACCTGGTGCTGCGGTTTTACGATATGCGGCGGGCGGCTATCCAGACCAAGGAGCCCAATGCGGCGCATGTGGCGCTGGCGCGGCTGGATGCGGAGTGGCCCAAAGTGGCGGGGGGTGAACTGTTGATCGTGACGCAGAATGTGGATGATCTGCATGAGCGGGGCGGGGCTGGCCGCGTGTTGCACATGCATGGCGAGCACCTGCTGGCGTGGTGCACCGCCTGCGACGGGCGCTCGGCCTGGCGGGGGGCGCTGGCGGATCGGCCGGCGTGTCCGCTGTGTGGGGCGCGGGCGCTGCGGCCCGATATCGTGTGGTTTGGCGAAATGCCTTATCGCATGGAGGAGATTTATTCCGCGCTGCGGGAGGCGGATCTGTTTGTTTCCATTGGGACATCCGGGGCGGTGTATCCCGCCGCCGGGTTCGTGCGCAATGCGCGGGATATGGGGGCGCGGACGCTGGAGCTGAATTTGGAGACGTCGAAGGGATCGGCGTGGTTTCATGAAAGCAGGCTGGGGGCGGCGACGGAGCTGGTGCCGGCTTGGGTGGAGGAGGTTTTGCGGGGCGGGGCGGGCTGAGGGGCTTTTGGGTTTTTGGGGTTTTGAGGGTTAAGGAGAAGGTGCGAGGGGGTTACCCCCTCGCGCTCCCATACCTGTAGACGTTGGCGCTGGTTCTGAGAGAGGGCGCCCTGCCGCGAAGCTTTAAAGCCTGCGGCGCGGCGGCGTGGCGCTTGGCTGAACCCGTGGCGCGACGCCGCCAAGTAATGGGAGCGCGAGGGCGATGGCCCTCGCACCGTTCATCTTTCAACCTTCACTCCACCGCACCCCTTGCACCCCGGATCCTGGGCGAGGGGGAGCGGGCGCCGGGTCAGTCCCAGCCCATCGACGAGGGGGAGGCGGCCCCAGGGGGGG
>CAIXXP010000198.1 GCA_903923465.1 uncultured Sphingomonadales bacterium | reverse complement strand
GGACGCCGGGGTGACGATCAACCGCCCACCGCGCGATGGCCATATGGCTTTCGTTAAAACGCCGGACGGCATCTCGATAGAGCTGTTGCAGGATGGCAATCTGGCCCCCGCCGAACCCTGGGCCTCGATGCCGAATACCGGGAGCTGGTAGCCTAGCCCGGGGCGCGGCCCCCCGCCCGCCACAGCACGGCGAAGCCGAGCAGCGCCGAGATCAGCGAGCCGCCCATGATGCCCGCCCGGGCCTGTGCGGCCAGCGCCGGGGCCTGGGGAAAGGCGAGGGTGGCGATCAGCAGGCTCATGGTGAAGCCGATGCCGCATAGCAGGCCGACGCCCGCAATCTGCAGCGCGCTGGCCCCGCGCGGGGGTGGCGCCAGCCCGAGCCGCCCGGCCAGCCACACCGCGCCGCAGATGCCCGCCGGCTTGCCCAGCACCAGCCCGGCGGCCACCGCCAGCGTGAGGGGCGGAAGGGCATCCCCCATCGCTCCGCCATTCAGGGCGACCCCGGCATTGGCCAGGGCAAACAGCGGCACGATGGCGAAGGCGCTCCATGGCGACAGGGCATGTTCCATGCGCAGCAGCAGGCTGTGCCTGGCGGGATGGTTCGCGGCGTGGTGCGCCGGGGCGCGTGTGGGGGAATGCGCCGGGGAATGCGCCGGGGAATGCGGGGGGGAATGCGGGGGGGAATGCGCCGGGGAATGCGGGGGCGGGCGGCGGCCCGGCGCCATCGGCACACAGAGCGCGGCCAGCACGCCGGCGACCGTGGGGTGCAGGCCAGAGGCGAGCACGCATGCCCACAGCACCACCGCCAGCAGCACATAGGGCCACGCCCTTCGCACCCCGCCGACGTTCAGCCCGGCCAGCGCCGCCAGCACCAGCCCGCCCGCCGCCAGCCACGCCCATTTCACCGGCCCGGCATAGGCCAGCGCGATGATCGCCGTCGCGCCCAGATCGTCGACCACGGCCACCGTCAGCAGGAACAGGCGCAGGCTGGTGGGCACCCGGCGCCCCAGCAGGCCCAGCACCCCCAGCGCGAAGGCGATATCGGTGGCGGCCGGAATGGCCCAGCCGCGCAGGATGGGGGTCGTGCCCGGCGCCGCATGCGCCGCCGGCCCCAGCAGGTGCGCCACCAGCCAGAACACCAGCGCCGGCCCCGCCATGCCGGCCGCCGCCGCCAGAACCGGCAGGCGGCGGGTGGGCGCATGGGCCAGATCGCCCACCAGCACCTCGCGCTTGATCTCCAGCCCGATGGCGAAGAAGAACACCGCCATCAGCCCCTCGTTGATCGCGGTGCGGGGGGTGAGGAGCAGGGGCTGGCCGTTGCCGGGCAGCAGGGAGCGGTCAAGCAGGGCCTGCCACGGCTGGTCGAGCGGGGAATTGGCAATGGCCATCGCCGTGGCCGCCACCGCCAGCAGCACCAGCCCGGCGAACGCGTGGCCACCCGGCGGCATCAGGCGCCGAAGCCGGCTCAGCAGGCCGCTCACCATCCCACCCGCCGCATCCGCGACACGCCGCGCCACGGGGCTTTCAGGGCGCGGCAAAAAACTTGGGGACGGTGTTTGGGCATTGTTAAGTAATATTATCTAAACCATCGTTGCAACAGAATCAGAACGATAATAGGCTGTGATTTACCGGGAGCAACCAAAAGGGGGGGGCGCGTGCTGCCAGCTTTCGGCGTGTCCGGCTGGACCGTTGTCGAGTGGCTGCAATTGGTCGAGCGTGAACTGCTGCTGTTCGCGCTGTTCTGGTTCATCATCGGCATGGTTGACGAAATGGCGCTGGACGCCATCTGGCTGGGGCTACGCCTCACCGGCCGCGCTTCCACGCCGCGCCTGCCCGCGCCGGTGCCGCCCGGCGGCGCGTCGCTGTCCGGCTCGATCGCGGTGCTGATCCCCGCCTGGCACGAGGACGAGGTGATCGGCGCGACGATTGCCCATATGCTCGCCGTATGGCCGCAGGCGGACTATCGCCTCTACGTCGGCTGCTATCGCAATGATGCCGCGACGATCGCCGCCGCCATGCTGGCCGTGGGGGGCGACCGGCGGGTGCGGCTGGTCATCCACGACCGGCCCGGCCCCACCACCAAGGCCGATTGCCTCAACCGCCTTTACCTTGCCCTGTGCGCCGACGAAAACCGGCGCGGCGCCCGCTTTGCCACCGTGCTGTTGCAGGATGCCGAGGACATGGTGCATCCGCTGGCGCTTTCCGTGGTGGACCAGGGGCTGGCGGCGCCCGATGTCGCCGGTGCCTGGGGCCCGGGCGGCGGCGCCGATTTCGTGCAATTGCCGGTGCGCCCGGAACTCTCGCCGGCGGCACACTGGGTTTCCGGCCATTATGCCGACGAATTCGCCGAAAGCCACGGCAAGGCGATGGTGGTGCGCGACTGGCTGGGCGCGGCGCTGCCGGCGGCCGGCGTGGGCTGCGGCTTTTCGCGGGCCATGCTGGAGCGCGTGGGCGCCACCCGCGCGGAACTCGGCGAGAGCGGGCCCTTTGCCGCCGACTGCCTGACCGAGGATTATGAGCTGGGGCTGTTGATCGCGCGTTTTGGCGGGCGCAGCCGTTTCCTGCGCCTGCGCGATGCCGAGGGCAACCTGATCGCCACCCGCAGCTATTTCCCCGACGAGCTTTCCGCCGCCGTGCGCCAGAAAACCCGCTGGGTGCATGGCATCGCCCTGCAGGGCTGGGAGCGGATGGGCTGGGTGGGCCGCCCCGTGGAGGTGTGGATGGCGCTGCGCGACCGGCGCGGGCCCCTCACCGCGCTGGTGCTGGCGGCGGCCTATGCCCTGCTGGTGATCGAGGCGCTGCTGGTGGCGGCGCATGGGCTGGGCGCGCGGCCGCGCCCGCTGGCCGCCCCCGGCACGCTGATGCTGATGCGGGTGAGCATGTGGGGTCTGGCCTGGCGGGCGGGGATGCGCTTTGCCTTCACCACCCGCGAATATGGGCCGCTGGAGGGCCTGCGCTCGGTGCTGCGCATTCCGGTGGCCAATGTCATCACCATCATGGCCGGGCGGCGGGCAATGATGGCCTATATTCGCGGCCTGCGCGGTGAGCGGGTGGTATGGGACAAGACCGCCCACCACCTCCACCCGGCCCAGATTCTCGCGCTGCGCAAGGCCCAGCGGGCCGTCAGGCAGGCGGATGCGCGGCGGGCGCGGGGGTGGACGACATGAACCGTCCATCCCGTCGTCGCGGCGAACCGCTGCTGGTGTTGGGGTTGATCATGGCGTCGTGGGTGGGGCTTCGCGCCGTGCTGTGGCAGCAGCCCTATGTGTCGGCGGTGCCCGGGCTGGTGGCGCTGGGGCGCATGGGGCGGGCGCTGATGCCGGCGGCCGCGCGTTTTGCCGCCATTCG
>CAIXXP010000197.1 GCA_903923465.1 uncultured Sphingomonadales bacterium | reverse complement strand
GGGCTTGGGCAAGCAAGGCAAAGCTGGATAGCTTTGCCGCACCAAACAAAACTCTCCGGGGCCCTCGGCAAAAACCCTCCACCCCGCCTCACACAGGAATAACATCAACACATGGGCCTATCCGCACAGAGCATTCGACAGGGGCTGGACGCCATCGCCAGCATCGAGCCCAGCATCGGCGCGGCGCTGGAACGCGCGGGCTATCCCGAGCCGCGAATCCGCGCGCGCGGGCCCGCCACCCTGCTGCGCACCATCGTTGGCCAGCAGGTGAGCGTGGCCGCCGCCGCCTCGGTTTGGGCGCGGATGGAGGCCGCGCTGGGTGCCGATGTGCCAACATCAGCCCTGCTGGCCGCCAGCGAGGGCACCCTGCGCAGCTGTGGCCTGTCGCGCCAGAAGCAGGCCTATGCCCGCAGCCTGTGCGAGCTGGTGGAATCCGGCGCGCTCGACCTTTTCCGCCTGCCGGAAGGCGACGAAGAGGCCATCGCCCTGCTGACGCGGGTGAAGGGCATCGGGCGCTGGTCGGCCGAAATCTACCTGCTGTTCGCCGAAGGCAGGCCCGACATCTGGCCGGCAGGCGATCTGGCGGTGCAGGCGGGCCTCCACAAGCTGCTCGCCCTGCCCGAACGGCCGAGCGAAGCGCAAACCCGCGCGCTGACGCAAAGCTGGCGGCCGCATCGCGGGGCGGCGGCGATTTTTACCTGGCATTGCTATAATAACGCGGCGCTTTGAGGGGGTTAGCGGAGAAGGTTGAAGGGGAAAGGGGAAGGTTTGGGGGTGTTACACCCCCAAACCCCCATTACTGTCGTCGTTGCGCCTTCCTCGCGGCGGCGTGCCCTGCCGAGTAGCGGCTTTCATAGCCTGCGGCGCGGTGGGGTTCTGCGGCACGGCGAGGCCAAGCCCAACCTCTCGCCGCGAGAGGTCAAGGGGTGCAGGGGGCGAGTCCCCTGCCCTTATCCCTTTCCTTCACCCCTCCCGCACATCGCATCAATGGCCCTCGCCATCGCCACATCGCGCTGGCTCAGACCACCGGCGTCATGGGTAGTGAGGGTGATTTCCACCCGGTTCCACACATTGCTCCATTCGGGGTGATGGTCGGATTTTTCCGCCAACAGCGCCACGCGGGTCATGAAAGCGAAGGCTTCGGAAAAATCGGCGAAGGTGAAGCGGCGGGTGATGGCGAGCCCATCATCCCGCAGGCGCCACGCCGGCAGGTTCGCCAGCGCGGTGTCGATTTCGGTGGGAGAAAGGCGGGGGGTGGGCATGAGGTCTGCTCCTTGCAGGACAAGCGATGCGGCGGGTTTGGCGGCCCCTGGGCTCTGGCTTGGCAGGCCGTCAGCTTTCCCCTAAGCGGCGGCGTCATGCAAGCATCCCTTGCCCCTTCCACCGCTTCCGGCCCCGGCGTCCGTCTGGGCGCCAGCGCCCTCGCCTGCCGGCGCGGCGACCGCTTGCTGTTCAGCGGCCTGTCGCTGGCCCTGCGGCCGGGGGAAGCCTTGCGGGTGGCCGGGGCCAACGGCATCGGCAAATCCAGCCTCATCCGCATCCTTGCCGGGCTTGCCGCGCCCTATGCCGGCACGGTGGAGCGGGAGGGCGCCATCGGGCTGATCGACGAGCGGCTGGCGCTGGACCCGGCCTTGCCGCTGGGCCAGGCGCTGGCGTTCTGGGCGCGGCTTGATGGCGTGGAGGAGGATGCGCTGTCCGCCAATCTTGCCGCGCTGGGCCTTGACGAGCTGACCGATGTGCCGGTGCGCTATCTCTCCACCGGGCAGAAAAAGCGTGCCGGGTTGGCGCGGCTGCTGGGTCAGCGCGCGGCGATCTGGCTGCTGGATGAGCCGCTGAATGGGCTCGACACCGCCGCCTGCGCGGTGGTGGAGGCACTGGCGGCGCAGCACTGCGCGGGCGGGGGCATCTGCCTCATCGCCTCGCACCAGCCCTTCGCGCTGGCCGGCATGGCGGTGCTCGACCTCGCGGAGTTCGCGGCATGAGCCACCCCCTGTTGGCCATTCTGCGGCGCGACCTGAGCCTGATGTTGCGCGGCGGACGGCAGGGGGGCGTGGTGCTGCCGGTGCTGTTTTTCCTCGCTGTGGCCATGCTGTTTCCCTTTGCCGTGGGGCCAGACCCGCGCCTGCTGGCCCGGGCCGGCGGCGGGGTGATCTGGGTGGCGGCGCTGCTGGCGGCGATCCTCCCCCTCGATCGGCTGATCGAGCCAGACATGCAGCTTGGCTGTTTCGACCAATGGGCGCTGCGGGGCATCTCTGAAGAGGCGGTGGTGATGGTGCGGGTGGTGGCGCACTGGTTGAGCTTTGCCCCGGCGCTGATGCTGGCCGCCCTGCCCGCCGGCGCGCTGCTGGGGCTGGATGGGGGGACCCTGCGGCTGGTGGAACTGGGCCTGGCTGCAGGCACGCCGGGCCTTGCCGCGCTGGGCGTGACGGTAGCGGCGGTGACGGCGGGGCTGAAAGGCGGCACGGCGCTCGCCGGGCTGTTGGTGATTCCGCTGGCGGTGCCCGTGCTGATCTTCGGCGCGGGCAGCCTGGCGGCAGGGGGTGAAAGCGGCATCGCGCTGGCGGCGGCGGCGAGTTTGGTGCTGGTGGCGCTGGCGCCGTTTGCCGGCGGCGCGGCGGTTAGGGCTGGACGATAGGGGTGAAGGGGGTAGGTGCGAGGGGGTTACCCCCTCGCGCTCCCATTACTGTCGGCCTCCAGCATATCCCGCAGCCTGCGCGCCCGGAATTGGGGTTTCGGATTGAAGGCGGCTTTGCCGCGAGGCGCAACCCGCCGCGCGCAGCGCCTTCAACTCATGAGGAAATGCCACCAGACTTCGGGGAATTCCCCACGATGACAGGGAAAGGGAGCGCGAGGCACAAGTCCCTCGCATCTTCATCCCCTAAAACCTCAAACCTCAATAAGGCGGCTGATGCAGCCCCTTCGGGCTCAGCGTGAAAATCTCGCAGCCGGTTTCGGTAATGCCGATGGAATGCTCGAACTGGGCCGAGAGCGAGCGGTCGCGGGTGACGGCCGTCCAGCCGTCGTCCAGCATTTTCACGCCGGGCTTGCCGAGGTTTATCATCGGCTCGATGGTGAAGAACATGCCGGGTTTCAGCACCGGGCCAGTGCCCGGGTTTCCGGCATGCACCACCTCTGGCGCATCGTGGAACAGGCGGC
>CAIXXP010000196.1 GCA_903923465.1 uncultured Sphingomonadales bacterium | reverse complement strand
GGTTGATCACCCGGTGCGGCGTCGCCAGAAAGCGTTCGTTGGTCCAGCGGCGCAAGAGGTCGCCGCCGTTCACCAGAAAGGAGCCGGGCAGCGCCGGCGCATCGAGCCACCTGCCGTTCGGCAGACGGATGGACAGGCCCGGCACGTCGTTCTGCGCAAGCAAGGTCATGAAGCTGGTGTCGCTGTGCGGTGCCAGGCCGAACTCGTTGTCCTCGACCACATCCTGGCGCGGGTAATGCGACATGCGCAGAGTGAACATCGGGTCCGTGAATGCCTGCGTGAAGTAATCCGCCTCTAGCCCAAGGGCGGTGGCATAGAGTGGCAGCAGGGAGGCGGCCAACCGCTCCATGGCATTGCAATAGGCGAGAACAGGCTCCTTGAAACCAGGCAGGCCGGGCGGCCAGCGGTTCTGCCCACGGAAGGGCCGCGGGTCAGGCGGCATGTCCGGCGGACTCTCGCGCTTGACGAAGAAGGCCTCCACGAGGTTGGGTTTGTTGTTCGCGTTCAGTTGGGAATGCCGGGTCGTGGAACCCTTGAACGGCATGTAGCCGATATTGTGTTCGTTGAGGCGCAAGGCGAGCTTGCGGTCCTCGGGCTGGTCATGGAAGGCCTTGGCAGCCGCGAACGCCGCGTCGATCAGGCTTTGGGGCAGTCCGTGCCCGACGATGAAGTAAAAGCCGATGTCTTCCAGTGCATGGCGCATCGGCGCCTGCAGCTTCGCGAGTGCATCGGGTTCCCCCGCCAGCAACGGGCCGATGTCGATCACCGGGATTTCTTCCGCGCTGTCGGGGCGGATCGGAGCAAGGCTGGGTGCGAGATCGGCCATGACGGGGCTCCCAATTGGAATGGACGCCTAACCCTTGTCCCGCAGAACTGCGCAGTCAATGCACGAAATGTGTAGGACATGGCTTGCGGTTGCCAATTCAGGACTCTAGTGTTTTCAGCAGCATTCGATGCCGATGGTTTCACGGAAGGTGGGCCTGCCGATGGAAGTGACCGCGCCGCGGGCCGTATGAACCTACTCTTACAGACGTTGCTCGACGGCCTGGTGCTCGGTGGGATCTACGCCCTGTCGGCGGTAGGCTTTTCATTGATCTTCGGCGTGTTGCACGTGCTGAACCTCAGTCACGGAATTCTCGTGCTGGCGGGGGCTTATTTGGCGTTCGCCCTCTCCAAGGCGCTCCACATAGATCCGCTGTTGACGACGCCGATGGTGATGGCGGCGCTGTTTGCCATTGGCTATTGCTTCCAGCGCTATCTGATCCAGTACGCGGTCGATCGCTCGCAGCTAGGCTCGATGCTGCTGACATTCGGCGTGGCGCTGATGATGGAGAACGCGCTGGTTTGGGGTTTCTCGCCGGACATGCACAGCCTGACGCCGAGTTGGGCCTTCAGTCCGTTGCGCCTGCACGGACTGACGTTGGACCCCGTACGGCTGGTGGCGCTGCTGACAAGTCTGGTCCTGCTGGGTGTTCTGACAATCGTGCTCCAGCGCACCTCCCTCGGGCGCATCATCCGCGCCACGGCGCAGCAAACGCTGGCGGCCCGGCTTTGCGGCGTGGACGTGCAAAATGTATTTGCGCTGACCTTCGCCGTCTCGGCAGCCTTCGCCGGCGCCTCCGGCATCATCATCGGGATGGTCCTGCCGTTCTCGCCTTCCGATGAAGGGCTCTGGACGCTCAATGCCTTCGTGGTCGTGACACTCGGCGGCGTCGGCAGTCCCGGAGGCGCGTTGCTGGGCGGTCTGCTGCTGGGACTGGTCTACACGCTGACCGCCCAGTATATCGGGCCGGCGTTTCCGAACGCGACGATGTTCCTGATCCTCGTCGTGATGCTGATGGTCCGCCCCAACGGCCTGCTGGGCAACGCCTTCGCAGGATCGCGATGAAACGGCCCGTCGTTCCGCTTCTGGTCATCGTTGCCGGCACTGTCCTCGCGGGTCTGGCGCCGCTGGTGATGCCGCCGTTCTCCGTGCGTCTCGGGCAACTCGTGCTGTTCTACGGCGGATTGGCGGTCGCCTGGAATATCCTGGGGGGCTTCGCCGGCTACCGAAGTTTCGGTAACACAGCCTTTATCGGCATCGGCGCCTTCACCGCCGGATTGCTGCAACCTTATCTCCAGGGCCTGCAGCCGTTGGCCGGCTTTGTCGCCGGTCTGGTTGCCGGCATATCCGCATGCATGGTGGTCTCGGGACTGCTGGCCTATCCAATCCTTCGGCTGCGCGGCGCGTTCTTCGCGATCGCCACGCTTGGGGTCGCACATGTCTGCGCCGAGCTGACCAACAACATCGATGCCTTCCAAGGCGCGATGGGTCTCACTTTCCCCGAGATCGTTCCATTCGATTGGGAGCCTCGGATTTTCTTCTACGAGCTCTATCTCGCGGCCGCTGTCATAACCTTGCTGATTGCCTGGTTCATCAAGAACAGCCGCTTTGGCTACGGCCTGCTGGCGATCCGCGAGGACGAAGATACCGCCCGCATGCTGGGGGTGCCGACCGAGCGCTTCAAGGCCCTGGCCCTGGTGATCAGCGCGGGACTGACCGGCGGGTTCGGGGTCATCTTTGCCAACAGCCTGGGCTACATCACCACCAATTCCGTCTACCGGGACGACACAAGCCTGAACCTGATCGTCTACTGCCTGTTGGGCGGCGTCGGCACATTGTTCGGTCCGGTGATCGGCACGATCCTGCTGGTGCTGCTCATTCAGCTCGTCCTCGGTAATCTGTTGGATTTCCATTTGTTCGCGACCGGTTTGCTGCTCGTCGTCCTGGTACTTGTGGCACCGGACGGCGTGCTCGGCGTCATACGCAAATGGCGGCTGAAGCGGCGCCTGGCCGCGCTGGAACAGGCATGACCGAGGCACCCATCCTGCGCGTGGACGCGCTGACGCGGCGATTTCGCGGTCTCGTGGCGATCAACGATCTTTCCTTCAGTGTCCGTGCAGGCAGCATCACCAGCGTGATCGGGCCCAACGGGGCCGGAAAATCCACGCTGTTCAATTTGATCACCGGATACCTGCGCCCGTCCGCCGGCGACGTGTTCTTTCATGAGAAACGGATTACCGGCATGTCCACCGACCGGATCGCCGCCGGCGGAGTGGCCAGGGCGTTTCAGATCGCGCGCCCGTTCCGCGACCTGACCGTGGAGGAAAACATCCGCATCGGCGCCCTGTTCGGCAAACATGGACCGCGCGACGTGCCGGCGACGGTTTCCCGGGCGTTACGGCTAACCGGATTGCAGGCGCTGCAGGACGAGCACACCAGCGCGCTGACGGTCGGCCAGTTGCGCCAGTTGGAAGTTGCCCGCGCCGTGGCCACAAGGGCCGACATGCTGCTGGCGGATGAGCCTTGCGCCGGGCTCAACCCCGCGGAAACCGCGCACATGATCGACGTGCTGCGGCAGGTCCGGGATGGCGGTGTCACGGTGCTGTTGGTCGAGCACGACATGCCGGCCGTCATGCGCGTATCCGATCGGATCGTCGTATTGGATGCCGGCAATAAGATCGCCGAAGGCTCACCGGACGAGATCGCCACCAACCCCCGCGTGATCGCCGCCTATCTCGGTACGCCCGATCCGATGACCTGAAATCGGCTGGCGTTCAACGGCCCAGGAACGCCTGCTGCACATAATCGTTGGACAACAGCTCTGCGCTCGTACCGGACAGCACCACGCTGCCCTTTTCGAGCACATAGCCCCGCTGGGCGATCGACAGCGCCTGGTGCAGGTTCTGTTCCACCAGCAGGATCG
>CAIXXP010000195.1 GCA_903923465.1 uncultured Sphingomonadales bacterium | reverse complement strand
GTCACCGCCGAATATGCCGACAAGGGCGTGCTGCTGGCCAAGCTCAATGTCGATGAGGAACCCTTCATCGCCTCGCAGTTCCAGATCAAATCGATTCCCACCGTCTATGCGCTGTATCAGGGCCGCCCGGTGGCCGACCTCACCGCCGCCCGCAGCGAATCGCAGCTGAAGACCATCCTCGACCAGTTGCTGGCCAAGCTCCAGATCACCGGCGGCGCCCCCCAGCAGGATATCACCCCGCTGCTGGCGATGGGCGAGGAAGTGCTGGCCAGCGGCGATGGCCAGCGCGCGGCAGACATCTTCAGCCAGATCGTCGAGATCGCCCCCGACAGCGCCGCCGCCGCCTCCGGCCTGATTCGCGCCCTCGTCCTCGCCGGCCTGCTGGAAGAGGCGCAAACCGTGCTCGACACACTGCCCGCCGCGCTCGCCACGGATGCGGCGGTGGAACGCGCCCGCGCCGCCCTCACGCTGGCCAAAGACGCGCCCGAACAAGGCGAACGCGCCACCCTGCGCGCCGCCGCCGAGGCCGCACCCGCCGACCCGGACGCCCGCTGTGCCTATGCCAGCGCCGCCTTTGCCGCCGGCGATCGCGATGCCGCCGCCGACACGCTGCTGGCGATGATCGCGGCCGACCGCGGCTGGAACGAGGGCGCCGCCCGCACCAAGCTGCTGCAAATCTTCGAGGTCGTGGGGCTGGAAGATCCCTGGGTCGCCGCCCGCCGCCGCCGCCTCTCGACGATCCTGTTCGGGTGAGCGCGCCCGGCATGGACGCCCCCGGAGTTGCCCCAAAGCGGATCTCGATCTTCCCGCTGGCCGGCGCGATTCTCTACCCCAGCCTGCGCCTGCCGCTGCATATTTTCGAGCCCCGCTACCGCGCCATGGTCTCCGACGCCCTCGCCCGAGACCGGCGAATCGGCATGATCCAGCCGCGCCCCTACCAGGCGGGCGCGCCAACCGGCGCCCCCCGCGCCGATCCCCTGTTCGACATCGGCTGCCTCGGCCACATCGACGAGGTGGAAGCCCTCGAAGATGGCCGCTACAATATCGTGCTGGTCGGCGTGGCGCGCTTTCGCCTGCTGCGCGAACTGACCGTCAGCACCCCCTTCCGCCAGATCGAGGCCGAACTCCTCCCCGCGCGCGAGGACGAGGCCCTCGCCTCGGTCGAACGCGCGCTGTTCGAACGCGAGGCCCGCGCCTTCGCCGATGCCCAGGGCTACCGCGTGAACTGGGAGGAAGTCACCCGCCTCGACGACGCCTCGCTGATCAACGGCGTCTCGCAGATCGCCCCCTTCGACGCCGCCTCCAAACAGGCCCTGCTCGAGGCCGACGGCGTCTCCGAACGCTGCCGCCTGCTGGTGCAACTCATGCAGTTCTACGGCCGCCGCGACAGCGATGATGGCCGGGCGACGTTGCAATAGGGAAAAGGGGCGGCAGGAGAATAGGGACGGTAGGAGAAAAGGGGGAAGCAGCAGGGGCTAGCCCCCGCACCCCTTAACGTCTTCCGGCGCCAGGGGAGGGCCAATGGCAGCGGCAAGACCCAACCTCACCGCGCCGCAGGCATTCTGAAGGCCGCTTCGCGGCAGGCATTCTGAAGGCCGCTTCGCGGCAGGGCACCATGCCGCAGAACGGGCGCCACATCGACAGTATCGGGGGTTTGGGGTGCCTACCGATTTGCACGGGCAAATCGGCACATAAGCGCCGCCCCCAAGTCTAAAACCTTCCCACCCCGCCTCAATGCCCCAGCAACACGCCCTTCACCCCATCAATCACATATTGCACCGCCAGCGCCCCCAGCAGCACGCCCAGCACGCGGGTCATCACCGCCTCCACCCTGGTGCCCAGCAGCCGCATGATCGGCCGGGCCGCCACCAGCGATGCCGCCATCAGCAGCATCACCAGCCCCAGCGCGCCCAGCACCGCCACCACCTCGCCCGGGCCATGCGCACGCGATGTCAGCAGCATCACCGTGGCGATCGAGCCCGGCCCGGCGATCATCGGCATCGCCATCGGGAATACCGAGACGTCCTGCACCGGGGGCGAGGCGTGGAGCACCTCCTCGGCGCGGTCATGGTCGCGCTCGGTGCGCTTCTCGAACACCATCTCCAGCGCGATCAGGAACACCATCAGGCCCCCGGCAATGCGAAAGGCATTCAGGCCGATGCCCAGCGAGGCCAGCAGCTCCTCGCCAAACAGGGCGAAGACCAGCAGGATGATGCTGGCGATGGTCGTGGCGCGCAGGGCGATGGCGGTGGCCTCGCGCTGGCTGGCGCCGGGGGTAAGGCCGGCGAAAATGGGAGCGCAACCAATCGGGTCGATCACCACGAACAGGGTGATGAAGGTGGAAAGGAACAGCGCGCCCACGGCTCAGCGCCGCCCGGGCGGGGCAGGGGAGGCCACCAGCCCCGTCGCGCCAAAGGCATCCCGCATCGCGCCATCCCGCTTCATCCGCAGGCTGAAGCGCCGCTCGCCATAGGCCCAGGCCAGCGTGCCATCCGGCGCGGCCCCACCGTCGCCCGCCGGCGCCACCGCCGCCTCGCCCACCACGGGCCCAGCCGCCGCATGGCGCCCCCGCGCCGGGCAATCGGCCACGCTGGCGCCAATCATCTCGGCCTCCATCGCATCGCCAGCCGGCGCCGCCACCGGCCGCAGGTCGCTGACCAGGCCGTCGAGATGCAGCACCCATTGATAGGCGCCCTTTTTCTGCCGCTGCCACACGGTCAGGCTGGTGGAATGGTCGGGCAGGGCGCCGGCCGTCACCGCCAGCGCGGCGTCGCAGCTCATCCACACCTGCTGCACCGGCCACTGCGGCGGGCCATAGCCTCCCCCCGCGAGTCCCGGGCCCGCGCGCCGCGCAAATCCGCCGCGCTTTCGGGCGCCGCCTCGCCTGCGGCAAGAATCCTCGCCCCCGGCGCCGCCGACGCCTTCACCGCCGCCGCCAGCCCCTTGTCGCGCACCAGCCGCAGAAAGCCGAGATTGGCGGAAATGGCATCGGCCGGGTCGGCATAGGGCAGCGCGCGCCCCTTGCCGCCACCGCCCCACAATTGCGCGCTGGCCCCGCCGGCACAGGTCAACAGCGCCAGCACCAGCGCCAGCCTTGGGGCAACCGCGCCAAGGCCCCGCCGCGTCATATCGCGTCCGCCCCCAGCGCGATGCCGGCATTGGCATGGGCCGCCACCAGCGCGTTGCGCAGCAGCACGGCGATGGTCATCGGGCCCACGCCCCCCGGCACCGGCGTGATCGCCCCGGCCACCGCCACCGCGCTGGCAAAATCGACATCGCCCACCAGCCGGGTCTTGCGCTCTGCCGCCGCCACGGCGTCCAGCGCGGGCACGCGGTTGATGCCCACGTCGATCACCGTGGCGCCGGGCTTCAGCCAGTCGCCCTTCACCATTTCCGCCCGGCCCACGGCGGCCACCACGATATCGGCGCGGCGCACCACATCGGCCAGGTTCTTCGTGCGCGAATGGGCGATGGTCACGGTGCAGCTTTCGCTCAGCAGCAATTGCGCCATCGGCTTGCCCACCAGAATCGAGCGGCCGATCACCACCGCATCCAGCCCGGAAAGGCTGCCCAGCCGGTCTTTCAGCAGCATCAGCGAGCCCAGCGGCGTGCAGGGCACCAGCCCGGGCAGCCCCAGCGCCAGCCGCCCGGTGCTCACCGGCGTCAGCCCGTCGACATCCTTGGCCGGCGAAATCGCCTCCACCACGGCCTGCTCGTCCAGATGCCTGGGCAGGGGCAATTGCACCAGAATGCCATCCACCGTGGCATCCTCGTTCAACCGCCGCACCAGCGCCAGCAGCGCTTCCTGCGTCGTGTCTTCGGGCAGCTTGTGCTCAAAGCTGGCCATGCCGCAGGCCACGGTCTGCTTGCCCTTGCTGCGCACATAGACCTGGCTGGCCGGGTCCTCGCCCACCAGCACCACGGCCAGTCCCGCCTTGCGGCCCGCCGCCCGCTCGAATGCCGCCGCCAGCGTCGCCACGCGCGCGCGCAGCCCCTCGGCAAAAGCCTTGCCGTCGATAATCTTTGATGAGTCGGTCATAGGGATGAAAGCGCCAGGTTCTTGAGGATGATCTGCAGGATCGAAAGGCCGATGATCAGCGCCATCGGCGAAAGGTCCACCGTGCCCGTATCGGGCATGATGCGGCGCACCGGCCGCAATATGGGGTCGAGAATGGCGTTTATCGCCCGCCAGATGGCATGCACAAATTCATTATGCATGTTCACCACGTTGAAGGTGATCAGCAGGCTCAGCACGAACTGCACGATCACCAGCATGACCAGCGGGTTGATGAGATAACTAACGATCTCGAACAAGGTGTAAAATATCACGGGCGGATGACCTCTCGGGAAACCAGTGCCACCCCATTAGAGCATCACGCAAAAAAGTGGGAACCGGT
>CAIXXP010000194.1 GCA_903923465.1 uncultured Sphingomonadales bacterium | reverse complement strand
TGGCCTCGATCACCTTGCGGCCCATGGCGCGCTTGCGGCTGTCGTTGGCCTTCACCACCGCTTCCACAATGCGGGTGGGGCTGTCGTAGTCCTCGGCGGTTTTGAGGAGCGCCAGCGTGTCCTTGGGGAAGCACGACCCGCCATAGCCGGGCCCGGCATGGAGGAACTTGCCGCCGATGCGCCCATCCAGCCCGATGCCGCGCGCGACATCCTGCACATCGCCGCCCACCTGCTCGCACAGATCGGCGATCTCGTTGATGAAGGTGATCTTGGTGGCCAGGAAGGCGTTGGCGGCATATTTGATCAGCTCGGCGCTGCGGCGGCTGGTGAACAGGATCGGCGCGCGGTTGAGGAACAGCGGGCGATAGACCTCGTTCATCACGCTGCGGGCCCAGTCATCCTCGGTGCCGATGACGATGCGGTCCGGGCGCTTGAAATCGCCGATGGCGGCGCCCTCGCGCAGGAATTCCGGGTTGGAGGCCACGGCGAACTGCACACCGGGGTTGGTGCTGGCGATGATGCGCTCCACCTCGTCGCCGGTGCCCACGGGCACGGTGCTCTTGGTGACGATGACGGCGGGGTTCGCCAGGTTGCGGCCCACTTCCTCGGCCACGGCATAGACGAAGGACAGGTCGGCATGGCCATCGCCGCGGCGGCTGGGGGTGCCAACGGCAATGAAGATCACCCCGGCCCCGGCGATGCCTTCCGACAGGTTGGTGGTGAAGGACAGGCGCCCGGCCTTCACATTGCCCGCCACCAGCTCTGACAGGCCGGGTTCGTAGATCGGCATGGCGCCGGCATTTAGCCGCTCGATCTTGGAGGGGTCCTTGTCGATGCAGACGACCTCGTGGCCGAAATCGGCAAAGCACGCCCCCGATACCAGCCCGACGTAACCCGATCCGACCATGGCGATTTTCATAGATGCTTTCCTGCGGTTGGCGCGGCGCGCGAATGAGGGTTCAGGTGGGGGTTAAGGCTGGCGTCAGCCCCGCTGCGAGGCGATCCGTGGCGAGCGGGGCGCGGCTCACGCCCCATCCCGCCGGACGATGGTGATGGCGCCCTGCTCGCCGCCTGCTGTATCGCCGCCTGCTGTATCGCCGGGAGAGGCTTCGTCGCCCTCCTGCCGCTCTTGCCGGCCCTGCGCGCTCAGCAGCCAGCGCGCCTCGCCCTCCAGCCCCAAGGCGGTGAGGCGGCCGGAGGCATAGGCGCCGGTATCCAGCCCTATCCGGTTGGGGCGGATCTGCGGCTCATCCTGGATAGTGTGGCCGTGAACGATGACAGCGCCATGACTGGCGGGCGTCGAGAGAAATGGTTCGCGGATCCAGCGCAGGTCCGGGCCGGTCTGCTCGTCCAGCGCCACGCCCGGGCGGATGCCGGCATGCACGAAGCAGTAGTCGCCGATGGAGATCTGCTCTTCGAAGCTGTGCAGGAAGGCCAGCATGTCGGCGTCGATCGCCGTGCGGGCCATGTGCTGCAATTCCTCCCACGAGGCGCGGGCATAGTCCTGCGGGGAAATGCCGAAACTGATCAGCGTTTCGCGCCCGCCGCCGATGGGGTTGACGAAACGGCGCAGCATCTCGACGCTTTCCAGCGCGCCGAGCATCATTTCCTCGTGATTGCCGGCCAGGATGCGCACCCGCCGCCGCTCGCCCCATTCGCGCGCCAGGCGCAGGACCCCGGCCGAATCCGGCCCGCGATCCACCAGATCGCCCAGCAGGATGACGGTGGTCTCGGCGGGGGCGCCGCCGGCGTTCCGGGCGGCATCATCGGCATCGATGGCCGCGATCAGCGCCGCAAACAGATCGAGCCGGCCATGGATGTCACCCACGGCATAGGCGCGCTGGCCCGCCGGAATGGCCGGGCGCACCGTGGCCTCGCGGGGCCTCAACAAATTGCGCAAAGAGGCGATCATGGGCGGGGCATTCGTGCGGTAAAGGGCGGATTACGGACGATGCAGGGCGTTTAGGGCCGGCCACGGTCGCGGTCAAGGCGCGCGGGGCACCCAGTGGTGCCACGGCGGTGGCATTCGGTGCGATGGTTGGCCACGGGGCGGCGTTTCAGCCATGGGCAGGGCGGGCATCTGCCGCTATGACGGCGGCATACCAGGCTGCGGAGGATGACCCATGACCACCTATCTTCACACGATGATCCGCGTATCCGACCCGGCGGCGACCATCGCCTTTTTCGGGATGATCGGGCTGAAGGAGGTGCGCCGCTATGAAAACGAGGCCGGACGCTTCACGCTGATCTTCCTCGCCTGCCCGGGGCAGGAGGAGGGGCCGCATGTCGAGCTGACCCACAACTGGGACGAGAAGGACGTGGGCGCGGCTGGCGGCGCGCGCAATTTCGGCCATCTGGCCTATCGCGTGCCCAATGTTTACGAGACCTGCCAGAAGCTGATGGAC
>CAIXXP010000193.1 GCA_903923465.1 uncultured Sphingomonadales bacterium | reverse complement strand
GGTGAGGAAGGCCAGGCTGATGGAGGAGACGTTGAGCACATGGCGCAAGGCGAGCCCGACCAGGATGGCGGCGGCGACCAGGGCGGTGCTGGCCAGATAGGGCAGGGTTTGCAGGTGCGGCACGGCGGGCAGGCGCCAGATTGCGGGCCGGTCCGGCGCGGCGTCGACGCCGACGACGTGCACGGGGATATCTGGCGCGGCGGTGACCATGGCGGTGGCGCAGGGGCGGCGCCACCAAGGGCGCTGGGTTGGATGGCCGATGACGATCTGGGTGAAATTCTGTTCCCGCGCATAGGCCAGCAGGTCCGCTACCACGGTGCTGCCGGGCAGGGTGATGGTGTCGGCGCCGAGTTCCTGCGCCAGGCGCAGGCTGCTGGCCAGGCGGTCGCGGGCGGGGTCTGGCAAGGTGGCGTCGGCGGCGGTTTCCAGATGGATGACGGTCCAGGGCACGCGCAGCCGTTCCGCGAGGCGGCGGCCGTAGCGGACCAGCGTGTCGCCGCCGGGATGGTCGATGCAGACCAGAATGCGGTCGCCGGCCGCCCAGGGGCCGGGAATGGCGTGCGCCTGCATGTGGTCGCGCAACTGGGCATCGACGCGCTGGGCGGTGCGGCGCAAGGCGAGTTCGCGCAAGGCGGTGAGGTTGCCGGGGGAGAAATAATGCGCCAGCGCGCGGCGCGCGGTGCCGGGCAGGTAGATTTTACCGGCGTGCAGGCGCTGGATCAGGTCGTCCGGGGTGAGGTCGATCAGTTCGATTTCATCGGCGGCGTCGATGATGCTATCGGGCACGGTTTCGCGCACCCGGATGCGGGTGATCTGCGCCACGACGTCGTTGAGGCTTGCGACATGCTGGATGTTGAGGGTGGCGTAGACGTCGATGCCGGCGGCGAGCAGGTCTTCGACATCGGAATAGCGCTTCGGGTGGCGGCTGCCGGGGGCGTTGGTGTGGGCGAGCTCATCGACCAGGGCCAGGGTTGGGCGGCGGGCGAGCAGGGCGTCGAGGTCCATTTCGTCCAGCGTCTGGCCCTTATAGGCGACGTGGCGGCGGGGCACGGTGGGCAGGCCGGCCAGCAGGGCTTCGGTTTCGGCCCGGCCATGGGTTTCCACCACGCCGATGACGACATCGACGCCGTCGCGCTGACGGCTTTGGGCGGCGAGCAGCATGGCGTAGGTTTTGCCGACGCCGGGGGCGGCGCCGAGGAAGAGTTTCAGCTTGCCGCGCCGGTCGGCGCGGGCGGCTTTCAGCAGGGCCTCTGGCGAGGGGCGGCCGTTACGGTCGGGCATGGGGCGTGGCTGCGGTCATTTGGCCGCGGCATCCAGAGCCAGGTTCAAAGTCAGCACATTGACCCGCCTTTCACCCAGCAGCCCCAGCAGCGGTTCCTCGGTATGGGCGGCGACCAGGGCGGCGACGGCATCATCGGCCAAATGCCAGGCTTTGGCCACCCGGGGGATCTGGAAGGCGGCGGCGGCGGGGGAGATATGCGGGTCTAGCCCGCTGGCGGAGGTGGTGAGGAGGTCGGCGGGGAGGCGGTCGCCGGGCGGGTGGGCGTCGGGGTTTTCGGCGCGCAGGTGGGCGATGTCGTCGCGCACCCGGTCGGCCAGGGCTTTGGCGGTGGGGCCGAGATTGGAGCCGGAGGAGTTGTCGGCCTTGTAGGGGGCGGGCACGGTTTTGCTGGCGTCGTTCGGGTCCGTCGCGGTGGTGGCCGACGGGCGGGGGTGGAAGTAGCGCGCGGCGGTGAAGGACTGGCCGATCAGCGCCGAGCCGACCACCTGGCCGTTGCGGTGTAGCAGGCTGCCGGCGGCCTGATCGGGGAAGAGCAGCCCGGCGAGGCCGGTGAGGGCGAGCGGGTAGGCGATGCCGGTGAGCGCGGTCATGACCACGAGCACGACGACGGCGGGACGGAGATGCGAGCGCATGGCGGCGGTCCTTATGCCAGGCCGAGTTGGCTGATGAGCAGGTCGATCAGTTTGATGCCGAGGAAGGGGGCGGCGATGCCGCCGAGGCCGTAGACCAGGAGGTTGCGGCCGAGCAGGGCGCTGGCGCCGATGGGGCGGTAGCGCACGCCTTTCAGCGCCAGCGGGATCAGCGCGATGATGATCAGCGCGTTGAAGATGATGGCCGAGAGAATGGCGCTTTGCGGGCTGGCGAGGTGCATGACGTTGAGCGCCTGGAGCTGCGGGTAGAATGCCAGGAACATGGCCGGAATGATGGCGAAATATTTCGCCACGTCGTTGGCGATGGAAAACGTGGTCAGCGCGCCGCGGGTCATCAGCAGTTGTTTGCCGATCTCCACGATTTCGATCAGCTTGGTCGGGTCGCTATCGAGATCGACCATGTTGCCGGCTTCGCGGGCGGCCATGGTGCCGGTGTTCATGGCAACACCGACATCGGCCTGGGCGAGGGCGGGTGCGTCGTTGGTGCCGTCGCCGCACATGGCGACCAGCTTGCCTTGGGCCTGTTCTGCGCGGATCAGGGCCAGTTTGTCCTCCGGCGTGGCCTGGGCGAGGAAGTCGTCCACCCCGGCTTCGGCGGCGATGGCGGCGGCGGTGAG
>CAIXXP010000192.1 GCA_903923465.1 uncultured Sphingomonadales bacterium | reverse complement strand
TTAACCAAACAAAGGCTCCCGTGGAAAATTGAGGACTCCCAGACTGAAACGGAGTACACTGCCTCGACTTAGGGTAGCAAGTTGGGTGTGCGATACGCACACCGCGCCAGCCGATAGACGGCCGGCTCACTTGGCAAGGGGGTGCTGAGACCCCCGTTGCATCCCCAGGGAAGGATGGTGAGAGGTGGAAGCGGAGATAGAGGAGAGGGGCCAAGCCCCCGTTGCACCCCCGCCGGCTGAGGCCGGAAAGAAGCGGAGAAAGCCTCCGGTGAGGGGCCGCAAGGGCGGCAGGACAGCCGGTAAGTTCGTGCACCTGACCGAGGCGGAGAACGCGCAGTTGGAGGCGCGGGCGCGTGAGTGCGGGCTTAGCGTATCGAGCTATTTGCGGGCGGCAGCCTTGGGGGATGCAGGCCCGAGGGCGCGGCGTGCACCGACGGTTCAGGCGGAGGTGATCGCGCGGGCGATGATCGAGCTTAACCGGGTGGGGAACAACGTGAACCAGATTGCCCGTTCGGCGAATATCGGGAAGGAGATCGACCCCTATTTTTATGAGGCGATCGGGAAGCAGTTGGTGGCCCTGCTTCGAGAAATGCACGAGGCGATCCGGACATGATCGCCAAGGGGAATCTCCATGCCCATGGGGGCAAGCTGGCGGCCTATTTGCAGACGGGCAAGGACGGCGAGCGCGCGGAGGTGATCGAGGCGCGGGGGTTCCTGGACGAGGATTTACGGGAAGGCTTTCGGCAGGTTCAGGTGATGGCCTCCCAGGTTACCAAGTGTGAAAAGCCGTTCTTCCATGCCTATGTGCGCCTGCCCGAGGGGGAGGGAATCGAGCGGGAGACCTGGCTTAAGATCGCCGATCGGATGGAGGCCGAGCTTGGATTTAAGGGCCAGCCGCGCGCCGTGGCCTTCCATGTAGCGCCGGACGGTGACCGGCATTTACATGTGGCCTGGTCACGGGTGGACTTCGATCGAGAGAAGGCGATCGATCCGGGCTTGTTCAAGCTCAAACTGAAGAATCTCTGCCGGGACATGGAGGTTGATTATGGCTTGCAGCAGGTTGCCAATGATCGCGGTCCCGAGCAGCCCAAGGCAGCAAAGCGGCCGGAGTTCGAGGAAGCGCGGCGGAACAAGGTGGAGATCGACGCGACGCGGCAGGTGATCCGCGATTGCTACAGCCGAACCCAGGACGGACCCGGATTTATGGCGGCGCTTGCTGCCGAGGGATTGCACCTGGCGCAGGGCGACCGACGGGACTTTGTGGTGCTCGATGAGGCGGGGGGCAAGCATGCCCTTGGTAAGCCTTTATGCGGGGACGCCGCCGCCGTGATCCACCAGAAATTAGGTGAGGGGTTCAAGGCTGAACTGCCCACCATTGGCGAGGCGCTGGCGCAGATGCGCCAAGGCAAGGAGATCACGCGGGAGGCCCCAGGAGCGCCGCAGGGGCAGGGCAAAGACTTTGCCGCTCGTCAGGCCCTCCGCTCAGAAATTACCGCCCTATGGGCGAACAGCGACAGCGGAAAAGGGTTCATGGCCGCGATCGGGGAGCGCGGTTATCAGTTGGCGCAAGGCGACCGCCGCGCTTTTGTGCTGGTGACGCCGGAGGGCGATGTTCACGCCTTGCCGCGTCTCATTGATGGGGCAAGGACGGCCGACGTGCGCGCCAAGCTGGCGGACATCGACCCGAGCAGCCTGCCGACGACCGCCCAGGCCAAAGCCATGCTGGCGCTTGCCGGGGTGAAGCAGTCCGCCACCAAGCGCGCCGATCCCGGCGGGAACGGCCGGCCGATCCCCGACCGCCCAGATTCGAGCGCCGAACAGGTGATCGAGGGGCGCACCCCGCCCAAGGATCAGGTCAAGGGCAGCGGGGCCGCCGATGTGGTGGCCAGTGTCGCCGGCAAGGCCGCCGAGGTCATGGGGGACATTGCCAGCGGGATTGCTGGCATCTTTGCGCCTGAAGGCCCGCCGACGCCGGAGGCGATCGAGACCAGCATCGACAAGGCGCAGCGGATCGAGGCGGAGCGCCCGCGCATCGAGGCGATGAGCAAGGCCGAGCAGGAGGAAGCCGACCGTCTGGCGGCGATCCAGAAGGCCCAGGCGACCATGGAAGCCGAGTTGCGAGGGTTAGAAGACGACCGGGACCGCGACGACGAGCACGGGATCGAGCGAACGCGGGAAGGGTAGGGCCGAACCGCCGACCTCGACGCGGTAAGGCCAGCCAAGCAGGTGAGGGCCGGAAG
>CAIXXP010000191.1 GCA_903923465.1 uncultured Sphingomonadales bacterium | reverse complement strand
AGCAGCCGCGCCAGGGTGGCGGTAGCGTTGAGATAGCGGCCGCGATCCTCCAGATCCTCCAGCGTCAGCAGCAGTTGCGCGGCGGCAATACCGTGTCCGCCCAGCAGTTCCGCCCACAGACCCGACAGCGCGATCTGCCCGACAGCGGCCGCCGCCTGCGCATCCGCCAGAGAGCCACGCCCGCCCTTCTCCAGCCCCAGACGCCGCGCCCCCAGCGCAATCGCGCCCGAGCTGACCACAATCACCTGCTGGCCCCGGCCCCGCGCGGCGGCGATTTCCGCCACCAGCCCGGTCAGCCACGCCCGCCGCGCGCCCTGCGCATCGACCAGCAGAGACGAGCCCACTTTCACCACCAGACGCGGGGTTTTGGCAGGATCGGCTAAATCGGCGAGGGTGAGGATGCGGGAGACCATGTGTCGGGCGTTAGGCGAAAGTGGGCTGGATGGGAATATGGCAGGGAAAAGTCAGCGGAAGATCGAAGGGGAAGGATAGGCGCGAGGGGGTAACCCCCTCGCGCTCCCAATACCGTCTGCGTGGTGCATCACTTGCGGCATTGCGCCTTGCCGCGAAGCGGCTTTCAGCCTGCGGTGCGGCGGGCTTTCGCTGGGCCGAGCCCTTGGCGCGACAATGACAGGAATGGGAGCGCGAGGGACGAGTCCCTCGTACCTTCTCCTCGAACCCTACCCCCCAATCACCCCAAAGGCGACCAAGGCTTGTCGTCCGCATCCTCGCGCTCGCCAGCGGGGCGTTCGGTGACGGTGGCTGCCGGCAGGTGGTCTATCACCGCGTTCAGCAGCGCCGTCATGCCCTTGCCGGTGGCGCCGGAAATGGGGAACACCTTCTTCACCCCGGCCGCTTTCAGCTCCTTGGTGAAGGACTTCACCAGTTCGGCATCGACGAGGTCGATCTTGTTGAGGGCGATGAGGCGGGGTTTTTCATCCAGGCCCGCGCCATAGATCGCCAGTTCCTCCTCGATGATATCCAGCGCCTCGACCGGGTCGACACCGTTGACGTCGATCAGGTGCACCAGCACGCGGCAGCGCTCGATATGGCCGAGGAAGCGGTCGCCGCTGCCGGCGCCATCGGCCGCGCCGGCGATCAGGCCCGGGATGTCGGCCAGCACGAATTCGCGCTCCTTGTGCCGCACCACGCCGAGTTGCGGGCGGGTGGTGGTGAAGGGGTAATCGCCAACCTTCGCCTTGGTGTTCGAGATCTGGTTGATGAAGGTGCTCTTGCCGGCATTGGGCAGGCCCACCAGCCCGACATCGGCCAGCAGCTTCAGCCGCAGCCACACCCACATCTCCTGCGCGGGCCAGCCGGGGCCGTGCTGACGCGGGGCGCGGTTGGTGCTGGTTTTATAGCTGGCATTGCCGCGCCCGCCATCGCCACCGCGCAGCAGGGTGACGCGCTGGCCGGCCTCGGTCAGATCGAGCAGCACGTTCTCGCGCTCATCGTCCAGAACTTGCGTTCCCACCGGCACCTTGATGACCAGATCCTCGCCGCCCGCGCCGGTGCGGTTCTTGCCTGCGCCGCCGCCGCCGCGCGGGGCCTTGAAATGCTGGCTATAGCGGAAGTCGATCAGCGTGTTCAGCCCGGTCACCGCCTCGAAGATGATGTCGCCACCCTTGCCGCCATTGCCGCCATCCGGGCCGCCATATTCGACATACATCTCGCGACGAAAGCTCACCGCCCCAGGGCCGCCGGCGCCGGAGCGGAGATAGACTTTGGCCTGATCGAGAAAATGCATGTTGCGGGTGGCCCTTCTGGTGCGGGCATCTGCCCAACCCGGTCAACGCCAACACATATTTGCGGCAGAGAGGGCAGGCAGTGGAGTGGTGGAGCCTAGGAGGATCGAACTCCTGACCTCGTCATTGCGAACGACGCGCTCTCCCAGCTGAGCTAAGGCCCCGTTCCACTGCGCCCGGCGCTCTAACCGTCGGAGGGTGCCTCTTAGCGGGAGAACCTCACCAACGGAAGGGGGAAAATCGCTTTTTCCATCGCGCGGAAAATGGCGGCGCCCGGGGCACGCCGTCTGGGGCACTCCGGGCGCGGCGCAAATGCGAAACTCTGCTCAGCGGCGCTGGTCGCCCATGAAGCGCAGCAGGAACAGGAACATGTTGATGAAGTCGAGATAGAGCGTCAGGGCGCCCATGATCACCGTCTTGTCGGCATAGGGGCTGCCGGCGGTCTGGTAGTACATCGCCTTCAGGCGCTGCGTGTCCCAGGCGGTGAGACCGGCGAAGATCAGCACGCCCAGCGCCGAAATCGCCAGACCCAGCGGGCCGGAATGCATGAACATGTTGACCACCATTGCGATCAGCAGGCCAATCAGCCCCATCACCATGAAACCGCCCATGGCCGAGAGATTGCGCTTAGTGGTGTAGCCCACCAGGCTGAGGCCAGCAAAGGCGCCGGCCGTGGCAAAGAAGGTCGAGGCGATCGACGGGCCGGTGTAGACCAGCAGGATCGACGACAGCGACAGGCCCATCGTGGTGCAGAATGCCCAGAACAGCAGTTGCAGCGTGCCCGCCGCCATGCGGTTGATGCCCATGCTCATGGTCATCACGAAGATGAACGGCGCGAAGGCCAGCACCAGCCGCAGCGGCGAGTGAAACGTTGCCACCGCCAGGCCAGACTGGACGAACAGCAGCGCCACAATGCCCGAGAGCAGCACGCCCGAGGCCATGTAGTTGTAAATCGACAGCATGTAGCGGCGTAGCCCGGCGTCGCGCGCCGCATCGGCATAGCCGCCCTGCACCCTTGAAGACGCGCCGAAGCCCGCACCGGGCTGGGGGTCATTCCAGATGGCCATTGCTTAAAACTCCTTTTCCGGCGCCGCGAGAGGGTGGCGCTGCGGTAGGGTGCAATATCGGGGCGATTGATGCAGCTTTCAAGCGAAACCGGCTGTGGGGGTGCGGTAAATTTTTTTTGGGGGTGCGCGCCCGGGGGTGATGCCGGGGCGGGTGGTGCCGGCGGGGTGGGGGTTTAGTTGATGAAGTGCATCCGACGCAGGTGGGGGGTCTTCTGTTTATTGCACAAACTCGGCGGGGGCGCCGGGGGTGGGGGGAACGACGATGCAAAGAGCCGCGTGGAGTATGACAGGGGATTGGGGTGTAGGACAGGGGGGCATTGGGAAGTTCAGTAAGGTGCCAGCGCAATCGCACTCGGCGGCATCTGCCAGAAGAACGAGGTACGGGACATAATCGGCGTCCTTGGTGAAGGCGCGCTGCCGGCCGTTACCCCGCTGGGTGACATGGTGAAGGATGAAAGGACGAGGTGGAATAAGCACGGCGCGAGAGGGGATGATGGCATTTGGGTATTTGGTAAAGTGTCACCGTCATCTCCATAATCCCCGACTCCAGCGGATGGCTGTCACAAGGCTGCGGTGAGTGAGAGGCGAAATTCCCGAGGCTCGGACGGGTGTGTGTGGATATCGTTCACACCCGACAATGGTTCGCCGGGTAAGCGCGAGGTGTAGAAATAGTCGATATCGCTGGCCCGCTTGTTCAGCAAATTGAAGATGTCGAGCCCCACGGTGATCCGATCGGTCAGCGCATATTTCGCATTGGCATAGAGCAGCGTCGTGGCTTTTGACCGGACGCTGTTGTCTTGAGTGAGCGGTCGCGGCCCGAAGTAGCGCAGACGCAGGCCCCCCGACAAATGTGATGCCCGTCCCTTCAGATCATGAACCGCAACGCCGCCATCGAATGTCGACACCAGCGCCTCGGGAACATAGGGACCATCCGGCTCGGCGTCCGTGAAGCGGGCGTGCGACCAGGCGTAGTCGGCGTCGATCGTCAGCCAGCGAGTGGGTGTGTACCAGTTGGCGAATTCGACGCCATAACGTGTCGTCGGACCGCTGGGCGTATTGGTGCCCGCGTCACCGTCCCAGACCAACTCGGACCGGAGATGCAGTCGCCACAGGGACAACTCGGAGCGAAGATGCGGGATCAGCGTGGTGCGCAACCCGATTTCTTCGCCGCTTGATTTTGGCAGCATCGTCGCCGGATCGACCTCGGCGATGACGCCGCGCGCGTCGTTCGAGTGGAAGCCTTCGCCATAGTCGAGATAGAGTTCGGTATTTTTCCAGGGACCGAAGACGACGTTGAGCTTGGGGCTCAGTATCTGGCGGCTGGCACTTCCGGAATCTCCTCCAAGCTGACTGTTGACGCTCATCCGGACGGCATCGGCGCGCAGACCGACGATTGTGCGCAGCCAATCAGTCCAGTGCGTCTCGTTTTGGACATAAGGCGCAAGGCTGACCTCGCTGATCCGATTGACGGTCGTGGCACTCAGCCGGACGCGGGCCTCGGTTTGATAAAGGCCATTGTCGATCTGGTCGTCCCGCACATCCAGGCCGAGCGTCGTCTCGGAAGGGCGACCCAACAGTGTATGGCGCAAGGTGTCGTTAAGATGGCCACCAAAGGTCCAACGTCGATCCTGTTGCTCGATCTGGTCGCCATGCACCGGATCATTCAGGAAATAGGTGAAATTGGAGAAGAGATCGATGTCGTAATGCAGCGCATAGGCACTGGCATGGAGGGTGCTGGATGCGCCTGTTCGCCGCAAGTCCGCGCTCAGCGCATAGCGGCCGGTTCGGCCGCCATCGCTGGTGTCGATCGAGCCATAGCGCGCAATCAGATCGGCAGCCGGAGCGGCAGCCGCGCCCACCGGATCATTTGCCCCGGCGATGGCGCGATCGGGTATCTGGTCGGTCGAGTTCCAGACATTGTGATAGGCTGACGCTGTGATCGACCAGCCATTGGCGGCGGTGCCGGCGCCGTAGCGCAGGACGCCATCTACTTTGCGCTCGTTGTCGCCTTTTGCCCAAGGGCCGTCATTGTGTTCCAGCTCCAGCGCATAGATCAGATTGCCCGCACCGATCGCCAGGTTGTTGGCATAAAGGCCCCGACCAAAGCCATATTGCCCGCCTTCCAGCGTCAGGATGCCGTGCGGCAGGCGGTCGTAGTAATGAAGATCGAACGCGCCTGCCGAGCCGAAATTGCCGACATTGGCGTAGTAGGGCCCCTTCTCGTAATCGACTTGCCTGACCAATTCGGGGATCAGGAAATTGAGGTCGGCATAGCCCTGCCCATGGGCATGGTCGGGCATGTTAACGGGCACGTTGTCGACGCTGACCGCAAGATCGGTGCCGTGATCGAGATTGAAGCCGCGCAGGAAATACTGGTTGGCCTTGCCGCTGCCGGAATGCTGGGTGATGATGACACCGGGGATCTGCTCGACGATTTCACCCGGCCTGAGCAGAGGACGCAGCGCGAGATCGTCGGCGCTGACTTGTCCCTGAGTGGCCGAGGTCGCGATGCCCGTCAGATCGGCCTTGCGACCTGTGACGATGATGGCATGATCGCTTACGTCCGGGGCAGGCTGGCTGGACGGAGTTTGTGCGAAGGCTGGAGCCGCAGTGACAATCAGGGCCGCGGCGATCCCCCATTTGCCGCCTGTTGCCAGTCTCAAACCATTCATTCTGGCAATCCTGAAAATTTACAGTCTTACAGACCTGCGATGGCGGGATGCGACCGCGCCTGGCTAGCCCGTACTGCCGCGTTTAATGTCTACATAATCGATTGACAATTGCGGGATCGGCAAAGATTTCGTTTGCCGGGGGGCACGTCCCCTATCAAATCTCTTCATGGCTTGCGACGAAGCGTGCCAGTCGATGGAGTCATGCCAATGGGGAGGATGCCCGCGATGGGGCGCAGGTCAATAGGGTAATGGGAGCGCGAGGGTGTAACACCCTCGCATCTTTGCTGCTTCCCCTGCCCTGCCCCTTTTTATGCGGGCAAGGGTCAGCCGGCGCGGGCGGCTTCGGCCATGGCGACGCTGCGGTCGCGGGCGGCGGCTAGGGTGGCGGTGAGGAGGTGGGTGATCGCGCCGTTCTCGTCCAGCACTTTCAGGCCGGCTTCAGTGGTGCCGCCGGGGGAGGCGACGCGGCGGGCCAGTTCGGCGGGGGGGTGGTCGCTGGCGGCGGCGAGGGCGGCGGCGCCTTCGACCATGGCGAGGGCGAGGCGCAGGGCTTGATCGGCGGGGAGGCCGATTTCGGTGCCGCCTTGGGCGAGGGCATCGATGAAGCGGTAGACGAAGGCGGGGCCGGAGCCGCCGAGCGCCGTCACCGCATCGAGCAGGCCTTCGCTGGTGAGCCATTCGGGGGCGCCGAGCGGGGTGAGGAGCGCGGTGATGCTGGCCTGTGCGGTGGCATCGAGGCCCTGCCCCGCCGGATTTCGCCCGGCCAGCCCCATTGGCGATTTGCCGATGGCGGCGGCGAGGTTCGGCATGATCCGCACTATGCCACCGGCCTGCGGGAAACGGGCGGCGAGGCTGTCCAGCTCCACCCCGGCGAGGATGGAGAGCAGCACCGTGGTTGGGCCGACCCGCGGGGCGAGGCTGGGGGCGACCGCGTCCAGAAGCTGCGGCTTTACGCCGAGGAGGATGGCGTCGAAGGGGGTGGCGTCGGCTGGTGTCTCCGCCGGGACGCGCCCCTCGGCAGCCTCGACGATCCCTGTGGCGCTATCGGATTGGCCTATCCCGGCGATTTCGGGAAGTTCGCGCAGCAGGGTGACGCCATCGGGCGCCCGCGCCAGCACGGGATCGACCACGGTGAAGCGCGAAGGCTCAAACCCGCCGCGCAGCCAGCCGGCGAGCATCGCGCCGCCCATGTTGCCGCAGCCGAGGATCAGCAGGCGCCGGGGCCATTCCGGTGTTTCGGCGGAGGTGGGGGTGGCCATCTCAGGCCTCGCCCGCGGCATCAACCAGCGCGGCGGCGAGCGCCTCGGCCGGCGATTTGTCGCCCCACAGGATGAACTGGAAGGCGGGGTAGAAGCGGTCGCATTCCTCCACCGCCAGTTCGATCACGGTTTGCGCCTGGGCGATGGACAGCAGCCCCTCGTCCCCCAGCATCAAGCCATGGCGATAGAGCAGCACCGATCCATTCGACCAGATGTCGAAATGTCCGAGCCACAGCTGCTCGTTCACCATGCCCAGCACCTCGAACATGGCGGCGCGCTTATCATCGGCCACGCGGATATCGGGCAGGCACAGCAGTTGCAGCACATTGTCTTCCGAGCGCCAGATGCCGCGCAACTGATAATTGGCCCAACTGCCCTGCACCTGCCCGGAAATCTCGTCTTCCGAGACGAATTCATAGGGCCACCCGCGCGCGTCGAACAGCGAGGCGAGCATGTCCACCGGGGCCGCGTCGTCCTGCCGTCCAATTTCACTATGCCCTGCGCGCATTATCAAAACCCTGATCCCGAAGCTGTTGCCCCAGATGCGTCTGCGCGGGGTTGGCAGACAAGGAGGGCGCCGCACACGCTTGCGCATAACTGCATAAGCCTGTTCACAGCCTGTGGAAAAGAAGCGGATAACGTCATGCCGCTGTCATGTGGGAGGGGGAAAACGGCGCAATTCCGGGCCCGCAGCCATGGCGCTCACCTCGCGCCGGGAGGCGGTGGTCGTCCGGCGGCCCTTAGCGGGCATCGAGCGGGTCCACCACCTGCCCCGCCGGGCTGGTCCACACAAAGACGCCATCGTGCCCGGCCTTGCGCACCTGCTGGGCGAAGGTATCGGCCGCCGCCTGCGTGTCGAACGGGCCGGTGAGCAGGCGATTGGTGCGCACCCAGCCGGTGACGAAAGGCTTGCGGCGGGCAAACAGGTCGGGGTCGTCCTTGGCCATCCGGTGCCAATCGAACCCCAGCCGGTCGGTGTCGCGGCCCACGCCCAGTTCCACCCATATGCGGCTGGGGTTCGGCGGCGGTGGCGGTGGCTTGGGCGCGGCATGGGGCACAGGACGCGCCGCATGCGCCGGCGCGATCTTGCGGATATCCACGGCGCCGGGGGCTGGTTCGAACACCGGGGCGTTTTCGCCCATGGTGGCAAAGGCATCGGCGAAATTGATGCGCCGCCGGGCGAGGGCGGGCGTGGGGGCCGGGGTGGAGGCGGGGGTGGCGGCCGAGGTGGGGGCCGGGGCTGGCGCCCGAGCAGAGGCCATGGGTGCCGGGGTCCGCTGAACGACGGGGATGGAAACGGATGCTGGCGCCGCAGCGGGCGACGGGGGCAGGGAATAGGTAGCCTGGGCGGCGGGCGGCGCGGCATTGGCCGGGCGCTGACCGTCATCAACCGGGCCGTAGGGGCGGGCGGAAGCGGCGGGCGCCGGTGCCCGGTAGGCCGGAAGGCTGGCGGGCGCGGGCGGCGGGGTCACCACTTCCGGCGCGGCGGCGGGGGCACTGTCCGCCACGGCGACCCGGTCTTCGCGCGAGGGCCCGGATTCCGACGAAAGTTCGGGCGGCGACGCATTGGCGGCAACCGGCTCGGGAGCGGGAGCCTCACGACGGCGCGCCCGTTCGGCGCGGGAATTGCCGCGCGGGGCAGCCGCGACCACCGGTGCCTGGGCTATTTGCGTGGCGGCAGGGTGCAAATGGTGTTCCGCCGCATATTGGGCGATGCGCGGATCATCCACGCCGATATCGGCCGCGTGGGGAAACTCGCCCAGATTGGCCGCCGCGGCCTGCTGTGCGGGGGTAAGCCTGCGCATATAGCGCAGATAGGGCGCGATAGCCGCCGCCAGATCGGGCGACATGGTGGCGCGAACCACCGCCACCGCCTCTTCCTCGCGCCCCAGAATGGCCAGGGCGAAGGCCTGGGTGCGGGTGGCGGCGCGATCCTGCGCATCGAGCAAGGGACGCAAGGCGGCATCCGAACCCGCCCGGTCGCCGGCGATGGCGCAACTCAGCACCAGCCGGCGCGCGGCTTCGGGCTGGGCAAGGCCGCCGGCGACGCCATTGCCGGCGGCGGCAAGTGCGCGGCGGTAATAGGTTTGCGCGGTGCGGTTGTCGCCGACCAGATCATAGGCGAGGCCCCGGTCGGCCGTGTCGTCGGCGCTGAGCGGGCGGCCGGTATCGGCGGCGTCGAACAGGGGCATAGCCGCCAGCGGGTCATGCGCGCGCACCTTGGCCACGGCCAGGCCCGCCAGCACGCGCGGCGTGCCCCGGGCCAGCTTGTCTGCCCGCGAGAAAAAGCCGATCGCCGCATCGGTGTCGCCCATGGCGAGGGCTGCGCGCCCGGCGGCGACCAGCGAATCGATATCGCGCGGGTTGCGCGCCAGCCGCTCCAGCGCCGCATCCAGCGCCTGCGCCGTTGTGCCGCCGGGGGCCGCCCCGCCGCGCGCCTGCTCAGCCATCTGGCCCGTTGGTTGCACCACAGGCTCCGCCCGGGCCATGGCGGGCGCCAGCGCCATCAAGGGGACGCACAGCGCCGCCAGGGGAGCGCAAGCCCACCGCCGGCGCATGGCGCGAACGCCTGCCAACCCTTGGCGGGTCGCTCCGCGATGCAAGGTCCTTGTCATATCATCCATTCACCGGCGGACCGCCCGGCCGCGTTACTGATTGTTCTGGCGACCGAGAAAACGCGGAATGTTCACCGCGCCCGGATCTTCCTCTTCCTCGTGATGCGCCTGTCGGCGCCCGGTGAGATTGGCCATGCGCTCGAACAGCGTGCCACCCGCGCGGTGGCCCTCGTCGGATGGCTCCGGCTGGGCGGCGGGCGGAGCCGGCTCGAACGGCAGCGGCACATTGGCCTCTGCCATGGGCGGCATGCGCCGCGCGGCGTAGGGATCGGCCGCAGGCTGCGCCGGCGCTGGCTCGTTGATGATGCCCCCGGCATCCAGCAACAATTCGCCCGGCGCGCCGGCCTCGTGCTCCGAGCCCAGTTCCAGCGCGTCGTCCAGAGCCAGCTCCGGCGGCGGCGCGGCGGGCGCTGGTGTAACAACCGCCAGCGAAGGCTGCGCCGGCGGAACCGGAGCCGCGGCGGGCGGAGCGACGGGCTGCGCCACATTCAGCGGCGCGAGCGGCGCCTGCCTTGGCTGCGAGTCCGGGGCGGGTGGCGCCATGCGGGCGCGGTCGAAGGGGCGCTCGGCCGGAGGCGAGGCGGGAGCGGCAGGCGCGACCGTGGAGGGCGCGGCGGATGCCGGGATAACCGGGCCACGCGGCACGCTGATGCCGATCGGGCGCGCGGCCTCCTCGGCCTGATGGGCGGTTTGCTCGATGCCGGTGGCCACCACGGAGACGCGGATCTTGCCGTCCAGATCGGGGTTGAACGCGCTGCCCCAGATGATGTTGGCGTTGGGATCGACCAGCTCGCGGATGTGGTTTGCGGCCTCGTCCACTTCCAGCAGCTTCATGTCGTCGCCACCGATGATGGAGATGATCACCCCCTTGGCGCCGCGCATGGAAACGCCGTCGAGCAGCGGGTTGGCGATGGCTTTTTCGGCGGCTTCCAGCGCGCGGTTCTCGCCGCTGCCCTCGCCGGTGCCCATCATCGCCTTGCCCATTTCGGCCATGACCGAACGCACGTCGGCAAAGTCGAGGTTGATAAGGCCCGGCATCACCATCAGGTCGGTGATCGAGCGCACGCCCTGTTGCAGCACCTCGTCGGCCAGCTGGAACGCCTCCTTGAAGGTGGTCTCCGCCTTGGCGACAAGGAACAGGTTCTGGTTGGGGATGACGATCAGCGTGTCGACATGCCGGCCCAGTTCCTCGATGCCCGCCTCGGCGCTGCGCATGCGGCGCGTGCCCTCGAACAGGAAGGGCTTGGTCACCACGCCCACGGTCAGCACGCCCTTGTCACGCGCCACCTTGGCAATGACCGGGGCCGCGCCGGTGCCGGTGCCGCCACCCATGCCGGCGGCGATGAAGCACATATGCACGCCTTCCAGAGCCCGCTCGATCTGGGCAATGGTCTCCTCGGCGGCGGCGCGGCCAACCTCGGGCCGCGACCCGGCGCCCAGACCCTGCGTGATCTCTGGCCCGAGCTGGATGCGGTGTTCGGCAATGGAGGCGTTCAGCGACTGCGCGTCGGTGTTGGCCACAACGAAATCCACGCCCTCGATCTCGGCATTGATCATGTTGGCGATGGCGTTGCCGCCGGCCCCGCCCACGCCTATCACGGTGATGCGCGGACGCAGCTCGTCGACAGCGGGGGGACCGATATTGATGCTCATTGCCTTACTCCTGCCAGGCTAGGGCGAGACGTGATGGACTTGATCACACCACCCTGCTAAAATCTTCGTGAGTCGCGGGATCAATCGAAAAAACCGGTTCCCACTTTCGTCATCACACTCTTGCGTATAGTGCTTTGGCCTGTTGCCTAAAATGCACGCTTCGAAAGCCGACGCAAAGCGGTTTTGGCGCTTGTCCACAGCCAACATGGGCCAAATGCGCCATTATCGTTCCGTTCAATCGAAGTACGTTGGTGCCGGAGCCCGTCGTTTTGCCCGAACCGGCCGACCGCGCGGTTTTTGCCGCCCCCGCCTGGCGGCGACAGAGCGGCGCACCGGAGGTTCGTGGCCGTTCCGGCATCAAAAATAATCCCTCAGCGCCCGCCACAAGCGGCTGATTTGCCCAAGGCCCGTGGTGTCACCCGCCCGCGCGCCGCCGCGGCCCACCTCGCGAATGTCCAGCGGATGGTTGGCGACATATTGCACCAGCCCCGCCAGCGTGGAAAACCCCGGCGTGGCATGGGCCTCTGCCAGGCCCTTCAGCGCCAGCGGCCGGCCAATGCGCACCGGCCGGCCCAGCACGCCTTGCGCGAAATCGGCCAGCCCCGCCAGTTCCGCCCCGCCGCCGGTGATTACCACCTGCCGCCCACGCGTGCTGGTATAGCCGAGCGCCCGCAGCACCCGCGACACCTCGTCGAGCAACTCGCCCAGCCGCCCGGTAATCACCGTGATCAGTTCGGCGCGGGGGATGCGGCGGCCCTCGCCCTGCGCGCCGGTGCCGTCGGCCCCGTCGCCGCCCATGTCGCCGCCCGCGTCGCCCGGAGCCTCCAGCGGGATCAGCTCGCGATGATCGGCCGGGGTGGCAATCGCCGAACCATTCACGCATTTCAGCCGCTCGGCCTGAAACCGGCGGATACCAAAGGACGAGGCGATGGCATCGGTGATATCGCCCGAGCCCATCGGCACGGTCGCCATGCCCAGCAGCATGCCGGCGACAAACACCGAAACCGTGGTCACTTCCGCACCGAATTCCACCAGCGCCACGCCAATCTCGCGCTCCTCGGCGGTGAGGCAGGCGTGGCCGGCGGCGATGGGCGAGGCGATAACCCCATCCACCGCCAGATGGGCGTTCTGCACCGCCTCGGTCATGTTGCGGATCGGCGCGCCATCGGCCAGCAGCACGTGGATGTCCACACCCAGCCGCTCGGCATGCAGGCCGCGCGGATTGGCCACGCCGTGCGCGGTGTCCAGCGTGTAATGCGCGGGCGTCGCGTGCAGCACCACCCGGCCGTCGGGCTGGATGGCATCGCGCGCGGCCAGCAGCAGGTGGGTGATGTCGTCATCCTCGATCCGGCGCCCGCCGATATCGATCTCCACCTGGGCGATCTGGCTGGCCAGCCCTGCACCGGAACAGCCGATCCATACCGAACCCAGCGCGGTCTCGGCCATTTTCTCGGCCCGTTCGATGGCGTCGCGCACGGCATAGGTGGCAGCAACCATGTCCGTGACGTAGCCGCGCTTCACCCCTTGCGCGGCGCGGTGGCTGGAGCCGAGGACGACCAGTTCGCCATCCTCGCCAATGCCCGCCACCATCGCCGAGATGCGGAACGAGCCGATGTTCACCGCGCCGAACACCCGGCCCAGGCGCGCGGCGGGGGGCACCGGGGCCATCAGTCCGCCTGCCGGCTGGCGGTGTGCACGACGGCGCGATGGGCCGGGTGCGTGGCCGGCCGGGCGCCGGTGTGCATGGCGGTGCGGAGGGCGGCGTCGATCGGCGAGCCTTTGGGCTTGGCAGCGGCCTTTGCCTGATGCTCCGCCTTGGCCGGATGGCTGGCGTGGGCCTGATGAACGGCGGCCTTCGGCGCGGCGTGGGCCAGGCGTGCGGGCGCCGGGCGCGCGAGCCTGGTATGAGATGCAAGCTGGGCCTGATGCGCAACGGGCGCTGGCTTTGCGTGATGGGCAGCTTCCGCCAGATGCGGCGCCTGCGCCTTATGGGTGGCGGGCGCCTTGTCGGTCGAACTCGCCGCGGTGTGGGCAGGGGCATTGTGGCGCCCGGCGCCGTCTGCCGCGCCGACAATGGCTGCCGCTGCCACGGCCGGGGCAAGGGTTCCCGAGCCGGTAGCGACCGGGGCAACGGCCGCGCCACTCGCCCCGGCAGCATGGGCGCCGGATGCGCCCACCCCAGGCGCCGCGTCGCCACCGGACGAACGGCCCGGCACACGCAGATAGATGCGATCGGGCGCGCGCATGTCAAACGCGGCCACCCGCCCGCCCAGCAGGCGGTTCGTGCCGTCCAGCCGCGCGAAGGAGACCAGCGCGTCGGCGCTCGCCTGCTCGCCCTCGGGCAGGGCCAGCACCTGCCCGGTTTTGAACAGGACATTCCACCGGCGATTGCCCACCCACTCGGCCTCGGCCACCTGCGGCTTCAGCGCGGGCGCCATATCCAGCAGGCCCGCCAGCGCCGCCACCCGGCCCGTCACGCCTTCACCCGAAAGCACCAGCATGCCCTTGGCATCCGCCGGGGTGACAGGATCGAGCGTGGCGCCCGTCTCGTCGATCAGTACCAGATGGTCGCCGCTGCGCATCACCGCATGCGGCTTGCGCTCGACGATGTCGACGACCAGCGTGTCGGGCAATTGACGCGAGACCCGCGCGTCCTTCACCCAGGAAAGATGTAGCAGATCGGCGCGCAGAGCAGCCAGATCGACCGTCGTCATCGCCCGGTCGCGCTGCACCAGCACCCGCTCATAGACCTTCAGCTCGTTCAGATGCTGGGTGCCGCGCACCTTCACCTTGTGCACCTCGAAGCCCGCGTCGGCGGAGACGGTGGCCATTTGCTGGCTGGCCAATGCCGGCACGCCCGCCTGCGCCGCCACCAGCGCCGCCAGCGCCAGCGCCGCCCCCAGAATGATCACCAGAAACACCCGGTGCAGCATTTCGTCCGACAGGGGCACCCAGGCCATCACCGCATCCAGCGCCGAGCCTGTGCGCCGCCGCACGGCACGCGCCTTGGCCGCCTTGCCCTGCGCGGCGGCGGCCTTGCGCACGGTGCCCCCGCCGGGGCCGGCGCGGCGCTTGATCTTCTGGCTCATGGCGCGGGAACCTCAATGTGCGGCGCATCGGCGGTACCCGTTGTATGCGAGGCATCGCCAGTACCCGCCTTGCCCAGCAAGGCTTCGCCAATACCCGCCTTGCACAGCAAGGCATCGCCAATAATCGCCTCGACCAGCTCGCCATAGCTCATGCCGCAATGGCGCGCCTGCTCCGGCACGAGGGACAGCGGCGTCATGCCCGGCTGGGTGTTCACCTCCAGCAGGAACAGGCCTTCGACCCCCTGGCTGTCGTCCCAGCGGAAATCGCTGCGGCTGGTGCCACGGCAGCCCAGCAGTTCGTGCGCGCGCAGGGCGATATCCTTGCAGGCCCGGGTGATGTCGTCGGGGATTTCGGCCGGGCAAACGTGCTCGGTCAGCCCGTCGGTATATTTCGCGTCGAAATCGTAGAAGCCGCTCTTGGGCTTCAGTTCGGTCACCATCAGCGCCGCGGGGCCTTGCGGAGAGCCGAGCACGGCGGTGGTCAGCTCGCGCCCGCGGATGAAAGGCTCGGCCAGCAGGCGGGGAAATTCCTGCCATGGGCCCGTGGCATCGCGGCTGATCGGGTTGCCATGGTTGCCGTCCTCCGTCACGATGGCCACGCCCACGCTGGAGCCTTCGTTCACCGGCTTCAGCACATAGGGCCGGGGCAAGGGATCGCGTGTGTAAAGCTCCTCGCTATCCACCATCCGCCCGCCGGGCATGGGGATGCCGTGGGGCACGAGGCTCTGCTTGGTCAGTTCCTTATCGATGGCGATCACCGAGGTGGCGAGGCCGGAGTGGGTGTAGGTGAGGCCCATCAGATCCATCATGCCCTGCACCGTGCCATCCTCGCCGGGGCAGCCGTGGAGGGCGTTGAACACCACATCGGGCGCGGCCTCGGCCAGTTTGAGCGCGACATCGCGGCCCATGTCGATGCGGGTGACGCGGTGGCCGCGCGCCTCCAACGCGTCCGCCACGCCATTGCCGCTCATCAGCGAGACGGGGCGCTCGGATGACCAGCCGCCCATCAGCACGGCGATGTGGAATTTGGGCAGGGTCATGAATTCAGTCTCGGCTTGTAGAGGGCGGGTTGGCGGGCGATAACTTCTGAGGCGCAGCCTTCATCCCACGGGTAGAGGCCCTGCTGTGCGCCGGGCCAGACGATCTGGTAGGCCTCGGTCAATTCGACCCCTCGCTGGCTGCGATGATACCAAATGGCCCAGCCGAAATGCTCATCGATGGAGGTGGTGTCGGTGATGCGACGCAGCACGCAATCGAAGCCCTCGAGCAGCCCGCTTACCCGCAAACCGTCGCTCGCTACGAGCCCCTCCGCGTACTGGCGGCCAACTTCGTTGACCATGGAGTGCCGCAACTCGTGCGGGAGCCCGAAGACGATCACTTCTGGCTGCGCAACCGAGACAGGGAAGCCAGTAGAGTAGGAGAAATCCGGCAATACTCCATCGGGATCAAACACATTCATCACGTGACAGCGATGATCGCGGACGTCGTCCAATACCTTCTGGTCGGCGGGGTCGAGCTTTCCCGTCATACCCGCCCCACCCGCTGGATTTCCCATTCCAGCTCAACGCCCGAATCCGCCTTCACCCGCCGCCGCACTTCCTCGCCCAGCGCCTCGATCTCGGTGCTGGTGGCTTCGCCGGTGTTGATGAGGAAATTGGTGTGTTTTTCGCTAACCTGCGCGCCGCCCAGCGTCAGCCCCCGGCAGCCGGCGCGGTCCACCAGCTCCCAGGCCTTTTCGCCCGGCGGGTTCTTGAAAGTGCTACCGCCGGTCTTTTGACGCAGGGGCTGGCTGGCCTCGCGGGCGGCGGCGATGCGGTCCATCTCCGCCTGAATGGCGGCTGCTTCGCCGGGGTGGCCCCGGAAGCGGGCGCCGACGACGATGGCGCCTTTGGGCAGGGTGGAGTGGCGATAGGTGTAATGCAGCGCCTCTGCCGCCAGCGTTACCGCCGAACCATCGCGCAGCACCACGTCGCAATCGACCAAAATCCCTGCAACATCGCCCCCATAGGCCCCGCCGTTCATCCGCACAAAGCCGCCCACCGTGCCGGGGATGGAGCGCAGGAACTCCAGCCCGGCAATGCCCGCATCGCGTGCGGTGGAAGAGACGAGAATGCCGCTGGCCCCTCCGCCGCAATCCAGCGTGAGGGCATCAACCGGGTCAACCTGCGCGAAGGCCTTGCCCAGCCGCACCACCACACCAGGCACACCGCCATCGCGCACGATCAGGTTGCTGCCCAACCCCAGCGCCATCACCGGCACGGAAGGATCGAGCGCGGCGAGAAACTGCCTCAGATCGGCGCGGTCTTTCGGCTCGAACAGCCACTGCGCCGCGCCGCCGCTCTTGAACCACACCAGCGGCGCCAGCGGGGCAGCGGCGGTCAGCTTGCCAGCAACGGGGGGAAGCGAAAGGCCATGGGATTCAGGGCCATCGGATTCAGGGCCATGAGATTCAGGGCCATGAGATTCAGGGCTCGTCGGCGCATGGGCGGTCACGGGGCCCTCCGCTGGGCAATCGCCCCGGCCAGACCCGCCGCCCATTTGGTGATGTCGCCCGCGCCCAGGCACACCACCATGTCGCCCGGCTGGATGGAGGCGGCCAGCGTCTCGGCCAGCGCCTCGGCCCCGGCGGTGGTAAAGGCGGCGCGGTGGCCACGGGACTTCAGCCCGGCGACCAGCGCGTCAGCGTCCACACCCTCGATCGGCGCCTCGCCGGCGGCATAGACGGGCGCCACATGCACGATGTCAGCATCGTTGAAGGCAGTCTGGAAGTCGTCCATCAGATCGCGCAGGCGGGTGAAGCGGTGCGGTTGCACCACCGCAACAACGCGCCCGCGAACCCCCTCGCGCGCGGCGGCCAGCACGGCGCGGATCTCCACCGGGTGGTGGCCGTAATCGTCGATGACGGTGACCGGGTCGCCGCCAGAAACGGCAACTTCGCCCACCTGCGTGAAGCGGCGCTTCACCCCGCCGAATTTGGCGAAACCGGTGCGGATGGTCTCGTCGGAAACGCCCATTTCCACCGCCACGGCCACCGCCGCCAGCGCGTTCTGCACATTGTGCCGCCCCGGCATCGGCAGCGAGATGCCGGCGATGCGGCGAAAGCTGCCGTCGCGCTGGCGCAGGGCCACGTCGAAATAATTGCCGCCGGGCACCGCCGCCACGTGCTCGCCGCGCACATCGGCCTGGGCCGAAAATCCATAGGTGATCACCCGGCGGTCGCGCACGCGGGGGATGATCGCCTGCACTTCCGGGTGGTCGATGCACAGCACCGCCGCGCCATAAAACGGCACGTTCTCGATGAACTCGACGAAGCACTCCTTCACCCGGTCGAAACTGCCGTAATGGTCGAGGTGCTCGGGGTCGATGTTGGTGACGACGGCGATGGTGCCGTCGAGGCGCAGGAAGCTGCCGTCGCTCTCGTCGGCCTCCACCACCATCCAGTCGCTGGCGCCAAGGCGGGCGTTGCTGCCATAGGAATTGATGATGCCGCCGTTGATGACCGTGGGGTCAACGCCGCCCGCATCGAGCAGCGCGGCGACCATGCTGGTGGTGGTGGT
>CAIXXP010000190.1 GCA_903923465.1 uncultured Sphingomonadales bacterium | reverse complement strand
TGCCGCGAAGCGGCTTTAACAGCCTGCGGCGCTGCAACCTTGCGCAAGGCTGAACCTTTGGCGCAACAATGACATGCATGGGAGCGCGAGGGGGTAACCCCCTCGCACCTATCGCTCCCCTTAAAACCCTCCCCCCCCAATCGGGGATAAGTCGGAGCTTTCTTTTGACTCTCGCGGCCACACGGGGGAAACGGGCGTGTCGCTGACCCGCGTGGGAGAGCCTCGTTGATTCGTGTGAGCGGATCACGGGCGCCGAAGGAGCAACCGCCCCGGAAACTCTCAGGCAAAAGGACCGCGAGGGGTCGATAGCGATACTCTGGAAAGAGTCTTTGCCGAAAGGCAGGGGCCGCCGAAGGGGGAAGCCCCGGTGTGGGCGTGGCTGTTCAGGCCGCGCGCGCCGGGGGGAAGCTCTCAGGTTTCCGCGACAGAGGGGGTGCCATTGATGGTGCACTTTTGAGCGGGAGCTTTGATTCGTGAGCGACGACGACCACAATTTCGACCGTGATCCCGACGTACCGGATGGTCCGATGCTGCTGCCGCTGGATGGCTGGCACCGGGCGCGGGGCGGGCGGATGGTCGAGTTCGCCGACTATGCCATGCCGGTGCAGTATGAGGGCATCATCGCCGAGCATCTGTGGACGCGCGAGCAGGCGGGCCTGTTCGACGTCAGCCATATGGGGCAGCTGGAAGTTTCTGGCCCTGATGGTGACATGGCCGCCGCCGTCGCCGCGCTGGAGGCCTTGCTGCCTGCCGATCTCGCCGCGCTGAAACCGGGCAGGGTGCGCTATTCGCTGCTGCTGGCGGAGGATGGCGGCATTCTCGATGATCTGATGGTGACCAACCGGGGCGACCATTTCTACCTCGTGGTCAATGGCGCCACCAAATGGGACGACATCGCCCATCTGCGCGAGAACCTGCCCGACGCGATTACCTTGAACCACCTCGACGAGCACGGATTGCTGGCCTTGCAGGGGCCTCGGGCGGCGGAGGTGCTGGCCTCTCTGGCGCTTCAGCCGGCAGGCGAGGGCTTTCCCCCGGTGGAGGCGCTGAGCTTCATGCAGGCGGCGCCCTATTGGTGGGCCCATTCGCCGCAGGATACGTCGGCGCGCCCGCTGGGCATCAGCCGCACGGGCTATACCGGCGAGGATGGTTTCGAGATTTCCGTGCTGGGCGAGGATGCGGCGGCGCTGGCCGATGCGCTTTGCGCCCACCCGGCGGTGAAGCCCATTGGCCTTGGCGCGCGGGATTCGTTGCGGCTGGAGGCGGGCTTGCCGCTGTATGGCCACGATATGACCGAGGCGACCGACCCGGTGAGCGCGGGGCTGGGCTTTGCCATCAGCACCCGCCGGCGGGGGGAAGGGGGCTTCCCCGGGGCGGACCCCATCGCGCGGCTGCTGACGGAAGGCGCGCCGCAACGGCGGGTTGGTCTCGCTATCGAGGGCCGCATGGCCGCGCGCGAGGGGGCTGAAATTCTGGACGGGGATGTGCCCGTCGGCATCGTCACCTCGGGCGGATTTTCGCCCAGCCTGCAACGCCCCATCGCCATGGGGCAGGTGGCGGCAGCCCATGCCGCGCCCGGCACGGCCCTCACCATCAGTGCGCGCGGCAAGCTGCTCGCCGCCACCGTTGTCGATCTGCCCTTCGTTCCCCACCGCTACCACCGCGCCAGCCCCAAAGGAGCCAAGCCATGAGCCGTTATTTCACCAAGGATCACGAATGGGTCGAGGTTGAGGGCAATGTCGGCACCATCGGTATCACCGATTACGCCCAGGCCCAGCTCGGCGACATCACCTATGTCGAGGCGCCCGAAGTGGGCAAGGTGCTGGCCCGGGGCGACACCGCCGCTGTCGTGGATTCGGTAAAGGCCGCCGCCGATGTCTATGCGCCGGTCGCGGGCACCGTTTGCGCGGTGAACGCCGCGCTGGAGGGCGAGCCGGAGCTGGTCAACACCGACCCCGAACTCGGCGGCTGGCTGTTCCGCCTGACGATGGGTGATCCTGAGGAGCTGACCGGCCTGATGGATGCCGCCGCCTACGCCGACTATCTGACGGGGCTGTAGAGCGATGCGCTATCTGCCGCTTACGCCAGCGGATCGCGGCGCCATGCTGGATGTCATCGGCGCGCCATCGGTGGATGCGCTGTTTGCCGATGTGCCCGCGGGCGCGCTGCTCTCGGCTCCCATTGCCGGATTGGCTCCCCACGCCAGCGAAATGGCGGTGGAGCGGCATATGAAGCGCCACGCTTCGCGCAATCTGGTGGCCGGCGAGGTGCCGTTTTTCCTCGGTGCCGGGGCCTATCGTCACCATATCCCCGCCTCGGTGGATCACCTGATCCAGCGCGGCGAGTTTCTCACCGCCTATACGCCATACCAGCCGGAAATCGCGCAGGGCACGTTGCAGGTGCTGTTCGAGTTCCAGACCCAGGTGGCGCGGCTGTTCGGCACCGATATCGCCAATGCCAGCATGTATGATGGTTCCACCGCCTGCTGGGAGGCGATCGCCATGGCGTGCCGCGTCACCCGGCGCGGGCGGGCGGTGCTGTCGGGTGGCTTGCATCCGCATTATGCCGGCACGGCCGCCACCATGGCCCGCTTTGCCGGCGATGCGCTGGAGCTGCTGGCCCCGGAGCTGAGCCCCGAGGCCGACGATGCCGCCGTGATCGCCGCGCTGGATGGCGAGACGGCCTGCGTGGTGGTGCAATATCCCGATGTGTTCGGCCGCATCCCCGATCTGGCCGCCATTGCCGAGGCCGCCCATGCGCGGGGCGCGCTGCTGGTGGCGGTGGTCACTGATCCGGTGATGCTGGGGCTGCTGGAGGCGCCCGGGGCTCTGGGCGCGGATATTGTCGTGGGCGAGGGGCAATCCTTGGGCGTCGGGCTGCAATTTGGCGGGCCTTACCTCGGGCTGTTCGGCTGCAACGAGAAGTTCGTGCGCCAGATGCCCGGCCGGCTTTGCGGCGAAACCGTGGATGCCGATGGCAAGCGCGGGTTTGTGCTCACCCTCTCCACCCGTGAGCAGCATATCCGCCGCGAGAAGGCTACGAGCAATATCTGCACCAATTCAGGGCTTTGTGCGCTGGCATTCAGCATCCACCTCAGCCTGCTGGGCGGCGAGGGGCTGGCGCGGATGGCGCGGGCCAGCCACGCCAATGCCCGCGCTCTGGCGCAAGCCCTCGCCGCCATCCCCGGCGTTTCGGTGTTGAACTCGGCCTATGGCGAGGAATTCACCGTGCTGTTGCCGCGTGAGGCGCGCGGTGTGGTGCGCGATCTGGCGGCGCGCGGGGTGCTCGGCGGGGTGGCGCTCGGGCGGCTCTTTCCGGGTAGCGCCGGTTTGCATCACGCCGTGGTGGTTTGCACCAGCGAATGCACCACGCCGCAAGACATAGCGGCCTTAGCCGAAGCCCTGACCGAGATTCTGCACGGAGCTGCCGCATGAGCGCACCCAACGCCGCCGGCTGGCGACCCACCATGGTTGCGGGAACGCCCGCTTCCACCGCTGAAACGTCCAGCGGCGACCGGGGCCTTGCCCTGGAAGAAGCGCTGATCTTCGAACTGGCCACAAATGCCACCTGCGGCGTGGATTTCGACGGAGACGACGTAGCGCCGGACCCGGCGCTCTCCCGTTTCCTGCGCGGCGCAGCACCGGCGCTTCCCGGCCTGTCCGAACCCGAGGCGGTGCGGCATTACACGCGCCTGAGCCGCCAGAACTATGCCATCGACCTCGGGCCGTTTCCGCTCGGCTCCTGCACCATGAAGCACAACCCGCGCTTGAACGAGAAAATCGCGCGGTTGCCGGGCTTCGCCGATATCCACCCGTTGGCCCCGGCGCAAACCGTGCAGGGCGCGCTGGCGGTGATTGCCGAACTGGCCGACTGGCTGGTGGCGCTCACCGGCATGGCCGGCGTGGCGATGACGCCCAAGGCCGGCGCCCATGGCGAGCTGTGCGGCTTGCTGTGCATTCGCGCCGCGCATGAGGCGATGCAGGGGCCGGGCGGCCAAAATCGCCGCCTCGTGCTGGTGCCGGAAAGCGCCCATGGCACCAACCCCGCCACGGCCGCCTTTGCCGGCTATGGCGTGGAGAGCATCCCTGCCGCCGCCGATGGCCGGGTTGATCTGGCCGCGCTGCTTGCCCGGCTGGAGGGCGAGGCCGCCGCCGAGGTGGCCGCGGTGATGATCACCAACCCCAATACCTGTGGGCTGTTCGAACGCGACATGGTGGCGATTTCCGCCGCCGCCCATGCCGCCGGGGCCTATGTCTATTGCGATGGCGCCAATTTCAACGCCATCGTCGGCAAGGTGCGGCCGGGGGATCTGGGCATCGATGCCATGCACATCAACCTCCACAAGACCTTCTCCACGCCCCATGGCGGCGGCGGGCCCGGTTCCGGGCCGGTGGTGCTGTCTGCGGCGCTGGTGCCCTTTGCGCCGCTGCCTTTCGTGGCGCGCGGTGCCGATGGCGCCATGACGCTGATCGAGGAGGAAAACGCGGGCGAACACCATCCCCACAGCTTTGGGCGCATGGCGGCGTTTCACGGGCAAATGGGCATGTTCACCCGCGCGCTTGCCTACATCCTCAGCCACGGCGCGGATGGCCTGGCGCAGGTGGCCGAGGATGCGGTGCTGAACGCAAACTATGTGCTGCGCAGCCTGGAGGACGTTCTCGAAGCGCCATTTGCCGCCGCCGGCCCCTGCATGCATGAGGCGCTGTTCTCCGATAACGGCCTGGGCGGGGGCTTCTCCACCCTCGACATCGCCAAGGGGCTGATCGACGAGGGCTTCCACCCGATGACGGTCTATTTCCCGCTGGTGGTGCATGGCGCCATGCTGGTGGAGCCGACCGAGACCGAGAGCAAGGCGGGGCTGGACCGTTTCATCGCCTCGCTGCGCTCCCTCGCACTGCGGGCGCGGGCGGGCGACGACAGCTTGAAGAGCGCGCCGCATTTTGCCCCGCGGCGGCGGCTGGATGAGACGCTGGCGGCGAGGAAGCCCCGGTTGGTGTGGCGCGAGGATTAAGGGGATAGGGTAAGGTGCGAGGGCCATCGCCCTCGCGCTCCCGTTACGGTCGGTGTTGGCGCCATGGGTTCGCCCTTGCGCAAGTTCGCCGCGTCGCAGGCTATAAATCCGCTCCGCGGCAAGGCGCCCCCATGCAGAATCAGCCCAACGCAAACGGGAATGGGAGCGCGAGGGGGTAAGCCCGTCGCACCTTCAACTCACCAACCCCTCGTTCACCGCCTCACGCTCGGCCCGCCTTTGCCGGTGCTCGCGCAGGGTGATGACCAGCCCCGCCGCCACAATCAGCGGCGCCCCCAGCCAGGTGTTGGCCGGCGGCACCTGGTGGAAGATCTTCCAGCCATACAGCGTGGTCCAGATCAGCACGGTGTAATCCATAACCACCACGCTGGCGACGGTGCCATAGCGCAATGCCGCCGTCAGCAGCAGTTGCCCCACGGTGCCGACCATCCCGATGCCGATCAGTTCCAGCCACTGCAGCGTGGAGTGATGCACAATGACGAAGGGCAGGATCGGTGCCACAACCAGCGTGCCGAACAGGCTGAAATAGAACACCGTGGCCTGCGTGGGCTCGGTGCGGCCAAGATCGCGGATCTGGATGCTGATGATCGCCACCATCAGCCCCGAGAGCAGCCCCGCCGCCGCGCCCAGCGACGAGATGGGCATGGCGCCAGGCCGGGCCAGCACCAGCACCCCGGCGAAGCCCAGCAACACCGCCAGCCACCGCCAGCGGCCAGCCTTTTCCCCGAGAACCAGCGTGCTCAGGATCACCGCAAACAGCGGTGTGGTGAAATTGAAGATGGTTGCCACCGCCAGCGGCAGCAGGATGGACGCCCCGAAATTGGCCATCATCCCCACCATGCCGCTCATGGCCCGCCCGGCATGGCTGCGCAGGCGACGCGTGGCCAGCGACCCCAGCGATCCGCGCGACCACAGCCAGCCGAGCAGCAGCGGCAGCGGCACGGCCTGCCGCCAGAACATGATCTCCGGCAGCGAGACACCCCCGCGCGCGGCCAGTTTCACCAGCATGAACAGGGTGGCCAGGGCGAGAGCCGAACCAAGGCGGAGGGCGAGGGCCAGGAAGGGGCGGTGATGGGGATGCACAAGCCGGCTTTAACCCGTGCTCGCCGTGAGGCAAGGGGACGAAATGGATGATCCCGTGACGATTCTTCTCGCGACCGGGCTGGTGGCGTTGGCGCTGGCGCTCTTCGCGTGGCTGGCCGACCGGCGCCGCATGCGCCGCCGAAATCTGGACGCGGTGGGCATAATGCCCTGGGCGGCGATATTCTTCTGGGCGCTGCTGGTGGCCTGCGTCGCGCTGGGGGTGGTGGCGCGCGGCTGGCTGGCCGGCTGGCGGCCCTAGAGGCAGGCCTCAAGATAGGCGCCATCGAAGCCGAAGTGCCGGGCCTTTTCCAGCGTGTAGGGGCGCAGGCCGGACGAGCGGTACTCGCCGATGATCTTGCCGTCGTCGCCCTCGTCGAGATAATCGAAGCGGAACAGCTCCTGGGTGACGATGATATCGCCCTCCATGCCGGTCACCTCGGTGATGGAGGTGGTGCGGCGGGTGCCATCGCGCAGGCGCTTGACCTGCACGATCAGATCGACACTCTCGGCGATCTGGCGGGTGATGGCCTCCTTGGGCATGCGGATGTCGCTCATCATGATCATGTTTTCCATGCGCCCCAGCGCCTCGCGCGGCGAGTTGGCGTGCAGCGTGCACATCGATCCGTCGTGGCCGGTGTTCATCGCCGCCAGCAGATCGAAGCACTCGCTCCCGCGAATTTCGCCGAGGATGATGCGGTCTGGCCGCATGCGCAGCGCGTTTTTCACCAGATCACCGATGGAGATCGCGCCTTGGCCTTCCAGGTTTGGCGGGCGGGTTTCCAGCGGCAGCCAGTGGGGCTGCTGCAGGCGCAGCTCGGCCGCATCCTCGATGGTCAGCACGCGCTCGCCGGGGTCGATCATCTTCGACAGGGCGTTCAGCATCGTCGTCTTGCCCGAGCCGGTGCCGCCCGAAATGACAATGTTCATGCGGCAGGCCCCGGCAATCTTCAGCGCGGTGGCCATCTTGTCGGACATCGAGCCGAAATCGCGCAGCATGTCGAGCGTGATCGGCTTTTCGGAGAACTTGCGGATGGAAATGGCGGTGCCGCGCAAGGACAGCGGCGGGACGATGACGTTGACGCGGCTGCCGTCCTTCAGCCGCGCATCGGCCAGCGGCGTGGTCTGATCCACCCGGCGCCCCACCTGGTTGACGATCCGCTGGGCGATCTGGAACAGATGCTGCTCATCGCGAAAGCGGATGGGCGAGATCAGCAGCTTGCCGCGCTTCTCGTAATAGGTTTGGTCGGGGCCATTGACCATGATGTCGGAGACCTCGGGATCGGCCAGCAGCTCTTCCAGCGGGCCGAAGCCGAGCAACTCGTCAATCAGCACCTTCTCCAGCGCCACCTGTTCCCGCCGGTTGAGGTTGATGCGCAGATCCGCCAGCACCTCCATGATGATCGGGCGGAATTCCTCGGCCAGCTCGGTCTTGGACAGGGTGGCCGCCGCCTCCGGGTCGACGCGGTCGAGCAAATGCGGCAGCACCTGCTCCTTGATGCGATGGGCGGAAACCTCGATCGGTTCGGGCGCACCGGCGACGGCCGGGTTTTCGCTTCCCGAACTCATCCTTTCGGCCAGCCGGTTCATCGCCGAGGATTGGGCAGGGCTATGCGGGTGACGCGGCTGGGGCGCCGGGGCCTCACTGCGCGGCGGCGCCGGCTCTGCGGTACGCGCCTGCCCGAATTGCGGCGCGATGTGTGCTCTCGCGCCCTGGCCAAAACTCGATGGCCCGCGCCGCCCGAATGCGTTCATGATGCCTCAAATCCCCACGAGCCGATCCACATGGTGAATAATCGGCAAACTTTGCCGGGGGGATAATGGCGGATTGGGGGAAATACCGGGCGGGGAAGGGGAGAAGGTGCGGGGAGGTAAGGTGCGTGTACACCCTCGCGCTCCCAAACCTGTCATTGTCGCGCCATGGGTTTAGCCCCGCGCAAGGTCGCCGCACCGCAGGCATTAACGCTGCTACGCGGCAAGGCGCCACACAGCCAACACGCGCAACGCTGGCGGTAATGGGAGCGCGAGGGACGAGTCCCTCGCACCTTCACCCTTTACCTTCTGCCCTGCACAATTGGCCCGCCAACGCAAAAGGCCGGAGCAACGCCCCGGCCTTCGCTATCAGCTTGCTAATGGCGCGCTAATCAGTCGACGACGCGCTCGGCCAGCACGGTGAGGCCCTTGGGCGTCACTTCGGCAAAGCCGCCTTCAACGATGATTTCTTCCGCCGGGCCGCCTTCGGTCCGGTAGACCTTGACGGCACCGTCGCGGACGGTGGACATGAAGGGCGCGTGGCCCTCCAGCACGCCGAACTCGCCTTCCGTGCCGGGAACGACCACCATGTGGACGCTCTCGGAGCGGACGAGCCGGGCGGGCGTGACGAGTTCGAATTGCAGTGCCATGGTGGATTACGCCTCTTCGGCCAGCTTCTTGCCCTTGGCGATGGCCTCGTCGATGCCACCAACCATGTAGAAGGCGTTCTCGGGGAGGTGGTCGTATTCGCCATCAACCACCGCCTTGAACGACTTCACGGTGTCCTCGACCTGCACGAACTTGCCGGGGATGCCGGTGAAGACCTCGGCCACGTGGAACGGCTGGCTGAGGAACTTCTGGATCTTGCGCGCGCGGGCGACGGTCAGCTTATCTTCTTCGCTCAGCTCGTCCATGCCGAGAATGGCGATGATGTCCTGCAGCGACTTGTACTTCTGCAGGGTCTCCTGAACGCGGCGGGCCGTGTCGTAGTGCTCCTGGCCGACGACGGCCGGGGTCAGCACGCGGCTGGTCGAGTCGAGCGGATCCACGGCGGGGTAGATGCCGAGTTCCGAAATCGCGCGGTTCAGCGTGGTCG
>CAIXXP010000189.1 GCA_903923465.1 uncultured Sphingomonadales bacterium | reverse complement strand
GGGTTCATCACCTTCATCGCCTCGATGATCACCAGCGTGTCGCCGGCCTTCACCGTCTGGCCCACGGCGACGAAATTGCCCGCACCCGGCTCTGGCGCGAGATAGACGGTGCCGACCATGGGCGATTTGACCGGGGTGCCTTCCACCGCTGCCGGGGCGGCGGGTGCCGCGGGGGCGGCGGCGGCCGGCGCGGGGGCCGCTGCCACCGGCTGGGCTGGCGCCGGGGCATAGGCCACCGGGGCCGGGGCCGAGAGGTTGCGCACCACGCGGATCTTGCGGCCGCCGTCGGCCACCTCGATTTCGGTGAGGTTGGTCTGGTTGAGCAGCTCGGCCAGCTCGCGCACCAGCTTGCCGTCGATGTTCATGCCCGAGCCGCCCGCCGCCTCGGCTGCGTCGCCGGTGCTGCTAGCGGAGTTCTTGATGTCGTCGCCCATATGGACCCCTTGGCGCAATGATTTGGGCGCTCCTATCGCCGGTGGGTTGCGGGGGCAAGTGCTACCTTTCGGATAACTCCGCAGCATTGGCCCCCAAACCGCCCGCGCGGCAGGATATTACAGGGCCGCCGCCGCCTCCAGCGCCAGCAGGTAGGACAGGGCGCCAAAGCCGGCGATCGTGCCCTTCGCGGCCTGCCCGACATAGCTGAGGTGGCGAAATTCCTCGCGTGTGTGCGGGTTTGACAGGTGCACCTCGATCACCGGGGTGCGGATCGCCTTGATCGCGTCATGCAGCGCGATGCTGGTGTGGGTATAGGCGCCGGCGTTCAGCAGCACGGCCTTGGCGCCCTCGGCCTGGGCCTCGTGCAGCCAGTCAACCAGGTGGCCTTCGTGGTTCGACTGGCGGACATCGACTTCCAGCCCCAGCGCGCTGGCCCGGTCCTCCAGCCGCCCGGCGATGTCGTCGAGCGTGTCGCTGCCGTAAATCGCCGGCTCGCGCGTGCCGAGCAGGTTGAGATTGGGCCCGTTGAGGACATAGATCATATTTTCGGCCATGGTCGCCCGCTGTGGTGGTGGTTCCTGCGCGCACCATGGCGGCTTTGCCCATTCCGAGCAAGCGCCGGAGCAAGCGCCGGGGCCTCACGCCCCGGCTAGCGGCGGCGCGGATAGAGGAAGGCGTTGCCCGCCGCCGGCATGCCGATCCGGCGATAGAACTCCACCGAGGCCGGGGCCGAAAGCAGCAGGCACATGGCCTCCTCGCCGGCCAGCTCCCGCGTCAGCTCGATCAGCCTCGTGCCGATACCCTGCCCCTGAACCGCCCGGTCGACCGCCAGATCCGACAGATAGCAGGCATAGGCATGGTCGGTCAGCGACCGGGCCACGCCGAGAATGGCGCCCGTCGCCGCGTCGCGGGCGGTGACCAGCAGGTTGGCGCCATCCAGCATCCGCTGCAGGCGCGGCAGATCGCCCGCCGGGCGCCGCTCGGCCAGCCCGGAGCGCCCGAGGATATCGGCGAATTCGGCGGCGGTGATGGTGTCGGGTTGATAGCGGACGGGCATGGCGGGCTCTGGGGTGGGCGCTCGTGCGGGCACGTGGGCCGGGTTGCGGGAGCGGGTTGCGGGAGCGGGTTGGGGGGCGGGTCGCGGGGTCTGGTCGCGGGGTCGGGTCGCGGGGTCGGGTCTAGGCCGCCGCGCGACGCGCCGCCACCGCCTATTGCGTGGCGGAGGGCGCGTCACCCGGCGGGCGGGCGAGGGGCGCGGGCCCGGCGCGGGCGGGCACCGGCCTCAGTCCCTGAACACCACGGTCTTGCCGCCATTCAGCAGCACCCGCTGTTCGAGATGATATTGCAGCGCGCGGGCCAGCACCCGCCGCTCGATGTCGCGCCCCTTGCGCACGAGATCCTCCGGCGTGTCGCTGTGGCTGATGCGCTCGACGTCCTGCTCGATGATCGGCCCTTCATCGAGATCGGCGGTGACGTAATGGGCGGTGGCGCCGATCAGCTTCACCCCGCGCGCATGGGCCTGGTGGTAAGGCTTGGCCCCCTTGAACCCCGGCAGGAAGCTGTGGTGGATATTGATGCACCGCCCCGACAGCCAGCCGGCCAGATCGTCGGAGAGGATCTGCATATAGCGCGCCAGCACCACCAGATCGGCGCCGGTCTCTGCAACCACCGCCTTGATCATCGCTTCCTGCTCGGATTTGGTCTCCCTGCTAACCGGCAGATGGTGGAATGGAATGTCGCCAAAGCCGAGGTTGGCATAGGTCTCGCGCGGGTGGTTGGAGATGATCCCCACCACATCCATGCGCAATTCCCCGGTGCGCCAGCGATAAAGCAGATCGGCCAGGCAATGGTCGAACTTCGAGGCGAGCAGCAGCACCTTGGCGCGGCGGTCGGCGGGGGTCATTTGCCAGTTCATGCCATAGCGGCTGCCCACCTGCGCCATCGCCTCGCGCAACCCGGGCAGCTGTTGCGGGTCTGCCAGATCGAGGGCGATGCGGGTGAAGAAGCTGCCGGTATCGCGGGCGTCGAACTGCTGTGCCTCCTTGATGTCGCCCCCATGCCGGAAGATGGCGGTGGTAACCTGGGCGACGATGCCCGGCTGGTTCGGGCACGACAGGGTGAGCAGCAGGGATTGGCCGCTGGGCGGGGTGGTGAGGCTGGGGTCGGTCATGGGGTCCTGAAGTATGCTTGGGGGGGTCACAAGGTGGCGGCGGCGGTCGTCAGCCAGTGGTGGAAACTCTCGCCGAGGCTGCGGAACACGCTGACGTCAAAGCTGGTCTCGTCGATCTGGCGGATGATCACGCCGATATGCGCGATGACGGTGACCGCCACGCTGCCCGGGGCGAAGGCCGGGGTTGCCAGATCGACAAAGGCGCCGCGCTGCAACAGCCTTGCCGCGTCGCCCCCGCTCAGGCGGAACACGCGGTAGCTGGCCGAAACATCGGTGGCCGAGGCCAGCCCCGCGAGGCGTTCGATCACGGTTTCGGCCCATTCGGCGGTGGGGGCCTCGCTGCGGGCCAGCCAGCTTCCGGGGCCGGTGCCGATCAGCGCCAGCGCGCCATCGCCCACCCAGTGCGGCGTGGCCGGCGCGGCAAGGCCCGGTGCCAAACCCAGCCGCTGGCCGATGGCCTCGGCGCCCACCCCCTTGCGGGCCATGACGGCGACGAGGCCCAGTCCCGTCACCTCGCTGATCTCCAGCCCGTCACCCACGCAACCGCACTCCTTCGGGATCGACAAAAACCGGATCGCATACCTCGGCCAGCACATCGGCCCCGCGCACGGGATCGTGCACCACCACCTGCTCGCCATGGCGCGAGGGGCCATGGGCCAGCAGGCCAAGGGCAATGGCGTGGCCCAGCGTGGGGGAGAAACAGGCCGAGGTGACATGGCCCTGATCGTTCGCCGCAACCGGTTTGGCCCCCACCGGCAGCAGATGCGCGCCGGCGCGGATACGCTGTGCCCGGTCCACCGGTTTCAGCCCCACCAGCGCCGGGCGGGCGGGATCGGTCAGACCCGGTCGCTGGGCCATCACCTTGCCGATGAAGTCCTTCTTCTTCGCCATCATTCGGCCGAATCCGAGGTCGGCAGCGGTGGTCTGGCCGTTCAGCTCATTGCCGGCGGGGTGGCCCTTCTCGATGCGCATCACCCCCAGCGCCTCGGTGCCATAGGGGGTGGCGCCGGCCTCGTGCAGGGCCTGAGCCAGCGCCGGGCCATGGTCGGCCGGCACGCTGATCTCATAGGCCAGCTCGCCCGAAAAGGAGAGGCGGTAGATTCGCGCCGAAATGCCGTTCCAGCGGAAACGGCGGGCGCCCATATAGGGCAGGGCCGCGTTCGACAGGTCGATCTCGGGCAGCAGATCGGCCAGCAACGCGCGCGATTGCGGCCCCGCCACCGAGAAGGTCGCCCAATGCTCGGTGGTGGAGGTCGCCTGCACATCGAGATCGGGCCACAGCACGGACCGCGCGAAATCGATGTGCTGCAGCACTCTGGCGGCATTGGCGGTGGTGGTGGTGAGGAAGAAATTGTCCTCGGCAAAGCGGGTGGTGGTGCCGTCGTCCATCACCATGCCATCCTCGCGCAGCATCACGCCATAGCGGGCCTTGCCCACCGCCAGCGTGGAGAAGGTGTTGATGTAGAGCCGGTCGAGCAGGGCGCCGGCATCCGGGCCCAGCACATCAATCTTGCCCAGCGTGGAGACGTCGCAGAAGCCGACCGCATTGCGCGTGGCCAGCACCTCGCGGTTCACCGTCTCCAGCCAGTCGCTCTCGTGGGGCTGAGCATACCACTGGGCGCGCTTCCACTGGCCGGCATCGGTGAAGCTGGCGCCAAGCGCGGTGGCCCAGCCATGGCTTGGGGCGAGGCGGGCAGGGCGGAAGGCTTCGTCGCGGTGGTGCCCGGCCAGCACGCCGATGGCCACCGGCTGCGCGGGCGGGCGGGCGCGGATGGTGCCGGCCTCCGCCACGGTTTTGCCCGTTGCCGCCGCCAGCAGGGCGTGGCCGTTCAACTGGCCGGTGCGCCCCTGATCGGTAGCCATGCCCAGCGTGGTATAGCGCTTCATGTGCTCGACGCTGACATAGCCCTCGCGCGCCGCCAGCGCTACGTCGGCGTCGGTCACATCGTGCTGGAAATCGACGAAGGCCTTGGTGCGGGCACCCGCGACATGCCAACACGGGGCGACGCCGCAGGCCTCATCCTCGGCCACCGATGGCTCGCCCGCATGGCCCCCCGCGCCGAGCGTTTCAGCCAGTGCCGCCGCCGCACCGTGGGCCTGGGCCAAAATGGCACCCAGCGCGAATTGGCCAGACGCCGCGCCAATTGCCGCCAACCCCGGCGGCAAGGCACCCGGCAGGAAAGACTGGATCGCCTCGGACCACACCGGCTTTTGCCCGAGATGAGCGGCAAGGCCGATCGCCGGGTTCCAGCCGCCGGACATGGCGACCAGATCGCAGTCGATCCGCTCAACCTTGCCATCGGGCGTGGCGATATCGGCCCCGCGCACCGCGCTTCCCCGCACATCGCGCACCAGCCCCCGCACCCGGCGGATACCGGCCATGTCGACCGGCACGCCCCCCCCGCGCGGATCGACCACGGCGGCCACCTCCACCCCGGCGCCGATGAGATCCCGCGCGGTCTGCCAGCCGCTGTCGGTGGCGGTGAACACCACTGCCCGGCGGCCCGGCGCCACGGCAAAGTGGTTGACGTAGCTGGAGGCCGCCGAGGCCATCATCACCCCGGGCCTGTCATTGCCGCCAAAGATAATCGGCCGCTCCATCGCGCCCGTCGCCAGCAAGGCCCGCGACGCGATGATCTTCCACAGCCTTTGGCGCGGCTGGCCGGGCTCGGGCTGCCCGGCGCCCAGATGCTGCACCCCGGCATATTCGCAGCCATCGTAAATGCCGAAAATCGTCGTGTGCGGCAGTACCCGCACATTGGCCATTATGCCCAGCTCGGCCACCGCGATGCGCGCCCAGTTGCTGGCGGTTTGGCCGGCAATGGTGTCGCGGCAGGAGAGCAGCCACCCGCCCGGCTCCAGCCCGTCATCGGCCAGGATCACCCGCAGGCCCGCCCGCCCCGCCGCCAGCGCGGCGCTCAGCCCCGCCGGTCCGCCGCCAATCACCAGCAGGTCGCAGAAGGCGTGCTCGCGGTCGTAACTGTCGGGGTCGGGCAGGCCGGAAAGCGCCCCCAGCCCGGCGGCGCGGCGGATCAGCGGCTCATACAGCTTCTCCCACGCCTTTTTCGGCCACATGAAGGTCTTGTAGTAGAACCCGGCGACAAAGATCGGCGAGGCGAACTGGTTCACCGCCATCACATCGTGGCGGAGCGATGGCCAGCGGTTCTGGCTGGTGGCGACAAGGCCGTCTGTCAGCGGCACGGTGGTGGCCGGGGTATTGGGGTCGGCATGGGCGCCGCTGCCCAGCGTCACCAGCGCATTGGGCTCCTCCGCCCCGGCGGTGAGAATGCCGCGCGGCCGGTGGTATTTGAACGAGCGCGCCACCAGCCGCACGTCATTGGCCAGCAGCGCCGAGGCCAGCGTATCGCCGTGGTACCCTTCCAGCGCCTTGCCATCCCAGGTGAAGCGCAGGCGGCGCGTCCGGTCGATCAGCCCGCCTGACGCCAGCCGGCTCATACGGCATCCCCGGCGTTCAGGGGCGCGGCGAGGCGGGCAGAGGGGATCTCGTGCGTCAGCGTGTCCCGCGTCACCACCAGCCAGTTGCGGCAGCCTTGCGTGTGATACCAGTGCTCCTCGTGCCGGCCCATCGGGTTGTCGCGCAGATAGACGTATGCGAACATTGCGGCCTCGGCGCCATCGGCCGCGGGCCGCACGGGGCTGGCATCGCCGCGATAGACGAACTCGCCGATATCGCGGCTGCCGCAATAGGGACAGGGTATGCGCATGGGTGTTGGCTCCTGTCGCGGGTTAATCAAGATTGGGCATCAGTGGAGATTAGGCTGCGCGCCCTGGCCCTTCTCGTCGATGAGATGGCCCGTGGCGAAGCGATCAAGGCGATAGGCGGTGGCGGTCTCGTGCGGGGCATCGGTCGCCAGCAGATGGGCAAAGCACCAGCCCGCCGCCGGCGTCGCCTTGAAGCCGCCGTAGCACCAGCCGGCATTGAGATAGAGGCCGGGGATCGGCGCGTGGTCGATGATCGGCGAGCCATCCATGGTCATGTCCATGATGCCGCCCCAGCTCCTCAGCAGGCGGGCGCGGCCGATCATCGGCATCAGCGCCATGCCGCCCTCGCAGACGTCCTCCACCGTCGGCATATTGCCGCGCTGGGCATAGGAATTGTAGCCGTCGATATCGCCGCCGAACACCAACCCGCCCTTGTCGGACTGGCTGATGTAGAAATGCCCCGCGCCAAAGGTAATGACACCCGGAATGATCGGCTTCAGTGCCTCGGAGACAAAGGCCTGCAGCGCGTGGCTCTCTATCGGCAGGCGCAAATCGGCCATCGCCGCCACCTGCGAGGAATGCCCGGCCACCGACATTCCCACTTTGCCGGCGCGGATCGGGCCACGGCTGGTCTCCACCCCGGTGATGGCGCCGCCGGCATCGGTGAGGAAGCCGGTGACGGCACAGTTCTGAATGATATCCACCCCGAGCGCGCTGGCGGCGCGGGCATAGCCCCAGTTCACCGCATCATGCCGCGCCGTGCCGCCGCGCCCCTGCAACAGCCCGGCCTTGATGGGGAAGCGGGCATTGTCGAAATTGAGGAACGGCGCGTGGCGGCGCACGGCATCCAGGTCGAGCAGCTCGGCCTCCACCCCGTGCAGCCGCATGGCATTGCCCCGCCTGGCATAGCCATCGCGCTGGGCGTCGGTATGGGCCAGGTTGAGCACGCCGCGCTGGCTGACCATGGCGTTATAGTTCAGCTCCTGCTCCAGCCCCTCCCACAGCTTCATCGACCATTCGTAGAACGGCTCGTTGCCGGGCAGCATATAGTTGGAGCGGATGATGGTGGTGTTGCGCCCGGCATTGCCGCCGCCGATCCAGCCCTTTTCCACCAGCGCGACATTGGTGATGCCGTGCACCTTCGCGAGGTAATAGGCCGTGGCCAACCCATGCCCGCCGCCGCCGATAATGATGACGTCGTACGCCGCTTTCGGGGCGGCATCGCGCCAGGCCCTTTGCCAGCCCCTGTGGCCCGAAACTGCCTTGGCGGCGAGGCTGAAGAGCGAGTATCTGGTCATGTCTCTCAATAAAGATGTTTGCCTCCAGGGAAATTGACAAATCCGCCAGACCCTGCTTTCCTGATTGCGACATGAATTTTCCGATCCGCGACATTCTGGCCTCCACCCGGCCGATCGAACTGGCCCTGGTCCTGCTCGATGGCTTCGCGCTGATGTCCTATGCCGCCTTTGTGGAGCCCTTCCGCGCCGCCAACGCCCTGGCCGGGCGGGAGCTTTACCGCTGGCACCATGTCTCGCTGGATGGTGCGCCGGTGCAGGCCTCCAACGGTGCGGCCTTTCTCGTCGATCACGGGCTGGGGGCGCCGGTGGGTGCGGGCGTGGTCATCGTCTTTGCCGGCGGAGACCCGCGCCACATTGCCGCGCCGGGGCTTTCGGCCTGGCTGCGGCGGCAGGACCGGGCGGGGAAACTGGTGGCGGGCGTTTCCGCCGGGCCTTATCTGCTGGCCCGCGCCGGCCTGCTGGATGGCCGCCGCGCCACGATCCACTGGGACCACCGCGACGCCTTCGAGGAGGATTTCCCGCAGGTCGCGCATGAGGAGGCGCTCTATGTCATCGATGGGCGATGGATGACCTGCGCCGGGGGCATGGCCGGCATGGACCTTGCCGCCAGCCTGATCGCCCGCGATTCGAACGCCGATCTCGCCGCGCGGGTGGGCGACTGGTTCATCCACCCCGAACCGCGCCCGGCCGACGGGCCCCAGCGCCAGGGCATTCGCGAGCGCTATCGCGTGGCCGGCGAAAGGGTGCTGACGGCGCTGGCGGCAATGGAGGAGCACCTCGACGAGCCGCTGCCGCGCGAGGATCTGGCCAGCGTGGCCGGCACCACCGTCCGCCAGCTGGAGCGCCTGTTCGCCCGCGAGGTGGGCGAAGGGGTGGCCGCCCACTATCTGCGCCTGCGGCTGGATCGGGCGGCGCATTTGCTGCGCACCACCGGCACGCCGGTCACGCAAATCGCGCTGGCATGCGGTTTTCGCGCCAGCAGTCATTTTTCCAGCGCATTCCGCGCCCGCTTCGGTGTAGCGCCGAGCAAGGCGCGGGGCCTCGGCTGGGCCCCGCGCGAAGCTGGCGCCGGGCATGCGGATGACAGGCCGGGGGCGATCCCCCCGCACGCGATAGGCACACGCGATAGACAGGAGCAGACCGATTAAGACAGGCAAATCCATGCAGGACCCGGATGCCGACCTTGGCACTGGGTCTTCCGCCCCCGATCCCGCAGACCGTCCGCTGGAGCGCGCGTTGGGCAACCAGATCAGGCTGATTCGCCGACAGCAGGACCTGTCGATTTCCGATCTGGCCGGGGCGGCGGGCATCTCCAACGGCATGCTCTCGAAGATCGAGAACGGCGCGATTTCGGCCTCGCTCACCACGCTTCAGGCGATATCCGGGGTGTTGCAGGTGCCGCTGTCGTCGCTGTTCGCCTCCTTCGAGGACCGGCAGGACTGCTCCTATGTCGCGGCCGGGCAGGGGGTGCTGATCGACCGGCGCGGCACCAAGGTGGGGCATATGTATCATTTGCTGGGCGCGGTGCTGCGCGGCGAGGTCGTGGTGGAGCCCTATCTCATCACGCTGAGCGAGGACGCGGTGGCCTATGCCGGCTTCCGCCACTCCGGTGTCGAGTTCATCTACATGCTCGAAGGCGAGGTGCATTATCGCCACGGTTCAACCACCGATCACCTTCAGGTGGGGGATTCCCTGCTGTTCGACAGCAGTGCCCTGCATGGCCCCGAACATCTGAGCGGGGCGGTGGCCCGCTACCTGTCGATCATCGTCTATCCGCGCGGATAGGCAGGACGTTCGCTTCCCACGACGAAAATAAGTTTCCTGCGGGTTGACATATTTGCCCGTCGGGAATTAGGGTGACTTCAAGTTCAACGGCTTGAGGAGTTGCCATTCATGTGCGGAATTGTCGGCCTGTTCCTGAAGGACCGGTCGCTGGAACCCCAGCTTGGCGCGCTGCTGGCCCGGATGCTGGAAGTGATGACCGAGCGCGGGCCCGATAGCGCCGGCTTTGCCGTCTATGGCGAGGGCGGAGCAGGGCGGATCAAGCTGACCCTGCGCGGCGAAGATCTCGCCGGCATCGCCGAGGCCATCGGGGCGGGCGCCACCGGCGTGCTGCGCGACAGCCATCTCGTGCTGTCGCTGCCGGTGGATCAGGAGGAGGCCGCCCGCGGCTGGCTGGCGCTCAATCGCCCCGATGTGGTCGTCATCGGCGCCGGGCATCGCATCGAACTCTACAAGGAGGTGGGCCTGCCCGCCGATGTCTCCACCCGCTTCGGCCTGTCAGGCATGAGCGGCAGCCACGGCATCGGCCACACCCGCATGGCGACGGAGAGCGCCGTCACCACCGATGGCGCGCACCCCTTCTCCACCGGCGCCGACCAGTGCCTCGTGCATAATGGCTCGCTGTCGAACCACCGCTCGCTGCGCCGCATGCTGGAGCCGAAGGGCATTCACTTTGTCACCGACAACGACAGCGAAGTGGCCGCCGGCTACCTGACCTGGCGCCTGCGCGAAGGCGACAGCCTGGCCGAGGCGCTGGAGGCCAGCCTTGATGACCTCGACGGTTTCTTCACCTTCGTCGTCGGCACCGAAAACGGTTTTGCCGTGCTGCGCGATCCCATCTCCTGCAAGCCCGCGGTGATGGCCGAGACCGACCAATATGTCGCCTTCGGTTCGGAATATCGCGCGCTGGTCGGCCTGCCCGGCATTGAGAACGCCCGCGTTTTTGAACCCGAGCCCGCCCGTGTCTATGCTTGGGAGCGCAACTGATGATCAGCGTCGACCTTGCCATTTCCCCCAAGCGCGCGCTGAACCAGCGGCTGCACGAGCTGCCCACCGATACCGCCGAGACCCGCTGGCAGGTGCTGAACCCGCAAGGGCAGCACGCGCTGGTCGCGGGCCTCGATGCGCCGATCGCCGTCGATATCATGGGCCACGCCGGATACTACTGCGCCGGCATGAACCAGCAGGCCAGGGTCACCATCCACGGCAATGTCGGGGTGGGCGTGGCCGAGAACATGATGTCTGGCCGGGTGCATGTGAAGGGTGATGCCAGCCAGTCGGCCGGGGCCACCGCGCATGGCGGCCTGCTGGTCATCGATGGCGATGCCTCGGCGCGCTGCGGCATCTCGATGAAGGGCGTCGACATCGTGGTAAAGGGCTCCATCGGCCCGATGAGCGCCTTCATGGCACAGGCGGGCAATCTGGTGGTGCTGGGCGATGCCGGCGATGCGCTGGGCGATTCCATCTACGAAACCCGCATTTTCGTGCGCGGGCAGGTGAAGAGCCTCGGCGCCGATTGCATCGAGAAGGCATTGCGGCCCGAACACAAAGCCACCCTGCGCGCCCTGCTGGATGCGGCGGGCGTGGGGCCGGAGGTCTCGGTGGAGGAGTTCCGGCGCTACGGCTCGGGTCGCCAGCTTTACAATTTCCACGTCGACAACGCCGCAGCCTACTGAGGGACACGCATTATGGATATCTCCCACATCCCGCAGACGCTGCCGCGTTTTTCCGCCACCTTCGATCCACACACCCTGTCGGAAATCCGGCGGGCGGCGGCCACCGGCATTTATGACATTCGGGGTGGCGGTACCAAGCGCCACCTGCCGCATTTCGACGACCTGCTGTTTCTCGGCGCCTCGATGTCGCGCTATCCGCTGGAGGGCTATCGCGAGAAATGCGCGACGGATGTGTGGCTGGGCACCCGCTTCGCCAAAAAGCCGATCCATCTGAAGATCCCCATCACCATCGCCGGCATGAGCTTCGGCTCGCTGTCGGCACAGGCGAAGGAGGCGCTGGGGCGCGGGGCAACGCTGGCTGGCACCTCCACCACCACCGGCGATGGCGGTATGACGCCGGAGGAGCGCGGCCAGTCGCAGGTGCTGGTCTATCAATATCTGCCCAGCCGCTATGGCATGAACCCCGACGACATCCGCAAGGCCGACGCCATCGAGATCGTCATCGGGCAGGGGGCCAAACCGGGCGGTGGCGGCATGCTGCTCGGCCAGAAAATCTCCGACCGCGTGGCCGAAATGCGCACCTTGCCCAAGGGCATCGATCAGCGCAGCGCCTGCCGCCACCCGGACTGGACCGGGCCGGATGACCTGGAAATCAAGATTGGCGAGCTGCGCGAGATCACCGACTGGGAAAAGCCGATCTACATCAAGGTGGGTGCCACGCGGCCCTACTACGATGTGGCGCTGGCGGTGAAATCGGGCGCCGATGTGGTGGTGCTGGATGGCATGCAGGGCGGCACGGCGGCCACGCAAGAGGTGTTCATCGAACACGTCGGCATCCCCATCCTCGCCGCCATCCGCCCGGCGGTGCAGGCGCTGCAAGACCTCGGGATGCATCGCAAGGTGCAGCTCATCGTCTCGGGCGGCATCCGCAACGGCGCCGATGTCGCCAAGGCGCTGGCGCTGGGGGCGGATGCGGTCTCCATCGGCACGGCGGCGCTGGTGGCGCTGGGCGACAACAACCCGGCGCATGAGGAAGATTACCACAAGCTGGGCACCACCGCCGGTGCCTATGACGATTGGCACGAGGGTGCGGACCCTGCCGGCATCACCACGCAGGATCCGGTGCTGGCCGCCAGGCTCGATCCGGTGGAGGCGGGGCGGCGGCTGGCCAACTATCTCGCCGTGCTGACGCTGGAAGCGCAGACCATCGCGCGGGCCTGCGGCAAGAGCCATCTGCATAATCTGGAACCGGAAGACCTGGTCGCGCTGACCATCGAGGCCTCGGCCATGGCGCGGGTGCCGCTGGCGGGGACGAGCTGGATACCGGGTGCAAACGGCTTCTGAACCAGCCTCATACCTCGAGCCCGTCCGTGCTGAGCTTGTCGAAGTACTGCCTGTCTTTTTGACAAGCCTCGAACAGAAGGACAGTCCTTCGACAAGCGCAGGACAGGCGGGGTAGGGGCGGATGGAGCGTGATCTATGCCGATAGGCAGCACAACAGGGAATTGAGCCAATGACCATCGATCTCGCCGAAGTC
>CAIXXP010000188.1 GCA_903923465.1 uncultured Sphingomonadales bacterium | reverse complement strand
CGCGGCCGGCATGCAGGACCATGAGTTTGAGGATGTCGTATTCGCGCGGGGATAGATGCACCTCCTGCGCATCGATTTTGACCAGGCGGCGCACCAGATCGACGCTGAGCGGGCCGCTGCGGAACAGCGGGGCGGCGCCTTCCTGCGCCAGCCGGTGGCGCAAGGCGGTGCGGATGCGGGCGTTGAGTTCGGCCATGCTGAAGGGTTTGGTAACGTAATCATCCGCCCCGAGATCCAGCGCGGTGACCTTGCCGCGTTCGTCGTCACGGGCGGAGAGGATGACGATGGGGACGGCGGAGGTGGCGCGGATGCTGCGCACGAGGTCGATGCCGTCGCGATCCGGCAGGCCGAGGTCGAGCAGCACCAGATCGGGCGGCTCGGCGGCGATTTTGGCCAAAGCGGCGGCGGCGGTGGCGGCGTCTTGCGTGCGGAAGCCGCCGGCGGCGAGCCCGGTATGCAGCAGGCGGCGGATGGCCGGCTCGTCATCGACGATGAGGACGGGCGCGGTCATGCGACGGGCAGCGTGAGGGTGAAGACCGCGCCGCTGCGGTCCGGACGGTTGCCGGCGGTGATCTGGCCGCCCATGGCCTGCATGAAGCCACGGCAGATGGCGAGGCCCAACCCGGTGCCGACGCGAGTGCGGTCGGTGGCGTGGACGCGGAAGAATTTATCGAAAATCCGCTCGGTCAGTTCGGGCGGGATGCCCGGCCCTTCGTCGATGATCTGCAACTGCACGGTGGGCTCCTGTGGCATTTGCCGGGCGCGCAGAGTGATGGTGCTGCCGGTGGGGGCGTATTTGGTGGCGTTGTCGAGCAGATTGAAGAGCACCTGCTCGCCCAGCACCTCGTCCAGCGCGAGCAAGGGCAGGTCCGGCGGCAGGTCGAGCACGGTGTGGTGTTGGGCGAGCATTTTGCCGGCGCGAACCAGGGCGCTGCCGAGGAGTTCGGCCAGATCGACCGGTTGCGGGCGCAGCGGGACGGCGCCGGATTCCAGGCGGGTCATGTCCAGCAGGTTGGCGACGAAGCGGCCGAGGCGTTCGGTTTCCTCCGCGATGGTGGCGAGGAGGTCGGCCTGGGCCGGGCGGTCCAGCTGGTCGTGGTAGCTTTGCAGGGTGCTGGCGGCGCCGAGGATGGCGGCGAGCGGGGTGCGCAGGTCGTGCGAGATGGAGGTGAGCATGGCGTTGCGCAGGCGTTCGGTTTCCGCCACCAGCCGGGCGTGATCCACGGCCTCGGCCAGGGCGATGCGTTCGATGGAGACGGCGGCCTGATCGCCGAGCGCATCGAGCAGGCGGCGTTGGTCGGGGGTGAGTAGAGGGGTGGCGGTGCCGTCGATGCCGACGACGGCGATGGGGCCGGCGCCGGTGCGCAGCGGCACGAACAGCCATTTGGCGCCGGGCAGGGTATCGGCACCGTGGCCGGTGGGGCGGTTGGACTGGGCGCACCATTGGGCGGCGGCGAGGTCGGCCTCGTCCAGCGTATCCTCCGGCGGGTAGGCGCCGCGCAGCGCGAGGCGGCCGTCGGCATCGGGCAGCAACACGACGACATGGCGTTTGAGCATGACGGCGATCTGGTAGGCGGTGGCCCAGAGCAGGTCGTCCAGGCTGACGATGCCGGCGAGTTTGCGGCTGAATTGGTAGAGATCCTCGGTGACGCGGGCGCGGGCGCGGGCGGTGACCGCCTGGGCGCGCACGCCGGCGGCGAGGTTGCTGGCGATGATGGCGGCGACGGTGAAGAAGAACAGCGTGACCACGTTTTCCGGGTCGGCGATGGTGAAGGTGTAGAGCGGTTCGAGGAAGAAGAAATTATAGGCAAGCACGCTGGCGAGGCAGGCGAACAGGGATGGGCCGAGCCCGAAGGCGGCGGCGGCGCAT
>CAIXXP010000187.1 GCA_903923465.1 uncultured Sphingomonadales bacterium | reverse complement strand
CGACCATTGAGGACACCATCAAGATCCTCAAAGGTCTGCGCACCGCGTTTGAGGAACATCACAAGGTCAAATACACCCCCGGCGCGATCAAAACCGCCGTGGAGCTGTCGGCCCGCTACATCAACGACCGCAAGCTGCCCGACAAGGCGATCGACGTGATCGACGAAGTCGGCGCGATGCAGATGCTGGTGGCGCCAAGCAAGCGCAAGAAAGTGATCACCGAGCGCGAGATCGAAGCGGTCATCGCCACCATGGCGCGCATCCCGCCCAAATCGGTCAGCTCCGACGACAAGAAGGTGCTGGAACATCTGGAACGTGACCTGAAACGCGTGGTGTTCGGGCAGGACAAGGCCATCGAGGTGCTGAGCCGCGCGATGAAGCTGTCCCGCGCCGGTCTGCGCGATCCCGACAAGCCCATCGGCAGCTTCCTGTTCTCCGGCCCCACCGGCGTCGGCAAAACCGAGGTCGCCCGCCAGCTGGCCGATATCATGGGCATTCCGCTGCAGCGCTTCGACATGAGCGAATATATGGAGCGCCACTCCATCAGCCGCCTGATCGGCGCCCCCCCGGGCTATGTCGGCTTTGATCAGGGCGGCTTGCTGACCGATGCCATCGACCAGCAACCCCACTGCGTGCTGCTGCTCGACGAGATCGAGAAGGCCCATCCCGATCTGTTCAATATCCTGCTGCAGGTGATGGATAATGGCCGCCTGACCGATCACCACGGCAAGACGGTGGATTTCCGCAATGTCGTGCTGGTGATGACCACCAATGCCGGCGCCAGCGACATGGCGCGCAGCGGCATCGGCTTTGGCGACGTCAGCAAGGCGGATGCCGGCGACGAGGCGGTGAAGAACCTGTTCACCCCCGAATTCCGCAACCGCCTCGATGCCATCGTGCCCTTCGCCTATCTGCCCACCGCGGTCATCAGCCGCGTGGTCGACAAGTTCATCCTCCAGCTGGAGCTGCAACTGGCCGACCAGAACGTCCACATCCAGTTCGACGCCGACGCGCGCGAATGGCTGGGCAAGAAGGGCTACGACAAACTCTATGGCGCGCGGCCGATGTCGCGCCTCATTCAGGACAAGGTGAAGCAGCCGCTGGCCGAGGAACTGCTGTTCGGCAAGCTGGCCCATGGCGGCGAGGTGCATGTCTCGCTGAAGGAAGACGCGCTGGTTTTCGAGCTGACCCCGGCCCCGCCGAAGGTGGTGAAGAAGCGCGGCAAGAAGGACAAGGCCGCCAGCTCCACCAGCGAACAGCCCGAAGCCAATAGTCCGGAGGCCGGTGGCGACGACGGCGAATAGGCCAGCCGGAACGCCATAGCCACCGTAATGCGCGCCGCCCGGACCACAACTGGTCCGGGCGGCGCTGCTTTTTTGATCCCGGTCAAACCGCTGGCGCAGGTGGCCTGCTAGCGGCAATGCTCGCAGCAATCTCTCCCGGAGCCCGCCCATGTCCACGCCACCCGACAGCCAGACCGTGGAACGGCCAAACAGCCAACCGGCCCCCGCCACGCCGTTCGAGCGCCTCGGCGGCCGCCCGGTGATCGAGGCCATCGTCCACCGCTTCTACGACCTGATGGAGGCCGACCCCGCCTATGCCGGGCTGCGGGCCATGCACCAGCCAGACCTTGCCCCCATGCGCCAATCGCTGGCCGGCTTTCTCACCGGCTGGTCTGGCGGCCCGCGCGACTGGTTCGATGCCAATCCCGGCCGCTGCATGATGAGCATGCACAAGCCTTTCGTCATCACCGAGGATCTGGCCGGCCAGTGGGCGGACGCCATCACCCGCGCCATCGCCGATTCCGTGCCCGATGACCCGCAGATCCGCGACGCGATGACCGGCGTGCTCACGCAACTGGCGCGCGGCATGGCCCGATAGTCGGGCCACTTCCCCCACGCGCCGCTTTCCCGCGCGCTGGGCCCCCGCCCGTGCTAGGCTGCCATGATGAACCGGTTTGATCGCTCGCGGCAGATTTTGGCGATAAGCTCGGCGGGCCTGGCCGGTTTCGTCGATGCCACCGGCTATCTCTCGGCCAATGGCTATTTCGTCTCGTTCATGTCGGGCAACACCACCAGGCTGGCGGTGAATCTGGCGCAGCACCCGGCCCGCGCGCTGGCGCCCGTGCTGCTGATCGGCGGCTTTCTGGCGGGCGTCATCGCCGGCGCGCTGGTCGCCGCCCGCGCTGGCGAGGGGCGCAAGCCGGCGGTGCTGGCGCTGGTCGCCGCGCTGCTGCTGGTGGCGGCGATTGCCGAAAACGCCGCTGCCAGCCGGAATCTCGCGCTGGCCGCCATGGTCATGGCCATGGGCGCGATCAACAATACCTTCCAGCGCGATGGCGAAGTCGCCGTCGGGGTCAGCTATATGACCGGCGCTCTGGTGAAACTGGGGCAGGCCATGGCGGCGCGGCTGATGGGCCGGCCGGGCGGTGGCTGGGCGCCGCATCTGCTGCTGTGGCTGGGGCTGGCGGGGGGCGCGGTGGCGGGCGCTGTCACCTTCACCCATCTGGGCGGCTCGGCGGCGTGGATCGCCTTTGTCTGGGCCGGCGCGCTGGCGCTTGTCGCCCGCCGCATCAGCGCCGCACCGCCCGCCTAGTCGCCAATCCGGAACAGCTTCTCGCGCGAAGTCGCACCCCGCAGCAGGCTCAGCCGCGAGGGCGCCACCCCCAGCGCCCGCGCCAGCAGCTCCAGCACGGCGGCATTGGCCTTGCCGTCCTCCGGCTTCACGCGAACCTTGGCCAGCAGCCGGCCATCGGCGATTTCAAGGGCCTCCACCCGCGCGCCCGGCGTCACCCGCACGGCAAGGCGCCCCTCGCCATCCACCAGCGCGGCAATCGCCTCGGTCGGGGGATGGTCCGGGCGCGGCTTCGCCACGGTGCCTGCGCCTATTCCGCCGCCGCGCCCCGCGCCTCGGCGAGGCTGGCGCGATGCCGCTGGCCATTGCGCACATAAAACGCCACCCCGCCCTGCATATCGGCCAGAGCGGCATCGGTCAGCTCGCGGGCGAAGGCGGCGGGGCGGCCCAGCCACATCTGGCGGCTGGCGATGCGCTTGCCCGGCGAGAGCAGCGCGCCTGCCGCCAGCATCGCATCGCTCTCGATATGGCAGCCATCCATCACGATCGACCCGAGCCCCACGAAAGCCCGGTCCTCCAACACGCAGCCATGGATCATCGCCATATGGCCGATCAGCACATCCTCGCCGATGATCGTGGGAAAGCCATCCGGGCGCTTGTCGGTCGGGCTGTCGCAATGCACCACCGTGCCGTCCTGAATATTGCTGCGGGCGCCCACGACAATGCGATTGGTATCGCCGCGCATCACGCAATTATACCAGACCGACACATCCGGCCCAATCTCCACATCGCCGACAATGCGGCAGCCCGGGGCGATGAAGGCGCTGGCATGAATGCGCGGCCAAATGCCGTTGAACGGGGCGATGGTGACATCGTGGTAGACGCTATCGGTCATAATCTTTCTCCGCAACAGGCTCAGGCGCCCAGCAGCCGCGCCGCGTGCGCCGCATGATAGGTCAGCACCCCGGCGCAACCGGCGCGGCGAAACGCCAGCAGCGTCTCCAGCACCAGCGCGTCGCGGTCGCCCGCGCCCACGGCCACGGCCGCCTCGATCATCGCATATTCGCCAGAGACCTGATAGGCGAACACCGGCACCTCGAAGCGCTGCTTCACGGCGCGCACAATGTCCAGATAGGGCAGGCCGGGCTTCACCATCACGCTGTCGGCGCCCTCGGCCAGATCCATTGCCACCTCGCGCAGGGCTTCCTCGGCATTGGCCGGGTCCATCTGATAGGTCTTCTTGTCGCCCTTCAGCACGCCCCGGCTGCCCACCGCATCGCGAAACGGGCCATAGAAGGCCGAGGCATATTTGGCGGCATAGCTCATGATCTGCACGTTGATGTGTCCGGCGCCCTCCAGCGCGGCGCGGATGGCGGCGATGCGCCCGTCCATCATGTCGGAAGGCGCGATGATATCCGCCCCCGCCGCCGCCTGATTCAGCGACTGCCCAACCAGCACCTCAACCGTGTCATCGTTCAGCACATAGCCGGCGGCATCGATCAGCCCATCCTGCCCGTGGCTGGTATAGGGGTCCAGCGCGACATCGGTGAGAATGCCGATGCTGTCACCACAGCCATCCTTGATCGCGCGAATGGCGCGGCACATCAGATTATCGGGATTCAGCGCCTCGCGGCCATCCTCGCTGCGGCGCTCGCCCTGCGTGTTTGGAAACAGCGCGAGGCAGGGAATGCCCAGATCCACGGCCTCTTTCGCGCGGGCGACAATGCCATCCACACTCCAGCGCGACACACCCGGCAGCGACGCGATCGGCTCCTCAACGCCCACGCCCTCGGTGACGAACAGCGGCCAGATGAGGTTGGCCGGCGTGAGTTGCGTCTCGCGATGCATCGCCCGGCTCCACGCGGTGGCACGGGGGCGGCGCAGGCGGGTGGCGGGAAAGCTGGCGGCGGGGCTGGGAATAGTCATGGGAGACGTTCTAGAGCATCAAGGCAAACAGGGGGAAAGGGTTTTTTGGCAGGGGCTAGCCCCTGCACCCCTTCCCTGTCGAAGTTGCGCCATAGGTTCGACCCCGCGCCAGGTGGCCGCGCCGCAGGCTATATAGCCGCTTCGCGGCGGGGCGCTTGGAGAGACAGGCGCTTAGCCATGCAGTATTGGGGGTTTGGGGGTGTAACACCCCAAGACTCCTCTCTTCCCGCTTCCTTTCAACCTATCTCGGCTTCACCATCAGCAACTTCGCCAACCGCGCGCGCACCGCGCCCAGATTGCGCGGCATCACCGCCCGCACGGCCGCGCCAAACCGCACGGTCAGCGGGTTTACCGCCTCCCCGTCGCGATAGACCTCATAGTGCAGATGGGCGCCGGTGGAGAGGCCGCTGGAGCCGACATAGCCGATCACCTCGCCCGCGCGGACATGCGTGCCCGGCGCCACGGCGATGCGGCTCATATGCGCGTAGCCGGTGCCCAGGCCGCCCGAGTGCTCGAGCCGCACATATTTGCCGTGCCCGCCGTGCAGCCCGGCATAGGAGACCGTGCCCGGCGCCACCGCGTAGATCGGCGCGCCATAGGGGGCGGAGAGGTCGATCCCCTCATGCATGCGGGTAAAGCCGAGGATCGGGTGAAAGCGCATGCCAAAACCCGAGGTGACCTTGCCCGCCACCGGCATCAGCAGATGCGCGGGCGCCGCTTGCGCCGGCGGCGCCACGGCATCGAGGAAGGTGTCGCCCCCCCTTCGCCCCTGCCCCCAGCGCACCAATGCCGCCTCGGGTCGCCCATTGCGCTCCAGCCCGGCATAGAGCAGCGCGTCCGGGTGCCCGGCGCCCTCGTGGCCGAGGATAATGTCAAAGGTGTCGTTGGGTCGCAAACCGGCGACATCCATATGCGCGCCCAGAGTTTGCAGATATTGCTGCACCGCCATTGCCGGGGCCCCCGCCGCCCGCGCCGAGCGATAGAGGCTGGCCCCCACCAACCCGCGAATCCGCATGGGCGAAGGTGTGGGTGCCAGCGCCACCGGCGGGCTGGGCAGCAGTGCGGCCGGCAGGGCAACCGCGGAGAGGGGCACGGGCACAGGCGCCACCGAAAGGGCGGGAGGCGGCGGCAGCGGAGTCACGGCCTCGCCGCTGCCCCGCATGCCCAGCTCGAAGCTGTCGCCCCGGCGCTCTATCGCCACCACCAGATCGGTGCGGGTGCGAAACTCCACCCGTTGCAGCGCATGGTTGCCATCGGCATCCAGCGAAAGGGAGAAGCTGGTTCCCGGGGCGATGTAGCCCATCGGAATGGCCGTGCCCATCAGCGCGGAAACCTGCTCGGCATCGGCCCCGCCCACGCCCACCCGCTGCAACATCTGGCTATAGGTGTCGCCATCGGCCAGCGTGGTGGCAAGGGCGATCTGCGGGCGCGGCGGCGCGGATCGCCGCAGGGTCGTTGCGGGCGCATCGGCGTCCATGGCCGCGCCGGTGGCCATGGCCTCGCGCAGCCGGGCACCGGTGGGCGCGGCCATGGCGGCCAGGTGCGGCGGCGCCAGCTGAGGGGCAAAGCCCGGCCAGAAGGCCAGCGCCGAGGCGGAGAGCGCGAGCATCAGGGTCAGGCCCCGCCACCAGCGGGCGCTGCCGATGTCGCTGCCCAGATCGGTGGCGTAGTCGATATGCGCGAAACGTTCGGCCGCCAGCCGCAGGTGTTCGGCGGCAAGGCCGGTCGGGCTGGTGGCGCGCATGGCGCGGCGCATCAGCCGGGGCTCGCCGGAAGAGGGCGGCATACCGCCCCAGGCCTCGGCCCAGCCATCGGCCTCGCGCGAGGCCGGGCGCCGGCCTACCCATGCCCCCGCCAGCGCCTTGGTGCCCACGACCTCCCGGAGCGGCTGATTGGCCCGGGAACCCGGAGCGGATAATGCGGCTTGCACGGGTGGCCCCTTCGCGAACGCGGCGATTCTGCCACCACCAAACTCTGCACAAAGTGGGTTAACGATTACCTAAGAGCCGGCCACTTTGCCCCGGCGCCGGCCCGCGCGCCCAACGGCATTTTGGCGCGGAAAGCGGCCGGCGGCGGGGCACCTCAGGCCGGGGCCGTCTCCTCCGGCAGCATCGTCGCCAGCAGTGGCACATCGGCCAGCGCGCGCAGCACATCGTTGAGGTGGGTGCAGCCCAGCGTGCCGGGCAGGATGTCCAGCACCTCGTCGCGGAATTCCGCCACCTTGCGCCCCACCATCCGCGCCGCCTTCACCGAGGCCCCCGGGCACTCGCGATAGGGCAGGATCAGCGGCAGCGCCTGCAAGGCCAGCAGCACCCCGCTGTCGGCATCAATCTCGGCATAGACGCGATATTCGTGAATCGCCGTGCGCCCGCCATCGGGGTTGCTGCCACTGTCCTGAAAGCCCGAATCCACCCTGATGATGTCGCCTTCGCGCCACAGGTCTATGCGGCGGGCGCGGCGTTTGCGCGGGCCCTGCTGGGCCGGCATGGCATGCCAGCCCAGGGCGTCGTCGGGGTTCTCCAGTGGGCCAACCTCGGTGCTGGACTGGTTGATGGAATCGGGGCTGCCGTCGGCGTTATAGGAACTGCCGCCCGTGGCAAAGCCGGTGCACACGTCGACCATGCGCCCGGCCCGGCCGGCGGTGGAGGCCGCCGCGCTGCGCCTGGCCTGCGCCATCCAGTCATTGGTCCAGCGCGACCAGATCCAGCCCGCCACCAGGCTGGCACCGGCATAATCGTCGAGCAGCTGGAAGGTGGGCGTGCCGGTCAGATCGGGCAGGGTGCGGGCAATGGCGCGCCGGCTGGCCCCACCGGCGCGCACGCCGACCAGCTCGGCCTCGCGCGGATCCGGCGTCTCCAGCGTCACCTCCAAGATCTCGCGCACCGGCGAGGCGAGGATGCGGTAGCCGCCCGTGGCGAGCACCACCGGCGGCCCGTCGTCAAATGGCGTAAGCAGGTCGCGGGCGCGGCCGATCATCTCCCACGGTTTGCCATAGCCCTCGGGCCAATCGGAATCGATCGAGGTGGTGCGCCGGATCGAGCCGGGCCGCCGCAGCGGCGCATAGCCGGCCGACTGGCGGGCAAAAGGGAACTGCTGGGGCTGGGTCATGGCGCGAAATCCTGAAACATGTCGGGGCCGCAGCGGGCGGCATCGGCGCCATTGGAGCACAGTTGCCAGCGCCGGGGCCAGCTAATAATCGCCCCCCGGCATGGGCACCCGCACCCCGATCAGCCCGCGAACAGCGCCTGCAAGCCGGGCGCCGAGGGCTTCATCGAAGGCGTGCGCGGAAAATCGGCGACAATGCGGAAATGCACCGGCACCTGATAGGCCACCAGCCGTTGCTTCAGAAAGGCCCGCAGCTCGTCCTCGCCCGGCGCCACGGCCCCCGCCTTCAGGATAATCGCCGCCGCCGGCACCGCCCCCAGCCGCTCGTCCGGCACGCCCACCACCGCCGCCTCGCGAATGGCCGGATGCTCTTGCAGGGCGCTGACGACATCGTCCGGCTGGACCTTGAAGCCGCCGCGGATGATGGCATTGTCGGCCCGGCCCCGGATGAACAGGAAATTGTCGGCATCCAGCACCGCCCGGTCGGTGGTGCGCAGCCATTGGCCGCCATTGGCCAGTTGCTCGCCCTTCAGCTCCAGCAGGCCTTCCGCGCCACACTGCAGCACCGCGCCGCTTGCGGCATCGACAATGCGCGCCGCTATGTTCGCATGAACCCGCCCGGCGGCGCCGCGCTTTTCGGCCCAATGGGCGCGGAAATCGTCAAGGCTCCATCCCGCGACCGCGCCCACCAGTTCGGTGGCGCCATAATTGGTGCACACCGCCACGCCGAATTTGGCATAGAACGCATCCACCAGTTCGGGCGGCGTCGGCGCGGTGCCGGCGATGATGACTGACAGGCTGGAGAGATCGGCCGGGTCCACATCGGCCTCCAGCACCATGCGCAGCGCCGAGGGCACCGCCGGCGCCACTTTCGGCCGGTGCCGACGCACCATGTCCACCCAGCCGGCCACGGTGAACTTCTCCAGCAGCGCGATCTTGCGCCCGGCGACCAGCGCGCCGATGCAACCGTAAATGCCGCCGATATGCGTTAAAGGGTTTATCACCATCGTCACGCCGGAACGCAACACCGGCGCGTCCGAGAAGGCGCGGCCCCGCTCATAGCGGGTGAAGGCTTCCAGGCTGGCATCGAAAGCCGAGCGGCTCAGCGGCACGCGCTTGGGGTTGCCGGTGGTGCCGCTGGTCAGCATCTCGATGGCAACGCCGGGCGAGGTGCCGATCGCGCCCATCGGCCGCTCGTGGCCGGGCAGCAGCCAGGCCCCCTCCAGCCCCGCGCCAATGACGATGGCCGCAGTGCCCGCGCGGGCAACGGCCTCGGCCGCGCCGGGGCGGGCGACATCGCCCTCGTCGGCGATGATGACCGGCAGACCCAGCCCCGCCACCTCGGCAAACAGCTTCGCATCGGGCAGGATGGGGTTCAGCGAGACGAGGCAGCGGTCGCTCGACAGCACGGCGGCCATCGCGGCAATATGCCCGGGCCGGTTGCGCAGCATCACCCCCACCCGCGCCTCTGGCGGCAGGCCCATGCCCGCCAGCAGGCTTTCGATGGTGGCGACCACGCCGGCAATCTCGCCCCAGCTATAGTTGCGGCCGGCAAAATCGATTTCCGCCCGCGCGGGATCCAGCGCCATGATCGCGCGCAGCTTTTCAGTGATCTGGGCCATCGCGCGACAGTGCCAAGACCGATGGGCCGAGGCAATAGGCGAGCGTCAATCGGCCAGAGACTGAAACGCCGAAACCAGCCATTGGCGGGTGCCCGCGTCCAGCTCGGTAAGGGGCGCGAGCGGATAGACCTCCCGGTAGAGCGTGAGGCCGGCACCCAGCAGCATGAACCGCGCCGCCCGCGACTCCCCCTCGGCCGGGCCAAACCACAGGGTCAGGGGCTCCAGAATGGCCTGGGTGAGCAGCCGGGTGGTGATGGCCCGGGCCCCGGCATCGGCGCTGGCCCGCAGCATCATCGGCAGGGGGTTGGTCCGAATGCGCGGGTTGCCGCCCAGCAACGCCACCATGGCCTCGCCAAATGCCGCGCGCGGGCCGTCGATCAGCATCGTCACGTCCAGCAAATTGGCAAGCGCTGCCTCGAACAGCTTTTCCTTGGAGCCGAAATAGCGGCTCACCAGCGCGGGATTGACCCCTGCGGCGGCGGTGATGTCACGCACGCGCGTTTCCAGATAGCCGCGCTGCGAGAAGCATTCCTGCGCGGCGGCGAGAATGGCGGCGCGGGTGCGCTGCGCATCGCGCCGCGGCGCCGGCCGGGTGCCACGCTCGGTGCTTCGGGTTGGCTGTTGGGGGTCTGCGTCGGCCATTGACAGAAATGTAAACCTTCATTTACTTAGCGGCAAGAGAGGAGATCGACTCATGGCTACCCAAGTAGCGGAGCCGGCACACGCGCCGCGGGAAAACTCCCCTCGCTCCGCGCCCCGGGTTGGTCGCTCGGCATAGCGGCGCCCTGCCTCAACTGAAAGAGAGCAAACCCGGTGGATCACGCCTTGCACATGCAAATGGTGCCCGGAGACGCGGCCACTCTCCAACCGGCGGCCTCTGCGGGAATGGCGGCGTCCAGATCAACCCTTACGCGCGCTGTGGGCATTGCAGGCTTCGGCGGGGAACAAGCGAGGCTGGAATCGATCAATTCTGCAAGACGGTAACCATCGGCGCGGGCGCCAGCCTTTTCGCCAAGTGAAAGAACGGGGAGAACGAGGATGAGCGATTTCAACAATGACGTCTTTCGCCTGGACGGCAAGGTGGCGATCGTCACCGGCGCCGGCGGGCGCGGCAATTCCATCGGCCGGGCCTATGCCATTGCGCTGGCCAATGCCGGCGCCAGCGTGGTCGTCGCCGACCTGAACGGCGAGGGGGCGGCAAAGGTCGCCGACGAAATCACCGCGGCGGGCGGCAAGGCGGTGGCGGTGCAGGTCGACATCACCGACAGCGATTCGGCCACGGCCATGGCGGCAAAGGCCCGCGAGACCTTCGGCGGTATCGACATTCTGGTGAACAATGCGGCGCTGATGGTGGAAATCACCGACAAGCCCCTCATCCAGACCGACCGCGCCCGCTTCGATAAGGGCATGGCGGTGAATGTGTGGGGGGCGGTGAACTGCGCCCAGGTCGTGGCCCCCTTCATGGCGGAGCGCGGCGGCGGCGCCATCGTCAATCAGGTTTCGGCCGGTGCCTTTCCGTCGCAAAGCTTCTATGGCGTCACCAAGATCGCGCTGGTGGGCGTCACCACAGCGCTGGCCACGGAAATGGGCGCCATGAACATCCGGGTGAATGCCATTGGCCCGGGCATGACCAAGAGCGACGCCGGGCTGTCGCTGACGCCGGACGACAGCCCGCTGGTGCAATTCGTCGAGGCCAAATGCCCGATTCAGGGCCGCGACACGCCCGATGCGCTGTGCGGCGCGCTGCTGTTGCTGGTGTCGGAGGCGGGCCGGTGGATGACCGGGCAAACCCTCAACGTCGATGGCGGCTGGGTGATGCGCAACTAGGCGCTGACGACTGCCGCCGCGCAGGGGCGCCTTCCTCGCGGTGGGCGCCCTTTGTCGTGCGCGTTACCCGGCCGCCCGCCTTTGTTTGCGATTTTTGCCTATTTGATCTGAATCAATGGATAAAACCGACATTCTGTCACTTCTGCCGCAGCAAGCAATTTGCCGCAGGAGGACAGGATGGCACTGAAACTGGAAGACTTGGTAATCGCCAGCGTCGACGATCACATCGTCGAGCCCCCGACGATGTTCGACGCGCATGTTCCCAAGGAACTGCTGTCCAAGATGCCGCAATATATCCACCGCCCCGACGGGCAGGCCGCCTGGGTGTGGGAGCCCGAGGGCAAGCGCCAGTTCAACGTCGGCCTCAACGCCGTCGTCGGCCGCCCCAAGGAAGAATACGGCATGGAGCCGCTCAATATCGAGCAGATGCGCAAGGGCGCCTGGGACCCCAAGGCCCGCATCGACGACATGAACGTCGGCGGCATCTTCAGCTCGGTGTGCTTCCCCACCTTCATCCTGTTCGACGGCTCGTGGCTGTGGGATGCCAAGGACAAGGCCCTGGCCGAGCGCGTCGTGCAGGCCTATAACGACTGGCACATCGATGAGTGGTGCGGCCCGTTCCCCGGCCGCTATATCCCCACCGGCGTGCTGCCGCTGTGGGACATCGACGCCACGATGCGCGAGCTGAAGCGCCTGTTCAAGAAGGGCTGCCGCTCGATCACCTTCCCGGCCAACCCGGCGGTCAAGGGGCTTAAGCCCATCCACGACCCGCAGTGGGAGCCGCTGTGGGCCTTCTGCAACGACCACCACGTCGTGCTCAACACCCACATCGGCACCGGCGCCACCCCGGGCTATGCCTCGGAGCAATCGCCGATTTCCGCCTGGATCACGTCGATGCCAATGGCGATTTCCAACGACGCGGCCGATCTGATGCATCTGCGCGCGCTGCTGCGTTACCCGAACCTGAAGTTCTCGCTGTCCGAAGGCGGCATCGGCTGGATCCCCTATCTGCTGGAACGCGCCGACTTCACCTATCGCCACCACGGCGCCTGGGTGCGGTGCGATTGGGGCGGCAAGCTGCCCAGCGAAGTGTTCCGCGAGCACTTCCTCACCTGCTTCATCGAGGACAAGTTCGGCTGCCGCCAGTATCAGGAAGTGGGCGAGGACATCATCGCCTATGAATGCGATTATCCGCATTCCGACTGCACCTGGCCGCATGTGGCCGAAGAGCTGTGGGAGAACGTGAAGGTTCTGCCCGAGCCGGTGATCCAGAAGGTGACCCACGAGAACGTCTACCGCTTCTTCGCGGCAGACAACATCGCCCAGGCCGGCGGACGCGACAAGGCCACCGTCGGCGCCCTGCGCAAGCTGGCCACCGGGGTGGATACCGCCGAGGTCTCCCTACCGGGCAGCGACGCCCGCATTCAGGGCAGCGTCGATCGCCCGGTCACCGCGGCGGATGTCTGGGCCTCGCTGACGCAGGACCCCGAGCTGCTGACGACGGAGCCGGCCGAGTAAGCAAGGCAAGCGCCCCCTGCCCTGGCCACACGCCATGGCAGGGGGCTGCCTCCCGCCGGGCAGTCGCGTTCTTCCCGGCGGGCCGAGGCCGCGATGCACGATAGGCCAGTCCCCGGCTTCCCCCGGAGACGCCCGGCAATTGCGGGCACGTGCCCTTGGGCCCACCCATTCGGCCACGACCGACGCGGGAGCGCCTGCCGCCATGACACGCAACCACCAGACCCGCATGAGACACGCCGGCCCTCGGGCCGCGCCCCCCTTCGCCCGCCCGACAGAACCAGCCGACCCGGCGCACGCGCTTGCCGCCATCGAGCCGCCCCCGCCCGGGCGGATCTGCAACCAGAACGGCCAGAAGATCGGCGCCAAGGGCACGCGCACCCGCCACAGGCTGATCGAGGCCACCATTGGCCTGCTCGAAACGGTTGGCCTGCGCGATGCCACCGTCGCCCAGGTCGCCAAGGTGGCCGGCACCTCATCCGCCACCTTCTATGTCTATTTTGACGGCGTGGCCGATGTCGTGCTGGCGGCCCTGGAACACGCCGGGCAGGTGACCCCGGAGATGGAGGCCATCCTCGCGGCTGATCTGTCGGGGCCCACCGGCATCGACCGCGCCCGGCGATTTGTCGAATGCTACGTCGCGCAGTGGCAGCGGCATCGCACCGTGTTCCGCGTGCGCAACATGGCTGGCGAGGAAGGCGACGCGCGATTCGTCGCGGCGCGCTATCGCCAGATCAGGCCCCTGCTCGATGCCTTGGCCGCCAAAATCGCCGCCGCGCGATCCGGCGCGAGCCAGCCCATGCCCGTCGCGCCAAAGGCCATCGCCGGCACGGTGCTGATCATGCTGGAACGGCTGGGGGCGGTCGCGCCGCTGATGCCCACCGCTGATGGCCCCGGCGCCGCCGACATGATCGCGGCGGCGGCGTGGTTCCTGCACTCGGCGCTGGTGCCCTGCCCGGGTCTGCGGCCCCTTGCGGAACGGCCCTTCGAGGCCTGCGCCTGTCCCGTCGTGGATTTCGAGCGCGAGCGGGCGCTGGCCCGAGGATAGGCCGCCGACACACGCAACCGCGCCGTGCCGCCCCCGCGCGACCACGATTTAATCTCGCGCATCTCCCTTGTCGGCAAGTAAATACGGGTTTACATAGGGCGGGTGGCCGTTCTGGAGAGGACTCGCCTGATGGATTTATCGTGCGCCGCCTGTGGCGGTATGCGCGCGGCCCCACCTGGTAAGACGGACGAACCCGCACCAGTGATCCTCTCTGAGCGCGGCCCCGCTGGCTGATGCCGGCGAAAGCTCGATAGAAGCGGGAGAGAATGTGATGCGCCTGATCAGATTGATCCTACTGGCATTATGGCTGGTGGTGGCCTGGGCCACTTTTCGCGCCATCCACATGATGGGCACGGCGTCCGCCGGCCAATTCTTCATGGGCGACATGGCCCACCCCTGGCGCGGCCAGTTCAACATAGACTTTGCCGCGCATCTGGTGCTGATGGGCCTGTGGCTTGGTCTCACGGCGACGAACAAGTGGCTGGGCCCGCTCATCGCCATGGGCGCCTTTGTCGGCGGCGGCTGCTTCAGCCTCGCCTATCTGCTGGTGCGCAGCTTTGGTGGCGATGGCAGCTTCGCCCACCTGCTGCTCGGCCGCCACCACCCTGCGGAAGGACAGATCTGATGACCACGACCACCACATTCCCGATCGGCCCCGCCCCGGCCGACGCGCCACCCGCCCCCGCCCATGTCCCGGCAGAGCTGGTGCTCGACACGCGCTTTGCCAATGGCAAGATCGCCAACGATCTGGCCGACCCCTACCTCACCTGCGACGTGATGCGCTCGGCCGAGATGCCGCGCATCCATTTCTACCCCTGGCCATCACCCGGTGCCGAACATGGCTCGTGGGTGGTGTCGCACTACGACGACATCCGCCGCGTCTACGAGGACCACACGCTGTTCTCAACGAAAGGCGCGGCGCAGTTCCAGGCGCTGGCCGGCGAGACCTTCCCCTCGATACCGCTGGGCATTGATCCGCCGGACCACGCCAAATACCGCAAGTTCCTCAACCCATGGTTCACCCCGGTGGCGATGAAGACGATGGAGCCGCGCATCCGCGCCACCATCGGCGGCATGATCGACAGCTTCGCGCAAAAGGGCGAGGTCGACGCATCCCACGATTTCGGCCGCGTCTTTCCGGTGCGGGTGTTCCTGGACCTGATGGGCTTTCCCTTCACCATGTTCGACCAGTTCCTCGCCTGGGAATGGGACATTCTGCACGAGGATTCGCTGGCCACGAAAGCGGCGGCGGTAACCGGCATTCTGGCCTATCTGCGCGGCTTCATCGCCGAAAAGCGGGCAAGCCCCGACGAGACCCTCGGCAGCTTCATCGCCAACGGCCAGATCGAGGCCGAAAATCAGGATGGCAAGCGCCCGCTCACCGACGACGAGGTGATCGGCATGACCTGGTTCCTGTGGCTGGGCGGGCTGGATACCGTGGCCTCCACCGTCAGCCAGATGTTCCGCCGGCTGGCGATGGACCAGGCCCTGCAACAGCGCATCCGCGCCGACCGGTCTCTCATCCCCACCGCCGTGGAAGAGTTCCTGCGCATGCAGCCGCTGGTCAATTCCGTGCGGCTGCTCACCACCGATCTGGAATGGCATGGGGTGCAGATGAAGGCCGGCGATACGGTGATGTGCTTCAACTCGTCGGGCAATTTCGACGAAGCGCAGTTCGATGCCCCGCATGTGTTCGACCCCGAGCGCAAGGCCAACCGGCACTTCACCTTCGTCGGCGGCGTGCACATGTGCCTTGGCGCGCATCTGGCCCGGCGCGAATTGCGCGTGCTGCTGGACGAGTGGTTCACCCGCATCCCGCAGCCCTTCCGGGTGAAGCCGGGCGCCGACACCACGGTGGTGCCCGGGCTGCTGTCGGTGCGCAATCTGCCGATCGTTTGGGAGGTGTGAAGGCAGGGGGGACTATGCAGGGGCTAGCCCCTGCACCCCTTCCCTGTCGGCATGGCGCCAGGGGTTCATCCTAGCGCAAGGCCGCCGCTCCGCAGGCTGTTATAGCCGCTTTGCGGCGAGGCGCGACGCCAATATTGCGCACCAACGTCAACAGTAATGGGGTTTGGGGGTGTAACACCCCCAAGTCTTCCCCCGTCCCTCGAACCTCACCCCCGATGCAGCAACATCGCCCCGGCCAGCGGCCCGCCGCCCATGCCGACCACGCCGGTGCGGGCATCGGCCACCTGCCGGCCGCCGCCCTCGCCCCACAGCTGGGTGCACACTTCGTGCAGATGGCCAAAGCCATGCAGGCGCCCGGCGGAAAGCTGGCCACCGCCGGTGTTGGTGGGGGTGGCCCCGGTCAGCCCCGTGCCGCCCGCGGCGATGAAGGCCTCGCCCTCGCCCCTGGCGCAAACGCCAAAGGCCTCCAGCCACATCGGCACGAAGGTGCTGAAGCCGTCATAGAGGCCCGCCACGTCGATATCGTCGGGCTTGAAATCCGTTTTGGCCCACATGGTCTGCGCGGATTCGAGCGCGGCCATCTGGGTCAGGTCGGGGCGCTGGTCCCAACTGTCGCGGTTAAGGCCGGCGCCCATGCTGGCAATGGACAGCGGTGCCTTGCGCAGGTCCTTGGCGGCGTCGGCAGCCGAGACGATCACCACGCAGGCGCCGTCGATAGGAATGTCGCAATCGAGCATGCCGAGCGGATCGGAGATCATGCGCGAGGACAGGTAGTCCTCCATGGTCATGGTCTTGCCGTTGAACACCGCGCGCGGGTTGAGCTGGGCATTGGCGCGTTGCAGCACGCATTGCACGCCAAGCTGCTCGCGCGTGGCGCCGAATTCATAGGCGCGGCGCTGGGCGAATTGCGCGGCCCAGTTGGCGGCGGAAACCGCGCCGACCGTCGCCAGCCCAGCGGCCCATCCGCCCATTCTGCCGCCGCCGCCGCCGACCACGCTGGCCCGGTTGCCCGCCGATTGCGAAGAGGATTCGGTCAGCGCGCGAAAGCACATCACATGCCGCGCCATGCCGGTGGAAACCGCCATGGCCGCCACCATGATCGGCGCCATCTGCGCCGGGCCTTCCGAACCGCCGGAATGCCAGCGCGTGTTCAGCCCCAGCGCCTCATGCACCTCGGTGATGCCCAGCGGCGACATGCCCGGCCCGCCATTGGCCTTGCCGGGATAGGTGGTCAGCCCGTCGATATCGTCGCGCGTCAGGCCGGCATCGGCCAGCGCTTCCTGCGCCGCATCGGCCAGCAGCTCGATGCAGGGGCGGTTGAGGTTGCGCCCCACCTTCGACATGCCAATACCCGTGATTGCCGCTTTCATCCTGATCCCTTTCATTGCCGGGCCCATGCTTTGCGGCCCTTCGTCGGGCTTGCGTCTGCCGCCTCGCCCGATTACGAACACCGTTACTAACAAGCCGTCGGTTTTTGGGAAGGATATTGTTCACATGCCACTGCCTCTGCCCGAGATTACGCCCGAAAACGAAGCCTACTGGACTGCGGGCGAGAGGGGCGAGCTGCGCATCATGGCCTGCAAGGCCTGCGATCACCGGATCAACCCGCCGCAGCTGGTTTGCCCGGTCTGCCTGTCGCGCGATGTGGCGCCGATGCTGGCCAGCGGTCGCGGCACGGTGCACACCTTCACCATCAACCGCCAGCAGTGGATTCCCGATCTGGAAGTGCCTTATGCGCTGGCCATCGTCGATCTGGACGATCAGCCCGGCGTGCGAATCACCGCCCAGCTGCGCTGCGACGATCTGGCCGACATCGCCATCGGCAAGCCGGTTTCCGTCGCCTTCGAACAGCGCGAGGAAGTCTTCGTGCCCTATTTCACGCTGGATTGATTGGGGGATTGATTGGGGGGAATTGATTCCGGGGGGATCGATTCCGGGAGTATTGATTCGCGCACCCGCTGCCCGGCGCATCGCCTAAGCGAGCGCCTAGAGTGACTGGCCGTCATCAATGGTGATGTTCGCGCCGGTCACATGCACCGATGCGTCTGACGACAGGTATAGCACCATGTCGTCCAGCGCATCGTTGGGCAGCAGCCGCTTGCGGCGGAAGCTGGCGATATAACGCTGGCCCGCCTCGCCGGTGAGGAAGCCTTCGCTCAGCTCGGTCATGATATAGCCCGGGCTGATCACATTCACATTGATGCCCTGGTTCACCCACTCGCGCGCCAGCACCCGGCCCAGATGGTTCACCGCCGCCTTCGATGAGGAATAGGCCGTGTCTCCCGCGCCGGTCAGCGCCGCCGTGATCGACGAGATCAGCACCATCCGCCCGTCCTGCCGCTCGCGCGCGCCGCTGGCGATCAGCCGCCGCGCCGCCTCGCGACACACCAGATAGGTGCCGGTATAGTTCGTGTCGATAATCTGCCGCACCTTGTCCAGCGACGCATCGGTGGTGCGGCCCGGCGCGCTGATGCCGGCGTTGGCGATGATTGAATGCACCGTGCCGAAAGCCGCCTCTGCCGCATCGAAGGCCGCGACCACCGAGGCCTCGTCGGTCACGTCCATCGCCACGGCCAGCGCCTCATGCCCCTCGGCGCGCAGGCGCTCGGCCAGCTGGCCGGTCAAATCGGTGCGGCGCGCGCCCAGCACCACGCGGGCCCCGGCCTCCGCCAGCTTCACGGCGAATTGCGCGCCAATCCCGGAAGAAGCGCCCGCGACCAGCGCGGTGCGCCCGGTCAGATCAAATGTCGCCATGTCCGTTCCCCTCAGGCGAGCCAGAAACGGCCAGCCGCGCCCCGATCAACAATCCGCCCGGCCGCACCCACGGGCTGCGCCGCGCCCGAGGTGAAGAACGCCAGCAGGTCGCCATCGCTGGTATCCACATGCGCCAGCGTGCGCTGCCCCTGTGCGCCCCGCGCCACCACCACGCCAGATGTCGGCTCGCCGGCCCTGTCGTGAAACACGGTGTAGCTTTCCACGCTGGCCGGGCCGCAATAGGCTTCCTCCAGCGGCGGAATAGCTCCGCGCGCCGCATCGGCCTGCTCCTGAAAATCGAAATCCTGCGGGAAGGTCGCCGCCATCGGCTGGTTCGACAGCACGATACAGTGGTTATCGGTGGCAAAGCCGCCATTGGCGAAGAGGAAGCCATTGCGCCCGCCCGCCCGCAGCTTGTCCACCATCGCCACCACCGCGTGGCTCATGTAATTGGCGATCGGCCCACCGCCAAAGGTCAACCCGCCGAACACGCTGGCCGGCCGTTCCACCGGCCAATCGAGGATGCGGCGCGCCATTTTAGGCACGCAGGGAAAGCAGCTGTAAAGCTCGACAAAATCGCAGTCCGCCCCGGTCACGCCGTTCAGCGCCAGCGTCTGGCGAATCGCCGTCTCCATGCTCACCGAATAGTCGAAGCGGTCGCGCAGCAGGACGTTGCCCGGCTCCTTGGCCGCCGCACCCATGCCGACATGGATCATCCGGCCTTCGGAAATACCCAGGCGCCGCGCCTCGGCCAGGCTGGCGACGATGAAGCCCGCGCCCTGGTTCACCGAGGAATTGGCAACCATCAGCTTGGTATAGGGAAAGGCCAGCGGGCGGTTGCGGGGCCCCTCCGCCAGGATCTCGGCCGGCGAGGCGGGCTGGCGAATCCACGCCCCTTCGCCCGCCGCCGCCACTTCGCTGAACCGCGACCAGATCTCGGCACTCTCGGCCTGCGCCTCGGTCAGCGACTGGCCCCACGCCGCCCGCGTGGCGTTTTCATACAGCGGATAAACATCCACCGGTGCGGAAAGGCCATACCGCTGGGCAGAGGTCGGCTCGCGCCGGGTGGAGGCGGCGCGCATCGCGTCGAACGGGGCCTCGCCGGCGCCCTTTTTCTTCGCCATCCGCCCCGCCGCCGTGCGCAGCGCCTCGCCGCCCACAACCGCCGCCAGCGCGATTTCGCCGGCGCCGATGCGGTTGGCCGCCTCGTTCAGCAGGCGGATCGGCGTGTCGCCATGCGGCGCGGGCGATTGGTAATTGACCCGCGGGTTGGCCCCGATCGCGGCGGCCAGCGGTGCGCACAGATTGCCCAGTTCGCGAAAGCTGATCTGGTCGACGATCGCCAGACTGTCGAGCCGGGCGAGGATGTCCCCGCTCCGGTCGCTTTTGGCATCGCGCTCGGCCTCGCGCAGGGCCGCCGCCAACAGCCCCAGCGAATCGAGGCCCGCATCGGGATCCTCGGGCCGGTCGTTCACCTGGCCCACGCCGATGATGACGGGAATGCGGTCTGGATCGAAGCCGGTCATCAGCGTGCCTTCCACGCGGGGGCACGCTTTTCGGCAAAGGCGCGGGGGCCTTCCTTCGCATCCTCGCTGCGCATCACCGCGCGCGCCTCGCTGCCGGATTGTTGCCAGAATGCGTCATCGGCGGCCTGCCTGCCATCGACGATGCCCATCGCGATCCGCTTGGAGGCCTGCACCGAGAGCGGCGCATTCGCGGCGATCTTTTCGGCCAGGGCCAGCGCGGCGGGCATCAGCCCATCCAGCGGCACCACCGCATTCACCAGCCCCAGCTCCAGCGCGCGCGCTGCGCTGAAAGGCTCGCCGGTCAACAGGAATTCCATGGCCAGCTTGCGCGGCAATTGCTGGGCCAGCCGGAATGCGCCGCCCGCCCCGGCGATGATGCCGCGTTTCACCTCCGGCAGGCCGAATTGGGCACTGTCGGCCGCCACCACCAGATCGCTGGCCAGCGCCAGCTCGGTGCCGCCGCCCAGCGCGAAACCATTGACCGCCGCGATCACCGGCTTGGAAATCGGATGTTTGACGAAACCGGCAAACCCCCATGCCGCCTTTTCCGGCTCCCCCGGCATCAGCGCCTCGCCGCGCGACAGGGCCACCAGATCCGCACCGGCGCAAAACGCCCTGTCCCCCGCGCCGGTCAGCACCACCACCCGGATCTCGGGGTCGTGCTCGGCGCGCTCCATCGCCTCGCCAATGCCCAGATGCACGGCGGCGTTGATCGAGTTGCGCGCCTCTGGCCGGTTGATGGTGATAACGAGGGTGTGGCCGATGGTCTCGGTCAGAACAGGCTCGGTGGTCACGCGATACGCTCCTGATTGCCCGCGCCGCCACACCGGGATGGCAGGCACAGCCGGGCCATTGCCCGCAGCGGGTAAAGGCCGGGGGCGCCGCAGCGGCGCCCCGGCCCAAAAGTTACAGCTTTTCGATAATCACGGCCGGGGCCATGCCGCCAGCCGCACACATGGTGACCAGCCCATAGCGGCCGCCGCTGCGCTCCAGCTCGTCCAGCGCCGTGCCGATCAGCACCGCGCCGGTGGCGCCAATCGGGTGGCCCAGCGCACAGGCGCCGCCGTTGATGTTCACCTTGGCGCGGTCGAGCTTGAGATCGCGGATGAACTTTTCCGCGACCACGGCAAAGGCCTCGTTGATTTCCCAAACGTCGATGTCGTCGGTGGTGAGGCCGGCCTTGGCCAGCACCTTCTTGGCCGCCGGCACCGGGGCATTGAGCATCAGCGTGGGGTCATCGCCGATATTGGCAAAGGCCACCACGCGCCCGCGCGGCTTCAGCCCGTGCTCGTCGGCATATTCCTTCGACGCGAGCAGCAGGGCCGCCGCGCCGTCGACCACGCCCGAGCTGTTGCCGGCATGGTGGACAGGCGTGATCTCCAGATCGGGATAGCGGCGCTGGATCTGCTTGGCGAAGGTGTTCCCCTCGCCCAGATCGAAATTGGCGATGGCGCCGAAAGAGGGCTTCAGCGTGGCCAGCGTTTCGGCGGTGGTTTCAGGGCGCGGAAACTCCTCGCGGTCCAGCGCGACGCTGCCATTCTCGTTGAGCACGGGGATAACGCTCTTGGCGAAACGGCCCTCGGCAATGGCGGTGGCGGCGCGCTGCTGGCTGGCCAGCGCCAGCGCGTCCACGTCCTCGCGGCTGATGCCTTCCAGCGAGGCAATGGCATCGCCGCACACGCCCTGGTGCGATTGCGGGTGCAGCGCATCCAGCGCCGCATTGCCAGCGCCCATGCCCAGCGGGGCGATGCCGGCGTTGGCCTCTTCGGCGCCGAGGGTAGCGGTGTAGCTCATCATTTCGCAACCACCGGCAATCACGCAATCTTCCATGCCCGACATGATCGACGCGGCGGCCAGATTGACCGCGGTGATGCCACCGCCGCAGAAGCGATCCAGCGTAACGCCGGAGGCCTGCACGTCATAGCCGGCGGCCAGCGCGGCCATGCGGCCCATGTCGCCGCCCTGCTTGCCCTTCTGGCTGGAGGTCGACCAGATCACGTCGTCCACCGTGGCGGTGTCGAGGTGGTTGCGCTCCTTCAGGGCCTTCAGCACCGTGGCGCTCAGGTGTTGCGGGTGAAGATGCGACAGCGCGCCCTTGCCGGGCTTGCCAATGCCGCGGGGGGTGCGGACGGCGTCGATGATATAGGCTTCGGCCATGATCTTTATCCTTGGGCTTTGGCCATGGGGCCAAATGGTGTGTTGGGTGTGAATTGATTGTTCACCCGGCAATTCGGTCCGTCAACCCGCAGCCCGCCCGGTGGCAAACAAATCACCGGGCTGAAGGGCCGCAAGCGCGGGCGCGTTTGCGGCCGAGATATATAACCAGGTAATATAAATCAAGCGCCGGCGACGGGGATGTTTCCGCCGCCCGGCGCCACGAATACCGTCTGGCTGCCATGGGCGTAAATGCCGTCCGCATCGGCAAAGATACTGCGCGCCAGCCCGTGGCCATTGCCGGCCATTTCCGTTTCCGCATCGATAAGGAACCAGTGGCCACGCGGGCGGCGCAAAAAGTTCAGCGTGATATCCAGATTGGCAAAGCTCCACTCCTCGGGCCGGGTGACGCTGCCCATGCCATTGCCGAAATCACCAAACAGGCAGGCCTTGGCAAAGGGGCTGGCCTCGGCTCCCCGGATGACCTGTCCCTCCATGGCCAGCCATACCACGCCCCGCCCCGGGGTCCGCGCGCCGCCGATCACCGGCTTTGTGCGGACAATGCCGCCTGTCCTGCGGCTGCCGGGGAATGGCTGCTCCTCCAGCCCGTCTGGCGGGGGATAGGCGCTGGCGGGAAGGAAGCGCGGCGTCTCCAGATGGCGTGCCAGCACCAGATGCGCCTGGGCCACGGCCAAACCATCCGCCAACAGTTCGATGCGGTGGAGCTGCATCTGCCGCCCCATGCGCAGCGCCGTCACCCGCGAGACCAGCGGCACGGCGGGCACGATCCCCAGGATGTCGAGGGTAAACCGGCAGGGTTCGAAAGCGGGATCGAAGCCCGCCTCGTCGATAATCGCCCCCAGCAGCCCCGCCGTAGATCCTCCGGCGATAGCATTGCGGTTCCAGGGGCTGAGGGTGAGGCGGCTTGGCACGAAGGCCTCGCCGTCACGCTCGAAATAGAAGGCCGGTCCGGGGTTTTCCTCGCCCATGCTGAATCCTGTGATGGTGTTGCCAGCCACCGGGTAGCATGGCGGGCCGGATTGCCAACCGCCGTATGTCGCGAAGGGCCACAGGCATGCGATGATTCCGCCGCGCCCCTTTCCCCGGGCGGAGGGTGGGCATAGGTTGCGGGCGCGAGGCGCCACGGCACAGGGAGAGCCGCCGGTCGATGCCGATCCGCGCTTGCCTGCCGCAGAGATTTGATAGTACACTACGTTAGATAGGTTGCATCCAACCGACGAAATCCCGGACCGCTGTTGCTTGCCCCACGGAAAGTGGCTAGCGAATCGCACATGTTATACTACGTTTAATATCTTCCTTCATTCATTGGTGGAGCGGAACACATGGCCGAACATAGGGCCGAGGCCTATATCGTTGCAGCAACGCGCACCGCTGGCGGGCGGCGCAATGGCCGGCTGGCAGGCTGGCATCCGGCTGATCTGGGCGCGGCGGCGCTGAACGAGGTGGTGGCCCGCGCGGGCGTCGCCGGCGATGCCGTCGAGGATGTCATCTTCGGCTGCGTCACCCAGGCGGCGGAGCAGTCCAACAACATCGGCCGCAATGCCGTGCTGGCGTCGGGCCTGCCGCAACGCGTGCCGGCGGTAACGGTGGAGCGGCAGTGCGGCTCGTCGCAGCAGGCGGTGCAGTTCGCCGCGCAAGCCATCATGGCCGGCACAATGGATCTGGTTATCGCCGCCGGGGCGGAAAGCATGTCGCGCGTGCCCATGGGCACCTCGGCCAATGCGCCCGTTAACGGCAATGCCGGGCTCGACATCATGCCCGCCTCCATCAAGCAGCGCTTCGGCATCGAAGGCTTCAGCCAGTTCGGCGGGGCCGAGATGATCGCCCGCAAATGGGGCTTCACCCGCGAGATGCTGGACGCCTTTGGCCTCGAAAGCCAGTTGCGCGCCCAGCGCGCCACGCGGGATGGCGCCTTTGCCGCCGAAATCCTGGCGCTGGCCATCGAAACCGCCGAAGGCCCCGCCATGCACACGGTGGACGAGGGCATCCGCTGGGATGTCTCGGCCGAGGGCATGGCCAATGTGAAGCTGCTGATGGAGGGCGGCACCATCACCGCCGCCACTTCCAGCCAGGTCACCGATGGCGCCTCCGCGGTGATGATCGCCTCGGAACGGGCGGTGAAGCAGCACAACCTCACGCCGCTGGCCCGCATCGTGCAGATGACCGTGACCGGCGGCGACCCCGTGGTGATGCTGGAAGAACCGCTGTTCGCCACCGAGAAGGCGCTGGCCCGCGCCGGCATGAAGATCGGCGACATCGACCTGTATGAAGTGAACGAGGCCTTCGCGCCGGTGCCGATGGCCTGGCTCAAGCATCTGGGCGCCGACCCCGCGCGCCTCAACGTCAATGGCGGGGCCATCGCGCTGGGCCATCCGCTGGGCGCCTCGGGCGCGAAGCTTATGACCACGCTGATCCACGCGCTGAAGGCGCGCGGGCTGAAGTATGGCCTCCAGACGATGTGTGAGGGCGGCGGCCTGGCCAATGTCACCATCATCGAGGCGCTCTGACCGCCATGTCCTACGGTGCGCTTGAACTGGAACAGGCCCGGCCGCCGGCGGGCTTTGTGCCGATGGCATTCCCCGGCGGCTTTGGTTCCAATCAGGGGCAGATCTTCCGCCACGGCGAGGGTGCGGACGCGGTGTTCGGCATGCGGATCGCGGAACTGCACTGCAGCGCCACCGGCAAGTGCCACGGCGGCTGGCTGGCCACCTTCATGGACCAGATGCTGCCGATCGGCGCCCGCCTGGCGCTGCCCGATATATCCGGTGTGTTTCTGCTCACCGTCAACCTCACGCTGGATTACCTCGCACCCGTCAGCGTCGGCGACTGGGTGGAGTGCCGGGGCACCGTGCTGCGCCAGACCAAGCGGATGGTGTTCACCCAAGGCTTGCTCAGCGTGGATGGCACCCCCGTGGTGCGCGGCAGCGGCATCTTTCATCGCGGCCCCGAAGGCGCCCGCATCCTGTAAGGCCACAGGCGCGCCGCGCATTTCCGCGCGCCCCAGACAGAAGAGGCATCGAACCCCGTGAATTTCGACCTTTCGGACGAACAGAAGATGCTGGCCGAACAGGCGCGCGGCCTGCTGGCAGAGCGGTCGCCCCCTGCGCGGCTGCGCCAGCTGATCGGCGAGGGCGCCGAACTCGATGCCCCCCTGTGGCGCGAGCTGGGCGAGATGGGCTTTCTGGGCGCGGCGATTGCCGAGGCGCATGGCGGGCTGGGCCTGACGGCGCTCGATCTCGCGGTGATCAGCCTCGAACTGGGCCGGGCCAATGCCTGCCTGCCATTTTTCTCCTCGGTCGTGCTGGCCGGGGGCGCGCTTTCCGCCTGTGGCAGCGCGGCGCAACAGGCCGCGTGGTTGCCCGGCATTGCCAGCGGCGAGAAGATCGGCACCTTCGCCTATGCCGAGGGCCCGGCCGACTGGCGCGCGGCCCTGCCCGCCACCACCTTTGCCGCCACCTCCGGGAATGAGGGCCGCATCACCGGCACCAAAAGCCCGGTGGCGGACGGCGGCGTGGCCGGTTTCGCGGTGGTGCTGGTCAATGCCGGCGGCGCGCAAGCCTTTGCGCTGGTCGACCTCGATCAGCCGGAAGTATCACGCACCCGGCTCGACAGTTTCGATCAGCTGCGCGGGCACCACGCCATAAGCTTCGCCGGGGCAAAGGCTGAACTGCTGGCGGGCGATGCCGACACACTGGCCCGCCTGCTCGATCAAGCCGCCGTGCAGGCCGCGTTCGAAGCCGTGGGGGGGGCGCAGGCGTGCCTGACCATGGCCCGCGAATATGCGCTGGACCGGCAGATCTTCGGCCGTTCGCTGGCCAGCTATCAGGCGATCAAGCATCGGCTGGCCGACATTGCCGTCGCCATAGAGCTGGCGCTGTCCAACGCCTATTATGCCGGCTGGGCGGCCCAGAACGCGCCCGACGAGCTGCCCGCCGCCGCCGCCGCCGCCCGCCTCACCGCGCTGGCCGCCTTCAAGAATGCCGCGCGCGAGAACATTCAGGTGCATGGCGGCATCGGCTATACTTTCGAGGCCAATTGCCACTTCTACTATCGCCGCGAGCGCACGCTGGCGCTCAGCCTGGGCGGGCGCGAGGTGTGGGCCGACCGCCTGATCGCCCATTCCGCCTGAGCCAACGGGAACCGCCATCATGGATTTCAACGATACCCCTGAAGAGGCCGCCTTCCGCGCCGAGGCGCGTGCATGGCTGGCCGCCCATGCCCCGGCGCACGCGCTGCGCGAGGGCGAAAGGCTGGAAGATGCCGAGGAGGCCCGTCGCGGCCGGGCCTGGCAGCGCGCGCTCTATGACGGCGGCTTTGCCGGCATCACCCTGCCCAGGGAACTGGGCGGGCGCGGCGGCACGGTGATCGAGGCGGTGGTCTTTCACGAGGAAGAGAGCCGCTACAACATCCCCAAGGGCCCCTATATCACCATTGGCCTCGGCATGGCGCTGCATGTCCTCGCCCACCACGGCAGCCCGGAGCAGAAGGCCCGCTATTGCGAACCGACGCTGAAAGGCGAGATGACCTGGTGCCAACTGTTTTCCGAGCCCTCGGCCGGGTCCGACCTCGCCAATCTGCGCACCAAGGCGGCCAAAGAGGAAGGGGCGCGCGAGGGCGACGAGTGGGTGGTCAACGGCCAGAAGGTGTGGTCCAGCTGGGCGCATCATGCGGATTGGGGCCTGCTGGTTGCCCGCCACGACCCCAGCCTGCCCAAGCACAAGGGCCTCAGCTTCTTCCTGGTCGATATGAAAACGCCCGGTGTGGAAACCCGCCCCATCCGCCAGATTTCCGGCGCCAGCGATTTCAACGAAACCTTCCTCACCGATGTGCGCATCCCCGATGCCAACCGCCTGGGCAAGGTGGGCGACGGCTGGGCCTGCTGCATGACAGTGCTGTCGAGCGAACGCATCGGCAGCGGCAGCCCGCGCGAGGCGGTGCAGGAAATGGTCGAATATATCCGCCGCACCGGCCGGGGGGCCGATGGCGGCAACGCGCTGGATAGCGCGGCAAACCGCGTGGCGCTGGCCCAGGCGCTGGCCGAGGAGCGCGGCGAGAAATATCTCGCGGCGCGGCTGCGTACCATGATCAGCCGTGGCGAGGACCCCGGCGCCATGGCGGCGATGATCAAGCTGGCCTATGCCGGGCGCAACCAGAAGATGCTGGGGCTGGGCATGGAGGTGCGCGGACTGGACGCGCTGGCCGCCGCGCCCGATGCCGGCGACACGCTGGGCCTGCATTACGAATACATCTGGTCCACAGTCATGCGCATTGCCGGCGGCGCCGACGAGGTGCTGCGCAACCAGATCGCCGAGCGCGTGCTGGGCATGCCCGGAGACTGGCGCCCGGACAAGAACGTGCCCTTTGATCAGCTTTGACGACCCCGCCGCAACCGCAGCCCTATCGTGGCCGCCGACAAGATCCTGAAGGAGCCCCAGCCATGATCGACACCTCCGCCCGCTTTGCCTTCACCGCCGAGCATGAAATGTTCCGCGATGCCGTGCGCAAGGTCTTCGAGAAGGACCTGATCCCCCATCTGGAAACTTTCGAGACAGAGGGCATTTGCAGCCGCGCCTTCTGGAAGTCTTGCGGCGACGCCGGCATGCTGTGCCCGACCATCGCGCCGGAATATGGCGGGCTGGGGCTGGATTTCGGCTATAACGCCGTCGTGGCGGAGGAGCTGGGCTATGCCGGGTCCTCGGCCGGCATCACCCTGCAAAGCGACATCACCGCCGAATATATCGCCAGCTATGGTTCCGAGGAGCAGAAGCGGAAGTATCTGCCAGGCATGGTCTCGGGCGACATCATCAGCGCCATCGCCATGACCGAACCCTCGACCGGCTCCGACCTGCAGGGCATCAAGGCAACTGCCCGCAGGGATGGCGACCATTACGTCATCAACGGCTCCAAGACCTATATTACCAACGGCCAGAACGCCGATGTCATCATCGTTGTGGCCAAGACCAATCCGGAAGCCGCCGGGAAGGGCATCTCGCTGATCCTGGTGGATGCCGACACGCCCGGTTTCGCGCGCGGGCGCAACCTCGACAAGATCGGCCAGCATTCGGCCGATACCTCCGAGCTGTTCTTTCAGGACGTGCGCGTGCCGGTATCGAACTGCCTTGGCACCGAGAACCAGGGCTTTGGCTATCTGATGAGCCAATTGCCGCAGGAGCGCCTGTCCATCGCCGTCACCGCGCAGGCCTGTGCCCAGCGCGCCTTCGACGAGGCCGTGGCCTTCACCCGCGAGCGCAAGGCCTTTGGCCAGCAGATCTCTCAGTGCCAGAACACCAAATTCTCGCTTGCCGATCTGAAGGCGCAGTTGCAGGTGGGCTGGGCCCATCTCGACTGGGCGATCACACGGCACGTCAAGGGCGAGCTGACCACCGCCGAAGCCTCGGCCGCCAAGCTGTGGCACACCGAATTGCAGGGGCGGGTCTGCGATGCGGCCCTGCAATTGCATGGCGGCGCGGGGTATATGAATGAATACATGATCGCCCGGCTGTGGCGCGACGCCCGCGTTACGCGGATCTTTGGCGGCACCAGCGAGATCATGAAGGAAGTGATAAGCCGTTCGATCTGACAGCCGCGGCTCAGGAGAGGTTTCATGGACAGCAGGATTGGCGTGAGCGTGGAGGCCGGCGTGGCCGAAGTACGGCTGCACAGGCCGGACAAGATGAACGCGCTCGACGTGCCCATGTTTCACGCCCTGGCTGCGGCGGCGCAGGCGCTGGGCATGCGGGCCGATGTGCGCTGCGTGGTTCTCTCCGGCGAGGGGCGCGGTTTTTGCGCGGGGATTGACCTGGCCGCGCTGGCCAACTCGCCCGAATTGAAGAACCTGATGCCGCGGACCCATGGCGAGGCCAATCTGTTCCAGTCGATCGCCTGGGGCTGGCGCTGCCTGCCGGTGCCGGTGATCGCGGCGGTGCAGGGTGTGGCCTTTGGCGCTGGCTGCCAGCTGATGCTGGGCGCCGACATCCGCATCGCCAGCCCCGCCGCCGATATCTCGCTGATGGAAATGCGCTGGGGCATGGTGCCCGATGTCGCCGGCTTCGCCCTGCTGCGCGGCCTGGTGCGCGACGATGTGGCGCGCGACATCGTCTTTACCGGGCGGCGCATCCCGGGCACGGAAGCAGCGGAACTCGGCCTGGTCACCCGTCTGGCCGAAGACCCACGCGCCGCCGCGCTGGAGGCGGCCCGCGCCATCGCCTCGTCCAGCCCCGACGCGATCCGCGCGGCCAAGCGCATGCTCAACCTGCCGCCCAGCACCAGCAACGCCGATATTCTGCTGGCCGAATCGGTGGAGCAGACCGCGTTGCTGGCTTCGGCCAACCACCGCGAGGCGCTGGCCGCCCATGCGGAAAAACGCAGCGCCCAATTCCGCGACATCGAGCTCTGAGAGGCCCATCATCATGGACTATCGCTTCATCAATTATACGCTGGCGGACGGCGTGGCGCGCATCGCGCTCGACGATCCCGAAACGCTCAATGCCTCCAACGAGACAATGAGCGCCGAGTTGCTCGACGCGCTGGACCGCGCCACGCTGGAGGCCCGCGCCATTGTCCTCACCGGCGAGGGCCGCGCCTTCTGTTCCGGGGCCAACCTCGGCGTTGCCGCCAAGAACCTTGGCGATCCGCTACGCGATGTCGGCCGCGCGCTGGATCGCTGGCTGAACCCGGCGGTGGTGGCGATCAAGACGATGGAGCTGCCGGTCGTCACCGCCGTGCGCGGCGCGGCGGCGGGCGTGGGCTGCGGCCTGGCGCTGTCGGGCGATATCATCGTCTGCGGCGAGGGCGCCTATTTCTTCTTCGCTTTCCGTCATGTCGGCCTGCTGCCCGATGGCGGCTCGTCCTATCTGCTCTCCCGCGCCATCGGCCGGGTGCGCGCGATGGACGTGATGCTGCGCGGCAAGAAGATCCCCGCGCGCCAGGCGCTCGACTGGGGCCTGATCACCGAAATGGTGCCCGACGACGACGTGGAGGCCAGCGCCATGGCCATTGCCCGCGAACTGGCCGCCGGCCCCCGCAGCCTCGCCTTCATCAAGCAACAGGCGTGGAACGCGCTCGACGAGAGCCTGGAGACGGCCCTCACCAACGAGCGCCTGTTTCAGCGCAAGGCCTGCCGCAGCGAGGATTTCGCCGAGGGCGTCACCGCCTTCCTCGGCAAGCGCAAACCTGAATTCAAGGGCCGCTAAACCGGCCCGGCCACAGCACGGAGATTATAATGAGTGGAGCAGGCAAGTTCGATGTCGAGGATGGCATTGGCATCATCACCATCGATTCGCCGCCGGTCAATTCGCTGAGCATTCACGCCAGGCTGGGGCTGGACGAGGGCTTTCGCAAATTTGCCGCCGACGACACGGTGAAGGCGATCGTGCTGATCTGCGCCGGGCGCACCTTCTTTGCCGGCGCCGAGATTACCGAACTGGGCCAGCCGCCCAAGGAGCCCGACCTGCTGGCGGTGTTCGACATCATCGAGCAGGGCACCAAGCCGGTTGTCGCCGCGATCCATGGCACGGCGCTGGGCGGCGGCTTTGAACTGGCGCTGATCTGCCACTATCGCATCGCCGTGCCTTCGGCCCGCGTGGGACTGCCGGAGGTGAATCTCGGCCTGCTGCCGGGCGCCGGCGGCACCCAGCGCCTGCCGCGCATCGTCGGCCCGCAGGCCGCGCTCGACATCATGGTGAAGGGCGCGCCCATCCCCGCGCCAAAGGCGCTGGAGCTGGGCATGCTCGATGCGCTGGCGCAAGAGGGGCGGCTGCGCGAGGACGCCATTGCCTTTGCCCGCAAGCTTCTGGCCGAGGGCAAGCCGCTGCAGCGCGTGCGCGACCGGCAGGAGAAGGTGGAACCCGCCCGCGCCCATCCCGAGATCTTCAGCGATTTCATCAAGGCCAATGCCCGCACCCTGCGCGGTTTCAAGGCGCCGGAAAACATCATCAAGGCGGTGCAAGCCGCGGTTGAGCTGCCCTTCGATCAGGGCATCGAGCGCGAGCGCGAGCTGTTCTACGAACTGTTGAACGGCACGCAAAGCGCCGCCCAGCGCTATGACTTCTTCGCCGAGCGCGAAAGCGCCAAGGTGCCGGATCTGCCCAAGGGCACCCCCACCCTGCCCATTGCCACCCTTGGCGTTATCGGCGCGGGCACCATGGGCGGCGGCATCACCATGAACTTCCTCAATGTCGGCATCCCCGTCACGCTGGTGGAAATGAGCCAGGCGGCGCTGGATCGCGGCCTCGGTGTCATCCGCAAGAACTACGAAAACTCCGCCGCCCGGGGGTCCATCACGCCCGGGCAGGTTGAGCAGCGCATGGCGCTGATCACCCCGGCATTGGGGCTGGAGGCTCTGAACGCGGTCGATCTCGTGATCGAAGCGGTGTTCGAGGAAATGGGCGTGAAGCAGGATATCTTCGCCAAGCTCGACGCCATCGCCAAGCCGGGCGCGATCCTCGCCTCGAACACCTCCTTCCTCGATCTCGACGCCATCGCCGCCGCCACCCGCCGCCCGGAAGCGGTGGTGGGGCTGCATTTCTTCTCGCCGGCCAATGTCATGCGGCTGCTGGAAGTGGTGCGCGGCGCGAAAACCGCGCCCGAGGTGATTGCCACCGCCATGGGTCTGGCCAAAACCATCGGCAAGGTGCCGGTGCTGGCCCGGGTGTGCCACGGCTTCATCGCCAACCGGGTGATGAGCCCCCGCACCCAGGCGGCCGAAGAACTGGTGCTGCGCGGCCCCAGCCCACAGGAAATCGACACCGCCATCTACGATTATGGCTTTGGCATGGGCCCGTTCCAGATGTTCGATCTGGTGGGGCTGGACGTGGTGGGCCGTGGCGATACCGAGCGCACGCTGCGCGGCGATCTCGTCGCGCTGGACCGGCTCGGGCAAAAGAAGAATGGCGGCTTCTATGATTACGACGAGAAGCGCCGCTCCGCGCCCTCGCCGGTGGCGGCCAAGGCCATTGCCGATTACGCCGCGTTCCGGGGCATCACCGAAAAGCTGGAATTGGCGCCCGAGGACATCGTCGCGCGGCTGCTCTATCCGGTGGTCAACGAGGGCGCCGGGGTGCTGGAAGAGGGCATCGCCATCCGCGCCAGCGACATCGACGTCGCCTGCATCCTCGGCTATGGCTGGCCCGTCTACACCGGCGGTCCGATGTTCTGGGCCGACACGGTGGGCCTCCACAAGATCGTCGAGGGGCTGCGGGCCATGGGGATGGAACCGGCAAAACTGCTCGTGGAAAAAGCCTCCAGCGGCGGCAGCTTCACCCGTTGACGCAGGCGCAAGGTCCCGGCGGCTCGGCCGCGCCAGTGCCGCTGAAGCCGCGCCTTGCGGCCACGGTGCTGCTGCTGCGTGACACGCCGGCGAAACCCTGGCCAATCGAGGTGCTGATGGTCGAGCGCAACGCGCAAGGCTATTTCCCCTCGGCCCTGGTGTTTCCCGGCGGCGTGGTCGATGCCGACGACTGGGCCGACCACTGGCACGCGCGCTGCTCCAACGCCCCCGACGAACTGACCGATTGGGAGCGGGCGGTGCGCATCGCCGCGCTGCGCGAATGCTGGGAAGAGGCGGGCGTGCTGGCGGGCTGCGGGCCAGTGGCGCTGGACGACGAGGCCCCGCACGGCAAACCCCTGCCCCCGCTGATGGACCGGATCGGCGCGCGCTTCGCCCTCCCGGAAGTGGTCCATTTCGGTCATTGGGTCACGCCGCCGGGCTCGCCCAAACGCTGGGACACCCACTTCCTCGCCGCCCGCGCGCCCGAGGGCCAGGTGCCCCGTTGCGATGGCAGCGAAACCGTGCACGCCGAGTGGATCAGCCCTCAGGAGGCCATCGCCAGCGCCGAGCGCGACGAGCGCGAGGTGGTGTTTTCCACGAGGGCCAACCTGCACCGACTGGCCGAAAGCCGCAGCGTCGACGAGGCGCTGGCGGCGGCGCGGCGGCGGCAGGCATTTCCCGTTCACCCGGCCGTCGAACGGGTGGAGGGCGGCATCATGGTGCGCATTCCCGAGGCGGCCGGCTATCCGGTATGCGAGGGTTTCGTGCGCTGGGCGCCATAGCGCAGGCAATCCGTCGAGATCGAGAGGAACAGGCTGATGCAATCATCTTTGGGCAATGCGGTGCTGGCGGGCAAGGTCGCCTTTATCGCGGGCGGGTCGAGCGGCATCAATCTCGGCGTGGCCGAGGGCTTTGCCGCGGCCGGTGCGAAATTGGCACTGATCAGCCGCTCGCCGGAAAAGATCGAGGCCGCCGCGCGTGCCTTGCGCGACAAGGGCTATGACGCCGTCGGCACCGCCGCCGATGTGCGGGACTATGCCGCCGTGGAGGCCGCCCTGGCCGCCACCGCCACCCGCTGGGGGCCGATCGACATTGTGCTGTCGGGCGCGGCGGGCAACTTCATCGCGCCCGCCGCCGCCCTTTCGGCCAATGGCTTCAAGACCGTCATCGACATCGACCTGCTCGGCACGTTCAATGTGTTCCGCGCCAGCTTCGACCACATCGCCAAGCCCGGCGCATCGCTGATTGCCATCACCGCCGGGCAGGCCGTGCAGCCCATGGCCGGCCAGATCCACGCCTGCGCCGCCAAGGCCGGCGTCAACATGGTCACCCAGTGCCTGGCGATGGAGTGGGGGCCACACGGCGTGCGGGTGAACGCCATTTCCCCCGGCCCCATCGCCGATACCGAAGGCATGCGCCGCCTGATGCCGGGCGGCGAGGCCGAGGCCGCCTACATCGCCACCATCCCGCTCGGCCATTACGGCGAGAAGCGCGACATTGCCGAACTGGCGATCTTCCTGTCGACGGAAAGCGCCCGCTACATCAGCGGCGCAATCATCCCCTGCGATGGCGCCTCGATCCTCACCGGCGGATCGCAATCCAATTTCCGCTTCACCTGACCGCCCGCCGCCACGAGGCGCCGCGCCCGCAAACACCACTTGCGGCGCCGCCGAAAATGGCAATACCCGCCCATCAAGCCCTTCATGAAATGGATCGAACGATGATCAAGACAGCAATCACCGAAATGTTTGGCGTTCAGACCCCCATCGTCATGGGCGGGATGACCGGCGTGGGCTATGGCGATCTGGTGGCCGCCGTCGCCAATGCCGGCGCTCTCGGCTTCATCACCGCGCATATGTATCCCAGTGGCGACGCGCTGCTCGAGGAAATCCAGCGGGTGCGCAAGCTGACCGACCAGCCCTTCGGCGTGAACCTGACGCTGCTGCCCTCGATCAACCCCATTCCCTATGACGACTACCGCGAGGCGATCATTGCCGGCGGGGTGACGGTGGTGGAAACCGCCGGCCGCGCCCCCACCGATCACATTCCCCGCCTGAAGGAAGCGGGCGTCAAGATCATCCACAAATGCACCTCGGTGCGCCACGCCGTCTCGGCGGTGGCCAAGGGCGTGGATATCATCAGCATCGATGGTTTCGAATGCGCCGGCCACCCCGGTGAGGACGATGTCGGGCTGGTGGTGCTGCTGCCGGCCACAGTGGATGCGGTGAACGTGCCGGTCATCGCCTCGGGCGGCATGGCGGACGGGCGCGGGCTGATCGCGGCGCTGGCGCTGGGCGCGGCGGGCGTCAACATGGGCACCCGCTTTTGCGCCACCCTCGAGGCGAAAATCCACCCCAACGTCAAGCAGCGCATCGTCGACAACACCGAGATGGACACGGTGCTGGTCGGCCGCACTTTGCGCAACACCGCCCGCGTCGCCCGCAACGCCGTCTCGGAAGAGGTCGCCCGCATCCAGCAGGACCCCACCAAGACCTTCGCCGACGTGCGCGACCTCATGGCCGGCGTGCGCGGCCGCGAGAACGTGCTGCGCGATGGCGACATGGACGGCGGCATCTGGACCAGCGGCCAGAGCCAGGCACTGATCCACGAGGTGGCCAGCTGCGCCGATGTGGTGAAATCCATCATGGCCCAGGCAGAGGCGGTGCGGGCGAAGCTGGCGGCGATGTAGGGTTTTAAGGGGGAGTAAAGGGGGCACATAGCAGGGGCTCGCCCCTGCACCCCTTTACGTCTCCCGGCGAGAGATTGCGGGGGTGGCGGCGGCGCGCACAACCTCTCCGCACCGCACGCATCAAAGCCGCTGCGCGGCAAGGCGCGACTCCGCGGCCAATGCACAAAGCCACACAGTAATGGGGTTTGGGGTGCCAACCGATTTGCAGCAGCAAATCGGCACATTCAACGCCACCCCCAAGACTACCCCTATTTTCCCCTACTGTTTGCGCCCCCGCGCAATCACCGCCGCCCGCGTGGCCTCCAAATCCTCAGGGGTCTTGGCGCTGTTATAGGGCAGCGACCGGGCGTGTTCCAGCGCCAGCCCTTCGGCCAGCGTCATGCCATAGCCATCGTTCATCAGCGCCTTGTAGCGGGTGATAAACGCCGCATCGCCGCTGACAATATCCTCGGCCAGGCGGACGGCGGCGGGCAGCAGCTCGTCAGGCTCCACCACCCGGTTCACCAGCCCCCAGCGCTCCGCCGTATGCGCGTCGATGAAATTGCCGGAAAACGACAGTTCCTTCGCGCGCGACAGGCCGATAATGCGCGACAGCTTCTGCGACAGGCCCCAGCCCGGCATCAGCCCCACGCGCGAATGGGTGTCGGCAAAACGGGCGCTGGTGGAGGCGATCAGGATGTCGCAGGCCAGTGCCAGCTCAAAGCCGCCGGTGATCGCCACGCCGTTGATGGCGCCAATCACCGGCTGGTGGCACATTTCGATCGCCAGCACCGGGTTCTCCTCCGGCGTGGTGGCATTGGCGCCGCGCAGGGCGGTGGGCTCGCTGCCCAGCTCTTTCAGGTCCAGCCCGGCGGTGAAGGCCCGCTGCCCCGCGCCGGTGAGCACCACCGCGTGGATCGACGGGTCGGCATTCACCGCCACCATCACCTGCGAGAGCGCCGCGCGCAACGCCACCGAAAGCGCGTTCATCGCCTCCGGACGGTTGAGCGTGACAACGGCGATTGCGCCGCGGCGCTCCAGCAGGACGAGGTCCGTCATCAGCGCGGCGGCGTCACGGTTAGGCCTTGCATCAGCGCGGCGGCGTCACCAGTTGGGCCTTGCATCAGCGCGGCGGCATGCGGATGGCGCCGTCGAGCCGGATGTTCTGGCCGTTGAAATAGCTGTTGCGGTTCAGCTCCACGACCAGGCTGCCGAATTCCTCGGGCTTGCCCAGGCGCTTGGGGAAAGGCACCGAGGCCGACAGCACTTCGAGCACCTTGGGCGGCACGCCGAGCATCGGCGGGGTGGCGAAGATGCCGGGCATGATCGAGTTGCAGCGGATGCCGAGGTCCATCAGGTCACGGGCAATCGGCAACACCAGGCCGTTCACGCCCGCCTTGCCCGAACCATAGGCGACCTGGCCGATCTGCGCGTCCTGCGCGGCGGCAGAGGCGGTGAGCGTGATGCAGCCGCGCTCGCCATCCTCGTTCAGCGGTTCGGCGGCGGCCATGCCCAGCGCGGAAATCGAGGCGAGACGATAGCTGGCCACCAGAATGCCCTTGGCCGAGAATTCGAAATCCTCGGTGGAAAAGCGCTTGAAGCCGCCGGTTTCCTTGTCGCGGGACACGGTCTTGCCGCCGCGCGAGATCTGCGCGCAGTGCACGAGGATGCGCTCCTGACCGTTGGCGGCGCGGGCGGCTTCAAAGCCAGCCAGCACCGCAGCCTCGTCCAGAATGTTGACCTTGTGGAAGGTGCCGCCAATGTCCTTGGCCACGGCCGCGCCGCCTTCCTCGTTCAGATCGAACACGGCGACCTTGACGCCCTGCGCTGCCAGGGCATAGGCCGAGGCCCGGCCGAGGCCCGAAGCGCCACCGGTGACGACGGCCGAAATACTGCTGTTAAGTTCCATTTTCCATCCCTTGTCTGTGCCGCCGGCCCCTTTGCCCGGGGCCTGTCGACCGCGTGCTATGGGCCAAGTGTTGCCGGCAATTCTTGCCAACATAGTTTACCTAGTGCAATAGGTAGCTGCTGTAGATGACTATTGCGATCATAGAAATGGGTGTTGCATGAACAGAACCGGCGCGGGCGAATTCGCCCCTTCCCTCTGCCCCGGCAGCACCACGCCCGCCAAGGCGTCATGGCGTCATGGTCGCAAAGTTTCAAGCGGCCCGGCATGCTATCAACCCCATTGGCCCGGCGGCAAGGGGCCAAAAGGCCTTTCCGCGCCGCGCCGGACAATAACCCCAACCCGAAGGAGTAGACATGGCCATCAAGACCCGCGTTACCGAGCGGCTCGGTATCGAGCATCCGATTGTGCAGGGTGGCATGATGAATGTGGGTTTTGCCGAGTTGGCCAGCGCGGTGTCGAATGCGGGCGGGCTT
>CAIXXP010000186.1 GCA_903923465.1 uncultured Sphingomonadales bacterium | reverse complement strand
GGCCCCTGCTCCGGCGCTGGCGCTTTGCGCGGCGATGCGGTGGCGGTGGGCGGCCAATCATCGGGCAGGCTTCATCGCGCCGGCTTCATCGGCTGGATCGGCTGGGCAACTGCCCGACCCGCGCGGGACAGGGCGCGGTTCTCGCAGGAAATGCGCACGGACAGCATCGCGGCGTTCAGAAGCGAGAACAGAATCGCCACCCGCGGCAGGCCAAGGGCCAGTGGCAGCAGCGCGATTTCGGCCGTGACGATGCAATAATTCGGATGGCGCACAAACCGGAACGGCCCCGTGGCCACCAGCGGCGCGGTGGGCAGCACGATAATCCGCGTGGTCCAGCGGCTGCCCAGGGAGGAAATCACCCACACCCGCAGCAACTGCATCACCGCGAACAGACCCAGCAGCACAAGGTTCACGGGCTGATTCCACCCCACCACCCACAGCGTGGCCAGCCACGCCGCATGCATCGCCACCATAACGGGGTAATGCTCGCGCCCCGCCTCATGCGCGCCATTGGCCAGCAGGCGGCGCGTGTTGTGCTGGGCGAGGATGAGTTCCAGCAGGCGCTGGCCGGTCACAAACAGCAGTATGGCGGTGCTCAAAGTCATGCGGCAGCCCTCAATGTAACAGTACTCATGGTAAATCCCGGCCCCAGTGCGGTCAGCACGGAGAGCGGCGGCATGCCCCCGCGCCGCACGCGATCCAGCACGAACAGGGCGGTGGGGGCAGACATGTTGCCGTGATCCTGCAGGACATTGCGCTCGTGATCGAGCGAGCCCTGATCGAGCGACAGCGCATGCTCGATCGCGTCCACCACCTTGGCGCCGCCGGGGTGGCAGATGAACCGGTCGATGTCGCCGATGGTCAGCTCCTGTCGGGCCAGCATCTGCACCATCGCGCCCCGCACATTCTGCCGGGCGAAGGTGGGAATCGCCCGGTTGAGCACCACCGCCAGGCCGTTGTCCTCTATCCGCCAGCCCATGACGTCCAGCGTCTCGGGCCAGGTGGTTTCTGCGGTACCGGTGATGGTGGCAAAGCCCTCAGCCCCGGCCTTCGCCTCGTCGGTTGACAGGATCGCTGCGGCGGCGCCATCGCCAAACAGGGCCGTGGCAATGATATCCGCCTTGCCGACATCCTGAAACCGGAAGGCGAGGCTGCACAATTCCACGGTGACGAACAGCACCACCGTGCCGGGGGATGCCTTGGCCAGCTTGGCGGCAAGGCCCAGCCCGGTGGCGCCGGCGGCGCAACCCAGGCCGAATACCGGTATGCGCGCGACATCGGAGCGGAACCCCATGCGCCCCATCACCCGCGCCTCCAGACTGGGGGTGGCGATGCCGGTGGACGAGGCTGTGACGATCGTGTCGATGGCAGAGGCCTCCAGGCCCGCCGCATCCAGCGCGCCCATCGCCGCCTCGACGAACAGGTCGCAGGCGGTTTCCAGATAGGCCTCGGCGCGCTCCGGAAAACTGCGGGGTTCGCGATACCAGTCCACCGGCTTGGCCAATTGCCGCTGGCGGATGCCCGCCGTGGCGAACACCGCCGACATCCGGTCGAAATCGGCATAGTCCGTCGCCAGCACATCGCGGGCGACCGCCTGCGCCTTGGCCTGATCGAGGGCGAACGGCGCCGAGGCCGTGGCAAGGGACAGAATTGTGACGGGAGGCGCCATGGAAAACTCCGTTCGGCCACTTTCGCGGCGGTAAATTCAGCCGGCCCGGGGGATGGGCCGCAGTAATCTCTATGGCTATCGCGGCGCTACGCGCGTGTTATCATCCTGCATTAAAAAGTTCTGGCTCGTCACTTTGGACACTAATGCCAGCAGAGGTCGAGCGGTTCCGTCCGGCCCGCACATGACGCCGTTCGGGCCAGACTATTCCGGGGCCGGGAGCAGCGACGAATCGGTCGCCACCAGCAGGCTGCACGGCATTGTCGCCAATATCCGCGTGCCGACCGAACTCCCGAACCACCGCGCCAGCAGCCCCTGGGCACTATGGCCCACCACGGCCAGATCGGCGTTTATCTCCAGCGCGTAGGCGATAATCTCGTCGGCCGGATCGCCATCGCGGATGCAGGTGATGGCGGCGATGCCGTGTTTTTCCAGCCCGGCGACCGCTTCCGTCATCGCTCCCAGCAGAAATTGCCGTTCTGCCGCCAGCAGGTCGCCCGGCACCACGGCCGGGTCCAGCAGCAGACCGCCTGTCGTTACCACAATCGCCAGAATGTGCAATTCGGCCCCCAGCACGCAGGCAAGGTCAGCGCCTTGGCGCAGCGCCACATTGCCGGGTTCGGTTCCATCATAGGCAACCAAAATCTTGTGAAACACAGGCTGGGTCCTTACCGCTGGTCGGGCCCCGCCGCGCTGGGGCGAGGGGTATCGGCTACGCTGTCAGCGGTGGCCCGGATTGGTGCAATTGTCCCGCAGCTTGCGCGTACACACCGGATAGGTCTTGTTCATCGCTTCCGGCGGCGGCGGGGTGAGAGCGCCAACATAGGGCCCGGCATGATAGTTGGGATCAGCAGGCATGGCCGGCGGCACGGGGCTGTTGGCCGTGGCCGGGTTGGGCGGCGTCGCCGAGGGCGTGCCGGGGCCGGTGGGGTTGGCCTGAAGCTGAATCGGAGCGGGCTGGCCCATGTCCGCCGTTTGGGCGAAAAGCGGCTGCCCCGCGCCGCCCAGGGCTAAGGCGGCAACGCCGGCAAGGATGAGTCTGCGCATAAATGGTCCTTTCATGCTCGCCACACAGTGGCCTTGCGGGGCGCAGCGCGCGGGCGGAGGCGCCCCGCTCTGGACTATGCCCCTGCCCCGCCAATGTTCCGGCGAGCGGGACAGCGCCCCTTCCGGCATCAGTTGTGGCTGGTGTTGACGACAGTGGTTGTTGTCGCCGCGGGCGCCACGGGGCGCGGCGCATTGCGCAGGGACCAGGCCCGGGCATTGGCGGCCGCGCTCGATTGCTCGGCGGAATCGGCGCGCATATTCGCCATGGTGGTTTCCTGCCGGGCCGAATCCGCCCTGGTATTGGCCTCGGCGGCGTTTTGCTGCGCGGCAGCGGCCCCCCCCCCGCAGATCGTCGCGGCGGTCGCGCTCGGCGGCGTTCCTGCGGTTGGTGGTGCGGGTCAACGCCTCATCGGCCAGTTCGCCGGCATGGTGCGCCGCCGCCAGGGCTTCGCCCTTGCGATGCTGCGAGAGAAGATCCTCGGCGGACATCAGCGCCCGGCGGGCCTGCCCCTGCAATTCGGCGGCCTGATCGCCGGCGCCAACCTTGTCGCCCGCGTCGATCTTGCCCTTGGCCTCGGCGATGGCGGCTTCGGCGCGGGTTTGCGCGCCGGCACAGGCGCCCGTGGGCAGCAGGCCGATGGTGAGAATGGCCACAAGGCCCAGCTTCGGGGCAAAATGGTGGAAGTTGATCATGCTGGTCACTCCGTTTCGGGTTTGTCGCGCCGGTCCGCCAGGGCCAGTGGCAATAAGCGGGCCGACAGCTGCGAACAGCCGCCGGCCCTGGGTTCAACGCCAACAGGTCCCGAGGGGACGGGGAACCCGGGCCATGGACACCCGCACTCCGGGGGATGGGGGGAGGAAGGCTGGATGTCGCCACTGGCGTCGAAGCCCCAGACTAGGGAGGTGGCGGGCGGGGGAAAGAATCGGAATCTACCCATCCTCGCGCTAGCTGCAGCGCCTTCGCGCTCCCAGCTCAATCCGCGTGACAGCGGGCTGAAAATTCGGAATAGCGCATCGGGGCAAAAGGATAGACGGCGCCAACTTGCCACGCAGCCATCAGCATCAGCCGGCCTAGGTAGTTATACCGATCTCCGGAAATGGCCGGGCAGGCGCCCTCAGTCCGGCCGCTTCATGCGGAAAAGCTGGTCCTGGGTCACCGCGAAATAGTCGGCAGGGCCGCCCCCGCGCAGGATCGGATGGGTTTTGGCGGTCTGGTAAACCCCGTCTTCGATCAGGTCGCGATCAATATGGATGCCCACGGCCTCGCCCATCACCAGCCATTGCGGAATGTCCCGCCCCTCCTTGGTGGTCAGGCGGATGATCTGGGTCACCTTGCATTCGAACTGGACCGGGCTGCCCGCCACGCCGTGCGGCGCCACCAGCCGCGAGGGCAGCTTGCCGAGGCCGGCCAGCGCGAATTCGTCCACCTCGGGCGGCACCTGCGCCGAGGTGGCGTTCATCGCCTCTGCCTGCGCGCGGGTGGCGAGATTCCAGACAAATTCGCCGGTGGCCTCGGCATTCGCCACGGAATCCTTCCAGCCCTGCGATGAAAAACCAATGATCGGCGGCCTGTAGCAGAACACATTGAAGAAGCTGTATGGCGCCAGATTGGCCACGCCCGCGGCGCTCAGCGTGCTGATCCACCCGATCGGCCGGGGGGCGACGATGGCGTTCAGCGGATCATGCGCCACCCGTGGCCAAGGCTGGGTTCATAAAAATGGCGGTCGGTCATGGTCGGCAGGTTCCGGGCCAGCGAGGGAATGGGCGGCGGCGACCGGGCCGAAGCCGCCGTTGGCAGAAACGCCGCCCAGCCCGGCGGTTCCACGATCACGCCGCGCTATCGGCCCTTGGCATGCGGTTCCAGGCGTCGAGCGCGGCGATCTTGTAGGCTTCCGCCAGCGTCGGATAGTTGAAGGTGTTCTCGATGAAATAATCAAGCGTGCCCTTCAGGTTCAGCACAGCCTGGCCAATGTGGATCAGCTCGGTCGCCCCCTCGCCAATGATGTGCACGCCCAGCAGCCGGCGGGTCTTCAGCGAGAACAGCATCTTCATCATGCCGCTGTTCAGCCCCATGATGTGCCCGCGCGAGGTCTCGCGAAAGCGGGCGACGCCGCATTCATAGGGGATGCGCCGCTCTCGCACTTCCTCCTCGTTCATGCCCACGGTCGAGATCTCCGGGACGGCGTAGATGCCATAGGGAAAATAATGCGGCGCGGGCGGCACCGGCAGGCCGAAGGCGTGGCAGGCCGCGATCCGCCCTTGTTCCATGGAGGTGGAGGCGAGACTCGGAAAGCCGATAACGTCGCCCGCCGCGTAGATATGCGGCACCTCGGTCTGGAAGGTCTTGGAATCAATCGCGATGCGCCCGCGCGAATCCACAGTCAGGCCGCAGTTCTCCAGCCCCAATGGCGCCGTGGCCCCGGTTCTGCCCGCGGCATAGAGCAACATGTCGCTGCGGATCTGGCGGCCGTCCTCCAGCGTGGTGATCGGCCAGCCGTCCGGCCCGGCCTCCACCTTGGCCACCGAACAGCCCAGCCGGATGACCGTGCCGCGATCGCGCAATATGTGAACGAACTCCTCGATGATCTCGCGGTCGACGAAATCGAGAAAGCTGTCGCGCGGCTCGATCAGCGTAACCGGCACATCCAGCGCGCTGAAGATCGTGGCGTATTCCACGCCGATAACCCCGGCGCCGATGACCGTCAGGCTGCGCGGCACGCGCGGGGCGTCGATCAGCGCGTCGCTGTCGAGAATATGGACATCGTCGAAGGGAATATTATCCGGCCGGAAGGGCACGGTGCCGCAAGCGATCAGGATACGCTCGCCAGAGACGACAAGGTCGCTGTCGTCCATGCAGCGGATGTTGAGGCGGTTGGCATCGAGAAACCGGGCCATGCCGGCAATGGTGCGCACATTGTTGCGCTGAAACTGATGCTCCAGCACATCCACCTCGTGCTCCAGCGTCTTGGTCAGGCGGATGCCGAGATCGTCGCCGCCGATCACCTTTTTCACGCGATAGCTGTGGCCGTAAAAGCCGCGCTCGCGCCAGCCGGAAAGGTTCAGCGCCGTCTCGCGCAGGGTTTTGGAGGGGATGGTGCCGGTGTGCACCGAAACGCCGCCCACCCGCTTGCGCCCTTCGACCACCAGCACCGAATGGCCGAGCTTGGCGGCCTGCACCGCGGCCCTGCGCCCTGCCGGGCCACTGCCGATAACAATGAAATCATAGTTTTCCATGACGCCGCGATACCCCCATGTAGCGGCAACCGCACGGGCGCCATCGCCCCCGCGCCATCGCCACAGGCCCCCGCCCGGCACCGCTCCTCCCATGGCGCATTTTTCGGCAGACTATCCATTCGCCGCCCGGTTGTCATGCGCCATGTCGGGCTGCATTTCAGCCTGGCGCGCGCTTCCGGCAACTGGGCGCAAACAGGGCTATCCAGACCCATACAGGTACGTTAGCTTATTTTACCCGACCGTTTGAGTCGGGAGAAATGCGGAGATGATCCCATGGCCAGCTTTTGGAGTCGTGCCTTTCTCACGCGTCGTATCGACCGCTGCTATCTGATAGCGGCCGGGGCCCGGGTACCTGAAAAACGGCGGATCCACCTCGAACTGGCACGGCATTACCGGGGCATTCTCGACGGCACCGCGCATCAGGGTTCGCCCGGCCACATTGCCTGAGCGGGCAGAATTTCCGAGACTATTGATCGCATAGGCCGACAGCCCTGCCGAAGCGGCGTTTCCCGCATTCGCCGCTGTGCCATCCCCAACCCCATACGCCCGCTTTGTCCGTCGTCAGAACATTCGGCACAGATCGCGGCGTAAATTAGCGGAGGGCGGGCCTCGTCTGGGGTTGGGTTTTAGGCGGCGAGCTT
>CAIXXP010000185.1 GCA_903923465.1 uncultured Sphingomonadales bacterium | reverse complement strand
CCAGCACCACCGCCGCCTCGCAGCCGGCCTCCACCGCGTGGACACAGGTCTCCAGCTTGGGGATCATCCCGCCGCTGATCGTGCCATCCTCCGAAAGCCGCGCGATGTCTTCGGGCGTCAGATTGGTCAGCAGCTTCTTGTTCTTGTCGAGCACGCCGGTCACATCGGTCAGCAAAAACAGCCGCGCAGCGCCCAGCGCCCCGGCGATGGCGCCGGCCATGGTGTCGGCGTTGATGTTATAGGTCTCGCCATCCGGGCCCGCCGCGATGGGCGCGATCACCGGGATGAGGCCGGCATGGATCAGCGTGTTCAGCACGCTGGTGTCGATCAGGTCAGGCTCGCCAACATAGCCAAGATCAACCACCAGCACCTCGCCGGTTTCGGGGTCGGCCACGGCCTTGCCATCCTTTTGCGCGGCCACCTTGCGGGCGGTGACCATGGCGCCATCCTTGCCGGATAGGCCCACCGCCTTGCCACCGGCCTTGGCGATCCAGCTGACCAGCTCCTTGTTGATCGCGCCGGAGAGCACCATCTCGGCGACCTCGGCGGTGGCCTTGTCGGTCACGCGCAGCCCGTTCACGAAACTCGATTCGATGCCCAGCGCCTTCAGCATCCGGCCGATTTGCGGGCCGCCGCCATGCACCACCACCGGGTTGATGCCCATGGCCTTCAGCAGCACAATATCCTCGGCAAAATCCAGCGCCAGCGCGGGGTCGCCCATGGCATGGCCGCCGTATTTAACGACGAAGATGCGCCCCTCATACCGCTTGAGGTAGGGCAGCGCCTCGATCAGGGTTTCGGCCTTGGCCAGCAGGGCGGGGTCGTTCGCGTGTTCCATGCGGCGGCTTTAACCCGCTGGGGCCGGATGTGAAGTGGTTTTGCGAGGTTTTGGTTTAGTGCGGAGTCTTTGGTTGTTGCGGCAAACCCCTCCGGGTTTGCCTTGGCTTCCCCCCAATGGCGACTGGGCCCGCTCCCCCGGCCCAACCACCCAAAGGGTACACTTAATGGGTGGTTGGCGCCCAAAAGGCATGGGGGGAGCGGGACGGCACAGCTAGCCCTCGACGGATGTCGAGGGCGTACCCAACTAAACCCTCGCGCCCAACTAAACCCTCGCTAAATCAAACGCTCCGCATTTTGGCGAAGGGGGAGAATTGGGTGCCCTCGTCGTAGACATCCACGCCCTCGCGGCGCTTCAGGAAGCCGACGACGATGTAGGTGACCGGGGTGAGGAGGACTTCCCAGCCCACCTTGAGCTCCCACTGGTGCAGCGAAAGCATGGCCACCGAATGGTGCGTGAAGCCCGCCACGCCCCAAAAGGCCAGCGGATAGAACAACGCGCTGTCAAACGCCTGTCCAAAAACGGTGGAGCCGACGGTGCGCGTCCACAGGTGGCGGCCCCTGGTGAGGATTTTCATCTTGGCGAGGACGAAGCTGTTGACGAACTCGCCCGCCCAGAAGGCGATGACCGAGGCCAGCACGATGCGCGGGGTGAGGCCGAACACCGCCTCGTAGGCCGCCTGGTTTGGCGCGGTGACGTGGTGGCCGAGCACGATGTAATCGCCCGAGGCCAGCGCCCAGTCCGGCGCGGGAGTGGCGCCGACGACGACGAGGCTCATCAGCACCATGAACAGCAGGGCGAAGAACCCCGCCCAGATGCAGCGGCGGGCATTCGCATAGCCGTAAACCTCGGTGAGGATGTCGCCGAGGATGTAGCTGACCGGGAAGAACAGCACGCCCGCGCCATAGCTCCACTGGCCGATGACCGGCAGGGTTATGATCGCCTGCTTGGCCGCGCCGATGAGATTCGACAGCAGCAATATGGTGACGAAAGCCGCCATCATATAGTCGAAATAGCGGAAATGGCGGCGGGCGCCGGTGATGCCGTCGATATGGGTGAGCGGGGCGCCAGGGTGGGCGGGGGCGGGGGCGGTCGGTTCGGTCATGGGGAGATATGACTAACCTGCTTTGCGCGGGTGGCAAGTCTTAGCTATGAGGGGCACCGGCGCGCGCCCGTAGCTCAGTTGGATAGAGCACGAGCCTTCTAAGCTTGGGGCCGCAGGTTCGAATCCTGCCGGGCGCGCCAGTTTTTCCCCTTTGATGGTGGCGGGTTGGGCCGGGCCGGGTGGCTGGCGGCGGGTGGCTGGCGGCGGGGGGCTGGCGATTCGGCGGGCGGGGCTGCGGGGTTGGTGCCGGTTGTTAGCGGGGGTTCCACGGGAAGGTGAGCTGGCGCAGGGCCAGTGTGTCTGGCGCGTGGCGCAGCCTTTCAGCCAGCGGGCTGGCGCGGCCGGACGGGCAGGCGAAGCTGACGGTGAGGACATCGTGCCGGGCCGCGCCGATCCATTCGATGGCGACGCCGGCGGTTTTGGCATCGGTGGGCGCGGGGCAGCTGGCGTCGCCGGCGAGGGCCTGCGACCCGGCGGGACGGTCGGCGGCGAGGGCGGCGGCGAAGGCGGCGGCGCGTTCGGCCGAGACGCGCGTGGCCGAGCGCCAGTAGAGCCAGGCGCTGTGGCCGGGATTCCACTGGCCGTGTTCGATCAGCACCTTGCCCGAGGGGGCGACGGAGAGCTTGATGGTGGTGCAGTCGCCGCAGTGTTCGCCCGGGGTGTTGGCGTAGGTGATGATGGCGGTGTCGAGCGTCTCGGCGCTGGGGGTGGATTCGCTGGCTGGGGCCGGGGCTGGGGCCGGGGCTGGGGCTGGGGCCGGGGCTGGGGCTGCGGCTGGGGGCGCGATCAGGGGGAGGCTGGATGCCGGGGCTGGCGGGGTGTCGGCGGTTGGCGCGCGGGGGCGCGGGGCCTTGCGGGGTGGTGTGGCGCGGCGAGTGGGGGCGCCGGGCTGGGTGGCTGTGGGTGCGGGGCGACTGGTGACGGGCGCCGGAGCGAGGGGGCTCGGCGCGGTGGGGCCTGGTGCGGGGCGCTCGGCGAGAGGCGCGGGCGGTGCGGCGATGGGGGCGGGATTGGTGGGCGCCGCGGCGGGGGGCGGAGTGGTGAAGACGGCCGCGCGTGCGGGGGCCGGGGTGGGCAAGGGCGCGGGAAGGGGTGCGGCCAGGGGCGCCGGAAGTGGTGCGGGGATCGATTCGCCGGGGGCGGGGCGCCGTGTGTCGGCCTCGCGCTGCCTGGCGCGCTCGTAGCCATTTTCGAAATGGGCACAGCCGGCCGTGGTGGCCAGCGCGAGGAGGACAAGGCCGAGGCGGGCCGGGCGAGAGGGGTTCGCGGTGCGTGTCACACCGGCGCTATGCCCTGCGCCGCGCGGCTGTGCAATTGCCTGTGTGGGGTGCCTGTGTGGGGTGCCTGTGTGGGGCGCCGGCATGGGGCGGCTGGGCGGGGCGGCTGTGCGGGGCGGCTGTGCGGGGCGGCTGGGCGGGGCGGCTGGGCGGGGCGACTGGGCGGGGCGGCTGCGAGGCCTGGCCCGGATTGGCGTTCACTCCGCCAGGGCCTCGCCGGCGATGGGGGCTGGCTGGCGGCGGGGCAGCGGCAGGGTGCTCTCGCCCGGGCGGCGCGCGGGGGTGCTGGCGGCGTGGGGCGGGGTGGCGGCGGCGGCCGGAACCGGCGAGCAGATCGACAGATAGAGCAGCATCTTGACCAGGCGCGAGCGGCTGTTGGTGCCGGTTTTCTCGAAGATCTTGTTGACCTGCGTCTTGATGGTGTTGACGCTGAGGTTGAGCGATTTGGCGGCGTCGTCGGTGGAGTGGCCGTTGAGAATCAGCTCGGCGGTGCGGATTTCGGCGCCGGTGAGGCCATAGGCCGAGACCAGCATCTCGCGATCCAGCCGGACATCCTGCGCGCTGGCGTTGAGGAAGCCGATGGCGCGGGGAATGTGCGTGCCGATGCCGAATTGCCGCGTCTCCGGCAGGATCGACAGGTTGAGGGTGAGGCTGGCGGTGTCGGTGAGGCTGATCACCCGCGAGAAGCGCGGCGAGGTGCCTTGCGGGGCGAGAAGCTCGCGCAGGGCGCCATCCAGCCGGCGCTGGTCGCTGCCGTGGGGCACGCAGAGGTGGAAGGTATCCGGGCACTGGGCGCTGGTGCGCAAACGGAGCCCGGCATTTTCCTGCAGGATGGCGCGGGCCGCCTGATTGGCGAAGACCACCTCGCCCTCGCCGCCGGACAGCACGATGGCCGTGGGCAGCAGATCGAGCGTGGCCTGACTGGCGCTGATCCGCAGATCGAAATCGCGCAGGCGGAACATGACGCTGAGCGCCCGCGACAGATGCGGGATGAGCAGGCGGATGGCGCTGACCGCTTCCTCGCAGAACGGGCGATCGAATTCGCGGAACAGCGAGACCACGATCGGGTGCTGCTCGCCCCGAAAAGGTGCAGAATCGGCCTCGGTGAAGATCATGCCGGAGAGGATGCGGCCGATGTTCAGTTTCGACAGGAACTCGACGTAGATCTTCGAGTGCTGGAACACGTTCTCGTCGACCAGATCGCCATCGCGCAGGACATTGCCGGAATAGACCAGCCCCTTCTCGAAGCCGCGCTGCTGCCACAAATCATGCGCGTGGTATTGGCGCGACCTGTCCGTCGTCAGAACATTCGGCACAGATCGCGGCGTAAATTAGCGGAGGGCGGGCCTCGTCTGGGGTTGGGTTTTAGGCGGCGAGCTT
>CAIXXP010000184.1 GCA_903923465.1 uncultured Sphingomonadales bacterium | reverse complement strand
TTCAGGTGCTGGCGCTCGCAAGGGCGTGGAGGTTCGAGTCCTCTTCTGGGCACCATTTTTCCTTTTACGAGAGGCCCCTTCATAGCTTGAAGGGCGGGTAAAGCCCCGGAAACCCGGCGGAAACCGGGCGGTTTCTGGCGGGTTCCGGGTGCGGGCGGTTGCGGGTGGGCCGCGGTGGTCGGCGACTTGGGTGGACAAGGTCGCGGACATCCGCTTATCTGCTCCGGGCGCAATTCACGCGTGGCCTGGCCGCCGGCTGGGGAACATGGCGCGGGATGGCGCATCCTGAACCTGGACCGGTATCTGGCGCGGCGAGCGGACTCGCCCGGCCCGTGCCTGCCGGTGGCAATCGACCGCTCACAGCCTTTGCAGCAGACAAAAGGACAGTTCCATGACCGAGACCCCGGAATATACGCCGCCGCGCGTCTGGCAGTGGGCCCAGCCCAATGGCGGACAGTTCGCCCATATCAACCGCCCCGTCTCCGGGCCGACGCATGACAAGGAGCTGCCCGTGGGGCGGCACCCGTTGCAGCTCTATTCGCTGGGCAGCCCCAATGGGCAGAAGGTGACGATCCTGCTGGAGGAGCTGCTGGCGGCGGGTTTCAGCGGCGCGGAATATGACGCCTGGCTGATCAACATTGGCGAGGGCGACCAGTTTTCCAGCGGCTTTGTCGGGGTGAACCCCAATTCCAAGATTCCGGCCATGGTGGATCGCAGTGGCGACGCGCCGGTGCGGATTTTCGAATCGGGGGCGATTCTGATCCATCTGGCCGAGAAGTTCGGCGCCTTTCTGCCCACCGGCGGTGCGGCGCGGGCCGAATGCCTGTCGTGGCTGTTCTGGCAGGTGGGCAGCACGCCGTTTCTGGGCGGCGGCTTTGGCCATTTCTATGCCTATGCGCCGACCAAGATCGAATATGCCATCGACCGCTTCGCCATGGAGGTGAAGCGGCAGCTGGATGTGCTTGACCGCCGGCTGGCCGCGTCGGAATTTCTGGCGGGGGATGCCTATACGATCGCGGATGTGGCGGTTTGGCCGTGGTATGGCGTGCTGGCGACCGAAGGGCTGTATGAGGCTGGCGAATTCTTGCAGGTGCAGGATTATGCCCATCTGCGGCGCTGGGCCGATGCGATTGCCGCCCGCCCGGCGGTGAAGCGGGGGCGGATCGTCAATCGCCCGTTTGGCGACCCGGCCAAGCAATTGCGCGAGCGGCACGAGGCCAGCGATTTCGACCGGCTGGGGGATGCCACGCCGGCTGAATGATGGGCACGGCGCGGCGCGGCCCCGGGGGATCGCGGCGCGCCAGGCCGGCCGGGTTTCAATTTGCGTTTGCCGCCCCATATCGGGGGGATGACCCACAGGAACCTGCATACGCCCGACGCGGCGGCGCTTGAGCATTTGGCGCATAGGGCCGTTTTGCAGCTTCCCGCGATGTTCCGCGACCATCTGGGCGACGTGGTGTTTCGCGTGCAGGACTTTGCCGATGACGAGATGCTGCGCGCGGTGGGGCAGACCAGCCCCTGGGCGCTGCTGGGGCTGTATCACGGGCGGCCGTTTGGCCAGCGGTCGATCTGGGCGACGGGGGACATGCCGAGCGTGATCTCTCTGTTCCGGGTGCCGTTGCTGGAGGAATGCCACCGGCGCGGGGTTTCGCTGGGGGCGATGGTGACGCATGTGATCGTGCATGAGGTGGGGCACCATTTCGGCCTGTCGGACGACGACATGCGCGCCATCGAGAATGAGCCATAGGCGCGGTGGACCTGTTTGCCGATGAGCGGCGTGCTGTGGCGCTGGGCCCGGGTGCCGTGTTGCTGGGGGGCTTTGCCCTGCCGGTGGCCGAGGGGTTGATGGCGGGGATCGAGGCGGTTGGCCGGGTGGCGCCGTTTCGGCACATGGTGACGCCCGGGGGCAAGGCGATGTCTGTGGCCATGACCAATTGCGGGGCGTGGGGGTGGATCTCCGATCGCGCCGGCTATCGCTATCAGGGGGTGGACCCGTTGACCGGCGGGGCATGGCCGGCAATGCCGCAAGGGTTTGAGACGGTGGCCGTGGAGGCGGCGGCGGCGGCGGGCTATGCCGGCTTTGCGCCCGATGCCTGCCTGGTGAACCGCTACGCGCCCGGGGCGCGCATGGCGCCGCATCAGGACAGGGATGAGGCGGATCTGGGCGCGCCGATAGTCTCGGTCTCGCTGGGGCTTTCCGCCACATTCCTGTGGGGTGGCCTCAGCCGGGGGGACCGGCTGCGGCGGCATGGGCTGCACCATGGCGATGTGGTGGTGTGGGGCGGGCCGGCGCGGCTGGCCTTCCACGGCGTTGCGCCGTTGCAACCGGGGGACCATCCGGCGGCGGGGGCGCTGCGCTATAATCTGACCTTTCGCAAGACGCGGTGATGGGGGCATTGACAGCGGGGCGCGAGGGCGGCGATGCGCTGGCGGCCACGTTGCGAAAGGCTGAACCCGTGAACCCTGCGCCCGATCTTGCCATCCGCCTGCGCCGCGCCGCCTTCAACCGGGCGCTGGCAGAAGCGGACATTGCGGCAATTGGCCCGCTGCTGGCGCCGAATGCGGTTCTCGTCACCGGCTCTGACAGTGCGGTGATCGCCGGGCGAAAGGCGCAGATACTGACGTGGAAGCGCGAATTCGCCGCGCCGAAGCGGATCGTTTACAGCCGCAGGCCCGAGAGCATCGAGGCCTCCGGCGTGGAGCCGCTGGCGCTGGAGCATGGCCGGTGGACCGGCACGGCGGCGGCCGGGGGCGAGGCGCTGGCCGCCGGCACCTATGTGGCGAAGTGGCGGCGGCTGGGGGCGGACTGGGTGATCGAGGCCGAGATATTCATCACCCTGACGGCGGGCTAGTTGGCCAATTGCCCGCGAATGGCGCCCTTGGGGAATTTGGCGGTATGGATGTTGACGTAGTAGAGCCCCGGGCTGGCGACCAGCCGGGCGGCGACATATTTGTCGATGGCGATGCAGGTTTCGGTCGGCACATCCGGCGACAGCACGACGACCGGGGGGCCGGCGACGCCGACGGCGCCCGCATGGATATGGGCCATGGTCAGCGTATCGAGGTTCTGGCTGGTCAGCGTGTAGCAGAGCTGGCCGGTATCGGCGTTGACCCGGCCCTTGAACACACCGGCGCCATCGAGCGCCGCGGGCGGGGTTTCCGCCGCGCCGCCGAGGATGGCGGTGAACACCGTGTCGCCCGGGGCGGCGGCAGCAGGCGTGGCCGCCAGTGCCGGCGCGGCCAACAGGGCGAAGGCCGCGGTTCGGAGGGTGCGCATCGGACAGGTCTCCTGCTATCGCGGAAATTCGCGGCATGCGCGCCGGTGGCGGCAGCATGGTTGCAAAGCGGCGGACGGCGCGAAGGTTCCCTGGGCCGGCAAAGAAGCGCCGGGCACACGGGGCACGTGGGGCACGGCGGCTAGAACCAGCCCCGCCACTTGAACCAGGCCAGCGGCGCCAGGCCGCTGAGCGCGATGACCGCCAGCGCATAGGGATAGCCGAAAGACCAATCATATTCGGGCATCAATTTGAAGTTCATGCCATAGATGCCGGCGATCGAGACGATGGTGAGCACCTTGAACACGTCGTTCTGGGCAATGCCGATCAGCCCCACCATGGCATCGAGCAGAAACTGCACCTTGTCGGACAGGTGCACCTGGTAATCGTCCAGCGAGGCGACTGTCCGTCGTCAGAACATTCGGCACAGATCGCGGCGTAAATTAGCGGAGGGCGGGCCTCGTCTGGGGTTGGGTTTTAGGCGGCGAGCTT
>CAIXXP010000183.1 GCA_903923465.1 uncultured Sphingomonadales bacterium | reverse complement strand
CTTCAACGTCATCCCCCACATCGACGTTTTCCTCGACGACGGCTCCACCAAGGAAGAGTGGAAGATGGTGGTGGAAACCAAGAAGATCCTCGACACCAAGATCAAGCTCACCGCCACCTGCGTGCGCGTGCCGGTGTTCGTCGGCCACTCCGAGGCGATCAACATCGAGTTCGAGAACGAGATCAGCGCCGAGGACGCCCAGAATATCCTGCGCGAGGCCCCGGGCGTGATGCTGGTCGATAAGCGCGAGGACGGCGGCTATGTCACGCCGATCGAATGCGTCGGCGATTTCGCCACTTACGTCTCCCGCGTGCGCGACGATCCCACGGTGGAGAACGGCCTGTCGCTGTGGTGCGTTTCCGACAATTTGCGCAAGGGCGCGGCGCTGAACGCGGTGCAGATTGCCGAACTGCTGGGCCGGCGGCATTTGAAGAAGGGCTGAGATTGAAGGGGTAGGTGCGAGGGGGTAACCCCCTCGCGCTCCCATTACTTGTCATCGTTGCGTACCGCTCGCCCTGGGCGCCATCTCTCCGTGCCGCAGGCTATCATAGCCGCTTTGCGGCAAGGCGCCGCGCTGATGGGTTGTGCAACGAAGACAGTAATGGGGGTTTGGGGGTGTAACACCACCAAGGCTTAATCATTTAATTTCCTCGAAAGATCATGCCGATGACCAATGATCTGCACACGGAGCATTACCCCGGCCACGGCGGCGCCCGCCTTGCCCTCCACCGCATGGGGCCCGAAGATGGCAACCCTTTAGTGCTGCTGCACGGGTTGTTTTCCAGCGCACAGGTGAACTGGATCAAATATGGCACCGCCGCGCAATTGGCCGGGGCCGGTTTCCACATCATCATGCCCGATCTGCGCGCCCACGGGCAAAGCGATGCCCCGCACGACCCCGCAGCCTATCCCGGGGACGTGCTGGTGGCGGACGCGCTGGCGCTGATCGATCACCTTGGCCTTGCCGATTACGACCTTGGCGGCTTTTCGCTGGGCGCGCGCACGGCGGTGCGTTCGGTGCTGGCTGGTCTGGCGCCGCGCCGCCTCATCCTCGGCGGCATGGGGCTGGAGGGCCTGTCGGGCTGGGCGCGGCGCTCGCACCACTTCATCGATGCGATCGACCGCTTCGGCACCATTCCCCATGGCGATCCGGCCTTCATCGCGCAGGCCTTCATGAAAACCATGAAAGTCGACCGCACCGCGGCCCGCCTGCTGCTGCAATCGGTGGACGACACGCCCGCCGAGGCGCTGGCGGGCATCGCCATGCCCACGCTGGTGGTTTGCGGGGCTGAGGACCATGACAATGGCTCGGCGCCGGCGCTGGCCCGCGCGCTGCCCAATGCCCGCTATGTCGAAATTCCGGGCAACCATATGAACTGCGTGACCAAGCCGGAGCTGGGGGCGGCGATGGCGGCGTTCCTGGCGGGCTGAGGCGGGGAGCACAAAGACTCTCGCGCAAACACCTTGCCAAACGCCGCGCGCGTGGTTATGCGCGCGCCTTCCATTCGAGGCCGGTCGGAACCGGCCATAGCGAAAGAGACAGCCATGAAGGCCGATATCCATCCCGACTATCACACCATCAAGGTGCAGATGACCGACGGTACCGTGTTCGAAACCCGCTCCACCTGGGGCAAGGAAGGCGACACGATGGTCCTCGACATCGACCCCACCTCGCACCCGGCATGGACCGGCGGCACCCGCCAGCTCGATCAGGGCGGCCGTGTGGCCCAGTTCAACAAGCGCTTCGGTGGGCTCAGCCTCAAGAAGGGGTGATGGGTTTGTGAGCTGGCCCTCGGCGGATGCCGGGGGCCAGCCCAGCGAAAACCCGTCTCAGTTTTCTCTTCCCAAGGGCGCGCGCCTGTGCAAAGGCGCAATCCCTGTCGCTCCCGCAAGGGGGCCCTGTCGCCCCCGCAAGGGCGTCTTATCACCCCCGTATGGGGGTCCTAATTGCTCCCGCGAGGGGGCGTCGGCCCCTTACCGGGCCTGTGGCGATCGTAGCTCAGTTGGTTAGAGCGCCGGTTTGTGGTACCGGAGGTCGTGGGTTCGAAACCCATCGATCGCCCCATTTTTCCCACACCTTGTCTTCCGTCACGGCGCCCACCGCGCCGCGGTTGCCCGACTTTCCGCTGTCGGGGGCGGTGGCGCGTCTGGCCGCCGCGCGCCGCGCCCGCGATTTAGCCTCATATTTGCCGCCGCAATTTGATCCCGGCACTTGTCGGGGGGGCGGTGTGCTGCCAAAGCAGCCCCCAGGCGGGGTGGTGGGCCATCGGCGCCGGCCGCGCGAGGCTGGCGCCGCGCTGGGCCGACATCGCTGACCGCTGACGATCTACCAGCCGACTTTACAGGCGCGCATCATGCACGGTTTTGCCAATCCCGCCCGTTTTCTGCGCCTTGCGCGGCCGGCCACGCCGTGGGTGCTGGGGCTGGGGCTGCTGATTGCCGGGGCGGCGCTGGGCTGGGGCCTGTGGTTCGCGCCGGCCGACAGCCTGCAGGGCGATACGGTGCGCATCGTCTATCTGCATGTGCCGACCGCCTGGCTGGGCATGATGGGCTGGGGGGCAATCGCCACGGCCAGCTTCGCCGAGATCGTCTGGCGCCACCCGCTGGCGACGATCGCGGCAAGGGCGGTGGCGGTGCCGGGCGCGGTGTTTACCGCGGTGTGCCTCGCCACGGGCTCGCTGTGGGGCCGGCCGGCGTGGGGCGCCTGGTGGGTGTGGGACGGGCGGCTGACCAGCATGCTGGTGCTGTTGTTCCTCTATTTCGGCTATATGGCCCTCGCTGCGGCCAGCGAGGAACAGGGGCAGGGGCAGGGCCGCGTGGCGGCGATTTTTGGCCTGGTGGGGGCGGTGAACATTCCCGTCATCCACTATTCGGTCATCTGGTGGAACAGCCTGCACCAGCCGCCGAGCATCACCATGGGCAGCAGCGCGATGGCCGCCGAATTCCTCGTGCCGCTGCTGGCCTCGACGCTGGGCTTCACGCTGATATTCGCCGGGGTGGTGCTGATGCGGATGCGGACGATCCTCGCCAGCGCCCAGGCCGAGGCGCGGTTGCGTCGCAAGGCGGAGGGAGCTGCGTGATGCACGAGACTTTTGCGCAATGGCCCTATGTCATCGCCGCCTACGCGCTGGGGCTGGGGGCGACGCTGGCGCTGGTGCTGACGAGCTGGCTGGCCATGCGCCGCGCCGAAAAGCGCCGGGATGAGGCCAGAAAATTGTGATCAAATCCGACATGCTCAAACCAAAGCATCAAAGGCTCGTTCTGCTGGGCGTGGCGGTGGTGGCGCTGCTGGGCGCGGCGCTGTTGGCGGTGTGGGCGCTGCGGCATCAGGCCAGCTATTTCTACGTTCCCAGCGACATCGTTTCGCACCCGCCCGAGAGCGACCGCGCGGTGCGGCTTGGTGGCATGGTGGTGAAGGGTTCAATGCATAATGCGCCCGACGGGGTGACGGTGCGGTTTCTGGTTTCCGACGGCAAGGCCCAGGTGCCGGTGCGCTTTGCCGGCATTCGCCCCGCGCTGTTCGTCGAAGGCTCGGGCGTCGTCGCCGAGGGGCATCTGGTCGCGGGCACTTTCGTGGCCGACAATCTGCTGGCCAAGCACGACGAGAAATATGTGCCGCGCGAAATGAAGGACATGGGGGCGGCCCGCAAGGCCGTGGCCCAAACGCAATGACGTCGGTTGCAATGAGGATTGAACGCCATGCTGGCTGAACTGGGCCTTGCCGCTTTGTGGCTGGCGGCCGCGCTGGCGGCGCTGCAACTGGGCGCGGGCATGCTGGCCATCACGCCGAAGGGCGCGGAGCTGGCGGGCATCGTGCGGCCGCTGGCGGTGGTGCAGGGCGTGCTGGTGGCGCTGGCCTTTGCCGCGCTGGTCAGCCGCTTTGCGGTAACCGATCTGTCGGTGAAGCTGGTGGCGGAGAACAGCCATTCGGCCAAGCCGATGATCTACAAGATCGCCGGAACCTGGGGCAACCACGAGGGCAGCATGCTGCTGTGGGTGACGATCATGGGGCTGGCGGGCGGCTTTGTCGCGCTGGTGGAGCGGCGCCTGCCGGAGCGGACCATGCTGGCGACGCTGGGCGGGCAGGCCTTTGTCAGCCTCGGCTTCTATGCGTTCCTGCTGCTCGCCTCCAACCCGTTCGAGCGGCTGAACCCGGTGCCGGCGGAAGGCAATGGCCTCAATCCGCTGTTGCAGGACCCGGGCTTGGCCTTCCATCCGCCGACGCTCTATGTCGGCTATGTGGGGCTTAGCGTGGCCTTCAGCTTTGCCATTGGCGCGCTGATTACCCGCGAGGTGGGCCCCGCCTTTGCCCGGGCGATGCGGCCCTGGGTGCTGGGTGCGTGGATCTTCCTGACGCTGGGGATCACCGCGGGCAGCTACTGGGCCTACTACGTGCTGGGCTGGGGCGGCTGGTGGTTTTGGGATCCGGTGGAGAACGCCAGCCTGATGCCATGGCTGGCGGCCACCGCGCTGTTGCACTCGTGCAGCGTGCTGGCGTCGCGGAATGCTCTCAGAGCGTGGACAGTGATGCTGGGCGTCGTCGCCTTTTCGATGAGCATGGTCGGCACTTTTCTAGTGCGCTCCGGCATCCTCACCAGCGTGCACGCCTTTGCCGTGGACCCGAAGCGGGGGAGCTTCATCCTCGCGCTGCTGGCGATCAACATTGGCGCGGCGCTGGTGCTGTTTGGCCTGCGGGCCAGCACCGTCAGCGAGGGGGAACGCTTTGCCGTAACCAGCCGCGAGGGGGCGCTGGTGTTCAACAATGTCATGCTGTCGTCGATTCTCGGCATCGTGCTGCTGGGCACGCTCTATCCGCTGGTGACCGAGGCGATGGGGGTGAAGGTTTCCGTTGGCCCGCCCTATTTCACCCCGATGAGCGCGGTGTTTGCCGTGCCGATGCTGGTGGTGATGGCGGTGGGGCCGCTGTTGCGCTGGCGGCGCGACCGGCTGGCGCGGGTGCGTGCGGGGCTGCTGTTGCCACTGGCCGCGAGTGTGCTGGCGGCGGTGCTGGCAGGCTTGCATGGCGGCGTGGCGCTGATGCCGTTTATCGGGCTGACGCTGGCGCCCGGTGTGGTCGTGGCCAGCCTGCTGCCCCTGCGCGGGCGGCGATTGCGCCATGTGCCACTGGCGACATGGGGCATGGTGGTGGCGCATCTGGGCATTGGCGTGGCGCTGATGGGCATGGCCTGCGACAGCGCCTTTTCCGTGCAGCGGCTGGTGGCGGCGCGGGTGGGGGAGAGCACCATGGTGGGTCCTTGGGCGGTGAAGCTGGCCGGTGTGGCGCCGGTGGCCGGGCAGAACTGGACGGCGCTGGAGGGCGATCTGGTGGCGAGCCGCGATGGATCTGGGCCGGTGCGTCTGGCGCCGCAGTCCCGAACATTCTGGGCGCCGGTGCAGACCACCAGCGTCTCGGCGCTGCACACCGTGTGGGACGGGCAGCTTTACACCGTGCTGGGCGACGAGGTGGCGGATGATGCCGGTGACATGCCGACGCCCGCCTCTGACCTGGCCCATAGCCGCTGGCAGTTGCGCCTGTGGTGGAAGCCCTTTGTGCCGCTGATCTGGGCTGGCGGCGCGCTGGTGGCGCTGGGCGGGGCCCTGGCGCTGCTCGGTCGGCTGGCGACGGACCTGCGTCGCTATGTCGCACGCGGCAAGATTGTCGACCGCAAGCAACGGCAGGCGCTGGCGCGGGGAGAGCGCGCATGAGTGAGACGGAGAAACCCCGCGGGCCCAGTCGCGCACCGGGTTGGGCGCTGTGGCTGCCGCTGGCGCTGTTTGGCGGCGTCTTCGCGCTGGTGGTGCTGGGGCTGGTGCACCCGGCCAGCCATGACGTGCCGAGCCAGATGATCGGCAAGCCGCTGCCGGGCTTCGCGCTGCCGGCCGCGGCCGATGGCAAGCCCGGGGTGGCGACGCGCGATTTCCAGAACGGCAAGCCGCGCCTGCTGAACATCTTTGCCAGCTGGTGCATCCCCTGCGGGGTGGAGGCGCCGGTGCTGGCCGAACTGGCCCGGCAGGGGGCCGAGATCGACGGCATCGCCATTCGCGACCACCGCGCCGATCTGGCAGCGTTTCTGGCGCGCAATGGCAATCCTTATACGCGGCTGGGGGCGGACGATGTCTCCGCCGTGCAGCTGGCGATTGGCTCCTCTGGCGTGCCCGAAACCTTTGTGATCGATGGGCATGGCGTGATCCGCTATCAGCACATTGGCGACATCCGCCCCGAAGAGGTGCCGATGATGCTGGAGAAGCTGAAGGAGGCCTCTCAGTGAAACGCTTGGTGGGATTGGTGGCCGGGGTGGCGCTGTTCGGCGCATCGGCGCTGGCCAACGATACCATGCCGGCTGCGCCCTATGCCTATCGCCAGTTGAGCGACCCGGCCAAGGAGGCCCGCGCGGTGGCGCTGATGGAAACCATCCGCTGCCTCGTCTGCCAGAGCCAGTCCATCGCCGACAGCGACGCGCCGATTGCCGGCGACATGCGCAGCCAGATCCGCCAGCGGATCGACGCGGGCGAAGACCCGGAGGCCATCCGTGGCTGGCTGGTGCAGCGCTATGGCGATTATGTGACCTATGCCCCACGGGTGACGCCGGTGACCTGGCCGCTGTTTGCCGCGCCGCTGGCGCTGCTGGTGCTGGCGGCTCTGTTGTTGCGGCGGCGTTTCAAGGGCGGGGAGAAGGCATCGTGATCTGGGTGGCTTTATCCGCGCTGGCGGCCGGGGTGGCATTGGCGCTGTGGGCGCTGACAAAGGCGCCGCGTGCCGGCTGGGAGGCGGTGGCGGCGACGTTGCTGGTCGGGCTGGCGGGTTATGTGTTTCAGGGGCAGCCTGGGCTGGCCGGCGCGCCGCGCGCGCCAGACGAGGCGCCGGCGGGCTCGGCAGATGCGGGAATCGCGCAAAGGCAGGCGCTGGCACAGGCGCCGCAGGGCGGTAATGCCTGGCTGATGATCGCCGACGCGCTGGCCCGCCATGGCGAATATGCCGATGCCGCCACCGTGCTGCGCGGCGCCCTGGACAAGGACCCGCACAATGGCGAGGCCTGGCTGGCGCTGGGCAATGCGCTGGTGGGCCATGCCGGGGGCGCGCTGGGGCCGGGCGCGCTCTATGCCTTCCGCGAGGCGCAGGCCGCAGATCCCAATGCGCCCGGGCCGCCCTTCTTCCTGGGCCTGGCCATGGCGCGATCGGGGCAACTGGTCGCGGCGCGGGCGCAATGGGCCGCGTTGCTGGCCCGCTCCCCCGCCAATGCGCCCTGGCGCGGGCAATTGGCCGGCGAATTGACCCGGCTGGACGCGATGATCGCGCAGGCCCGGGCAGAGGGCGCGATTCCCTGAATTTCCGGGCGTGTGGCTGCCTGAATTTACGCTGAATGCTGCATTGCGGGGGGCAGGGGGGGCTGCTAAACGCGGGCACCTTTTGGCTGGCCGGATTCGGCCGGGCGCAGGACTTCGAAAGAACGGACGCCGCGATGACTGAAGCGATTGTCTCCACCCCTGCTGCCGACAGCCTGGAGCCGGAAGGGGGGCACGACCCCCTCGATTGCGGCCATACCACCGGCCTTGGCACGCTGATGGTCGGCGCGATCGGGGTGGTGTTCGGCGATATCGGCACCAGCCCGCTCTACGCGCTGCAGGCGATCATGACCGGGGCCAACCCGCTGCCCATCGAAATCCTGAACATCTACGGCGTCATCAGCCTGATTTTCTGGACGATGATCATCGTCGTGACGGCCAAATATGTGTTCATCGTCATGCGCTGCGACAACAATGGCGAGGGTGGCTCGCTGGCGCTGCTGGCGCTCATCCGGCGCAAACTGCCGCAGATGAAGGGCATGCAGCTGCTGGTGGCCGGCGGCTTGCTGGCAACCGCGCTGTTCTATGCCGATTCGATGCTGACCCCGGCGATCTCGGTGATCTCGGCGGTGGAGGGACTGGAGGTCGTCTCCACCCGGTTTCACCCGTTCATCGTGCCGATCGCGCTCGTCATCCTGCTCGGGCTGTTCATCTTCCAGTCGCGCGGCACCGACAAGGTGGGCAAGCTGTTCGGCCCGGTGATGCTGATCTATTTCATTGCCATTGCCGCGATGGGCATTGCCAACATCGGCCTGCACCCCTCGGTGTTGTGGGAGCCGCTGAACCCGAAATATATCTTCGTGTTCTTCGCCAGCCACCCGGTGATCTCGTTCCTGTCGCTCTCGGCGGTGGTCTATGCCATCACCGGGGTTGAGGCGCTCTATGCCGACATGGGGCACTTCGGGCGCAAGTCG
>CAIXXP010000182.1 GCA_903923465.1 uncultured Sphingomonadales bacterium | reverse complement strand
GGCGCCAGCGCATCCAGCGTTTCGGCAGCGAGGCGGCCGGCACGGCGCATGCCCTCGAACGCGGCGGGCCCGTGCAGCTTGATGGTACCGTCGCGCAGCGAGGTCTCGTTATCGGTGACGATTTGATACTGAGTCATTTCGACCCCATAAACCGGCGCGCAGCAAATTGCGAGACGCTGGCGCACGAGGTTGCCAGCCTCTTCCCCTCGCATGCAGGCCTTTTCCCCTCGCATCGGGCCGGCGACAATGCTTTAAGCGGGGCGAACTTCCCTGCCCTCCCTGCCCCCGGATACCGCCCGCATGAGCCGAACCCCTTCCGCCTTTCCCGCAGACCCCGCCGGCAGCGAGCTTCTCGTGCCAGACAAGGGGCAGGAGGCGATTGCCATCCATCTGCTGGACAAGGGCGGGCTGGAGGGCTGGTTGGCCAAGGCCCGGCCGGGCCAGCGGGCGCAGGTGGCCGCGCAGAAATTCACCGCCGCCCCGCATTCTCACGCCATCATTGCCGATGGCGAGGGCTGGCTGGTGGTGGCCGGTGTGGCCGAGGCCGAGCAGCTTTCCAGCTGGTGCCTGGGCAAGCTGGCCGAGGTGCTGCCGGCAGGCACCTATCGGCTGGCCCCCGCAGGAGAAGGCAAAGCGCCAAACCCCGACCGCGCCCTGCTCGGCTGGGTGCTGGGGCAATATGCCTTTGAACGCTATCGCTCTGATGCCAGCACGGAAGGCGCCCGGGTGCTGGCGACAGTCGCGGTGAAGGCCATTGCCCCCGCGCTGGCCGAGGCCGCTGCCGTGGCGCTGGTGCGCGATCTGGTGAACACCCCGGCCGAGGATATGGGGCCGTGCGAGCTGGAGCAGGTGGTCGAAATGCTGGCCCGCCCGCATCGCGCTCATGTACGCATCACCAAGGGTGAGGCGCTGGAGCGCGAGTACCCCATGATCCACATGGTGGGGCGCGCCGCTGGTCGTGCCCATGCCCCGCGCATGATCGAGCTGGAATGGGGCGACCCCGCCCACCCCCGGCTGGCGATTATCGGCAAGGGGGTGAGCTTTGATTCGGGCGGGCTGGACCTGAAGCCCTCCTCGGCGATGTTGCTGATGAAGAAGGATATGGGCGGGGCGGCGCATGCCATCGCGCTGGCCGGGCTGATCATGCATGCCGGGCTGAAGGTGCGGTTGCATCTGCTGGTGCCGGCGGCGGAAAACGCGATCGGGGGCAACGCCTTCCGCCCCGGCGATGTGCTGAAAAGCCGCGCCGGCATCAGCGTGGAAATCGGCAACACCGATGCCGAGGGGCGCCTGTTGCTGGCTGATGCGCTGGCACGTGCCGGAGAAGGGGGGGCCCGAGAAGGGGCGGATGGCGCGAAGCCCGATCTGATCCTCGATTTCGCCACGCTGACCGGCGCGGCCCGGGTGGCGCTGGGGCCGGATATGCCGGCGCTGATGGCCCGCCGCGATGCCACAGCCCAGGCCTTGCTGGATGCGGGCCTTGCCGCCGACGATGCCTGCTGGCGCCTGCCGCTGCACGAGGCCTATCGCGAATACCTGAAATCCGACATCGCCGACCTGCTGAACGCGCCGGCCAATGGCTTTGCCGGGGCCAGCGTGGCCGCCCTGTTCCTCGACCGCTTTGTGCCCGAGGGAGTGGACTGGGCCCATTTCGACACCTTCGCCTGGCGGCCCTCCCCCAAGCCGGGCCGCCCCAAGGGTGGCGACGCGCTGGGCATGCTGGCGGCCTGGGCGATGCTGCAACAGCGCTATGGGCTGCGGTGAGCACCCGGGAAACGGCCGGCCGGGAGAGCGGGGGATGGATTACTTGCTAGGCGGCCCTCCTGCCGCTAATCGCGCGGCTTTCCAGTTTGGGGGGCCAGACAGCTTGAACGTTGTTGCACATCATGCCGGGGCGGCAAGGCCACAGACGATCCCGGCTGGCCAATTGTCGTTGTCGGGCCCGGCAGAGGTGCTGGATGCGGCGCATTGGCCGGTGCGGGGCGATCTGGCGCATATCGATCTGGCGGGGCGCTGCTTCGTGCCGCATTATGCCGTGCCGATGCCTCACACGGTGTGCGGCGCCACGGCCCCCTTGCGCCGGCTGCCAAAGGGCGAGGCCGAGGAACTGATCCTGCTGCCCCGGGGCGCCGCCTTCGATGTGCTGGACATTGCCGGCGGCTGGTGCTGGGGCCAGGTTCCGATAGAGGCGCCAGGCAAATGCGGCTTTGTCGGCTATATCCGCCAGGACCAGTTGGAGAGCGGGACATGAGTCTTTCGGTATTCATCGATGGCGCGGCCGGCACCACCGGCCTTGAAATCGCCGACCGGCTGGCGGGGCGCAGCGAGTTTTCGCTGATCATCCTCGACGACGCGCAGCGCAAGAGCAGTGCCGCCCGGCGCGATGCGCTGCATGCCGCCGATTTCGCCATTCTGTGCCTGCATGACGATGCCGCGCGCGAGGCGGTGGAACTGGCGCAAGGCGCCCGGGTCCGCATCATCGATGCCAGCACCGCCCATCGCGTGGCCGAGGGCTGGACCTACGGCTTTCCCGAGATCGTGGGCCGCGAGGCGGTGGCCGGCGCCGACCGGGTGAGCAACCCCGGTTGCTATCCCACCGGCTTTATCGCGCTGGTGGCGCCGCTGGTGCGCGCCGGGCTGCTGCCCGCCGACTGGCCCTATACCGTCAATGCCGTCTCCGGTTATTCCGGCGGCGGCAACCCGCTTATCGCCCGGTTTCAGGCCGATCCCGACATCGCCTTTCGCACCTATGGGCTGGCGCTGGGGCACAAGCATGTGCCCGAGATGATGCGCTATGCCGGGTTGGCCCATCCGCCCGTGTTCGCGCCTGCGGTCATCCCCGCGCATCGCGGCATGGTGGTGGAGGTGCCCCTGCCCTTGGCCGCCATGCCGGGGGCCGGCAAGCCCGAGGCGCTGCTGGAGGCCCTGACCCGGTTCTATGCCGGCAGCCCGGTGGTGCGGGTGCGCGCCGATACGCCGGACGAGTTGCTGCTGCGCCGCTCGGCCGCGCCTGCCGACGGGCTGGAGCTGTTCGTGTTCGGTGCCGCCGATGGCAGCCAGGCGCGGCTGGTCGCGCGGCTCGACAATCTGGGCAAGGGCGCCAGTGGGGCGGCGGTGCAAAGCCTGAACCTGATGGCCGGCCTGCCCGAAACCGCAGGGCTGGCGCTGGCCGGACACGGCGGGGAATAGGCACGCGACATCGCCGCTGGACGAGCGATTGCCCCGTGGCTGATTAAAATTCGGGCAGCAAATGCCTGTTTTTTTATCAGCCCTCCGCAAATACACGGTGGTGGTTGCGGCGGTCGCCGGAAGATAGCGGAGGCGAAGGCATGATTCAGCGGTTTTCAGCCCCGCGCAATTGGCCTAGTCTCGGCTGGTCGGGTCTGGCACGAATCTTGTTAGAAGGTTATGAGCGCTCTGCGTAATCGACGCAAATGCCGGGTTTGACGATCGGCACAGGGGAGGCCCCGCCCATGGGCGGGCTTTCGGAAAAAAGGATGTTTCTGGCGTGAAAAAGATCGAAGCGATCATCAAGCCGTTCAAGCTGGACGAGGTGAAGGAGGCTCTGCACGAAGTTGGCGTTTCCGGCATCACGGTTACCGAAGCCAAGGGCTTTGGCCGCCAGAAGGGCCATACCGAGCTGTATCGGGGGGCCGAATATGTCGTGGACTTCCTGCCCAAGGTGAAGCTGGAAGTGGTGGTGCCCGACGAGTTGGCCGAACGCGTGGTGGAAGCCATCGCCAGCGCCGCGCAGACCGGCCGCATCGGCGACGGCAAGATTTTCGTGCTGCCCGTGGATGTTGCGCTGCGCATCCGCACCGGCGAGCGCAACGAGGACGCTATCTGAATTTCGCGCCCCCGCACCGCGGCAAACCCGCGCGCGGGGGCATGGAAGACCTAGCCCTAGGAAATTGGCCTGTACGGGGGTTCAGGCTTGTTTCTTGAACTACAGCCCCCTCTCCCCGGCAACGCAAGGGCCGGGAATTTCGGAGAAAAATGGTAATGGCTACTGCAGCGGAAATCATCAAGCGCATCAAGGAAGAGGAAATCGAGTGGGTTGACCTGCGGTTTACCGACCCCAAGGGCAAGTGGCAGCACCTCACCATGGTGTCGTCGGTGCTCGGCGAGGATGAGCTGAACGGCGGCCTGATGTTCGACGGTTCGTCGATCGAGGGCTGGAAGGCCATCAACGAATCCGACATGATCCTGAAGCCCGACCTCGACGCCATCTACATCGATCCGTTCTCGGCCACGCCGATGATGATCCTGGTGTGCGACATCGTCGAGCCCTCGACCGGCGAGCTCTACTCGCGCGACCCCCGCTCGAGCGACAAGCGCGCCGAAGCCTTCGTCAAGTCGGCCGGCATTGGCGACACCGTGTTCGTCGGCCCCGAGGCCGAGTTCTTCGTGTTCGACGACGTGAAGTATTACGACGGCTATGACGGCAACGGCTTCCGCATCGACGATATCGAGCTGCCGACCAACACCAACAAGAGCTACGAGAGCGGCAACCTGGGCCACCGCCCGGGCGTGAAGGGCGGCTATTTCCCCGTTGCCCCGATCGACAGCCTGGTCGACATCCGCGGTGAAATGGTCTCGACCATGATCGAAATGGGCCTGCCCTGCGACAAGCACCACCACGAAGTCGCCACCGCCCAGCACGAGCTGGGCCTGACCTTCGGCACGCTGGTGCAGACCGCCGACCGCATGCAGGTCTACAAGTACGTTGTGCAGCAGGTTGCCAATGCCTATGGCAAGACCGCAACCTTCATGCCCAAGCCCATCAAGACCGACAACGGCAGCGGCATGCACACCCACATGTCGATCTGGAACAAGGGTAACCCGCTGTTCGCCGGCGACGGCTATGCCGGCCTGTCGGACATGTGCCTGTACTTCATAGGC
>CAIXXP010000181.1 GCA_903923465.1 uncultured Sphingomonadales bacterium | reverse complement strand
TGCGCCAGCGTGGTTTTGCCGAGGCCGGGGGGGCCATAGAACAGCACATGATCCATCGCCTCGCGCCGGTTGCGGGCGGCTTCGATGAACACGCGGAGGTTGCCCTTGGCGGCGACCTGCCCGGTGAAATCGTCGAGCGATTTGGGGCGCAGGGCGGCGTCGGCGTCCTCTGGCTGGGAGGCAGGGGAGAGGAGGGGGTTAGTCATTGGGTATCACTATGTCATTTTGCAGCATGAGGCTGCGTGATCGAAGCTGCAGCGACGCTGGTGTCTGCAAAAATGACCCTTGTAACATTAGGCGGCGTGGCCTTAATATGAAAACCAACTACTGCCGAACCAACAGCGAACGCAATCGCGGAGAGCCAGCCAGAAATTTGCGTAGGCCTTGCCTGTTTGGATACACCAGCCATGCCTTGTTGCCGTTCAAGTAGAAGATCCTGATGCAGCAGGCCTGTGTGGGCGGCATTTATAAAATATTCAATCATTTGATTGATCGGCACTATAGCGGCCCTGCCAGCGCGCTGGCTCAGATAGGCTGTTAGCAAGGAAAGTATTACTCCGATCACAAAAGCCGCCAGCCCAAAATACTTACCAGTTAAATCCACGTCGTTTGAGTTTAGCAATGTGGCAGCTGCGCCGCTATTCACAGCCAAAAGCGATGCGAGCAACCATCGAAACGCGGCGGAATGTTCCTCAAGAATCATATTCCGACCGTCGATTGCACCTCTTATTTCGATGTCGGCGAGGCGGCGCACAAGTCGAGCCTCATTCTTGTCTGGGTTCTGATCCATCACCCCACCCTCTTCAGCGCAAGCCTGATGAGCGCGCCCACCTCGGCCTCTTCACCCAGTTCTTCCAGCGCTACGCTCACCGCCTGCGCCGCGATGTGGGGTTTGAAGCCGAGGTTCTCCAGCGCGGAGACGGCGTCAGTGGCGGGGGTGCCGGGGGTGGTTGGGTTGCTGGTGCCGGGGTGGCCGCTGGGCAGGCTTACGCCCACGCCGCCGGTGAAGCCGAGGGCGCCGGCCCTGTCCTTCAACTCGTTGACGATGCGCGCGGCCAGTTTGGCGCCGACGCCGTTGGCCCTCGCCACCATGGCGGCGTCGCCCTGGGCGCAGGCGCGCTGCAGTTCCTCCAGGGAAAGCGCGGAGAGGACGGCCAGCGCCATCTTGGACCCCACGCCCTGCACGCCGGTGAGCAGCTTGAACCACGCCCGCTCGCTGGCGGAGGAAAAGCCGACGAGGCGGATGTCGCTGTCGGACACCTGCATCTCGGTGTGAAGAACCACCGCATCGCCCCGCACGCCCAAGGCCGAGAGCGTGCGGGCCGAGCAGTGCACCAGATAGCCGACGCCCGAAACGTCGATAACCGCCCAGTCGGGGCCGAAGTCGTCCAGCGTTCCTGTGAGTTTGGCGATCATGAGGCGATGGCTAGCATTGGCGGAACGATTTGGGAACATCTTTGAAAAGGGGAGGGGTGGGAAGGTAAGAAGATGCGAGGGGATTATCTTCTCGCGCTCCCGGAACTGTCATTGGCGGGCGCCGCTCACCGGTGGCGCAAGGCTGCCGCGCCGCAGGCATTTATAGCCGCTTCGCGGCAGGGCGCGACGCAGAAGGTTCGCTCGACGCAGACAGGAATGGGAGCGCGAGGGGGTTACCCCCTCGCACCTATCCCTTCAATCTTTCCCAAAAACCCGCCTTCAACCCCGCATCATACTCGCATGGGTAATCGCCACGGCGAGTGCGTCCGCCGCATCCGCGCCTGCCAGCTTCACGCCGGGCAGGAGGACTTTCAGCATCGCCTGGATCTGGGTCTTTTCCGCCGCGCCGGTGCCAACGAGGGCCTTCTTCACCAGGCGGGTGGCATATTCGGCGACGGGCATGCCGGTGCGGGCCAGCGCAAGCAGGCAGACGCCGCGGGCCTGGCCGAGTTTCAGCGTGCTCTGGGGGTTGGTGTTGACGAAGACTTCTTCCACCGCGCCGCATGTCGGTTGGTGGGTGAGGAGGACGTCGGTGAGTTCGCGGTCGATGGTGACGAGGCGTTCGGGCAGGGGGGCGGCGGGGTCGGTGCGGATCTGGCCGTTGGCGATGTGGCTGAGGCGGTTGCCGGATTTGGCGATGATGCCCCAGCCGGTGGTGCCAAGGCCGGGGTCGAGGCCGATGATCAGCAAGCAGATCCCCTTTCGCAGTTCGGCCTCAACCGCATTTACCCCAGCTTTTCCATCACCTCGTCGGAGATGTCGTAGTTGCCCCAGACGGTTTGCACGTCGTCGTCTTCTTCCAGCACGTCGATCAGGCGGAGCAGGGTGGCGGCGTCGTCCTCGCCGACCTGGGTGGTGAGGCTGGGCTTCCATGCCAGCTTGACCGCTTCGGCCTCGCCCAGGGTCTTTTCCAGCTCGCGGGCGACGGCATGCAGCGAATCGATGGCAACCCAGATCTGGTGGCTGCCGGGGTTTTCGTCGTCCCCAAGACCATTGGCGCCCATGTCGCTTTCGACATCGTCGGCGCCGGCCTCGATGGCGGCTTCGAGGACTTTCTCCTCGTCGCCGGCCTTGCCCGGGTATTCGATGAGGCCGAGGCGTTCGAAGCCGTGGGAGACCGCGCCGGATGCGCCGAGGTTGCCGCCGTTCTTGGCAAAGGCGGTGCGCACATTGGTGGCGGTGCGGTTGCGGTTGTCGGTGAGTGCCTCGACGATGATGGCAACGCCGCCGGGGCCATAGCCCTCGTAGCGCACTTCCTCGTAGTTTTCGCCGTCGCCCCGGCTGGCCTTGTCGATGGCGCGCTGGATATTGTCCTTCGGCATCGACTGCGCCTTGGCGGCGTTGATCGCGGCGCGCAGGCGGGGGTTCATGTCCGGATCGGGCATGCCCATCTTCGCCGAGACGGTGATTTCGCGGGACAGCTTGGAGAACTGCGCGGCGCGCTTCTTATCCTGCGCGCCCTTGCGGTGCATGATATTCTTGAATTTGGAATGGCCTGCCATGGTCGGGCTCGTCGCTACCTGATTATTCGGTGAAAGTGGCGGGCACTTACACCGGCAGGGGTGGCATGGGCAAGCCCGGCTGGAGCAGGAGTTGCCACAGGCCGACATCGACCCATTGCCCGTGCTTTCGGCCAACCTGCCGCAGCACCCCGGCGGGGGTGAAGCCGCAGCGCTGGTGCAGGGCGACGCTGGCGGGGTTGGGCAGGGCGATGCGGGCAATGGCGGTGTGCTGGCCGCGCGCGGTCAGGCCCGGCAGCAGCGCGGCATACAGGGCGCGGCCAAGCCCCGCGCCGCGGCTGCCCATAGCGAGATAGACGCCGACCTCGCAAGCCTGGGCATAGGCGGCGCGCTCGCTGAAGGGGCTGGCATAGGCATAGCCCGCCAGTTCGCCCTCGCGTTCTGCCACCAGCCACAGGTGGCTCTGGCCATAGGCGGCGATGCGGCGGGCGAACTCCGCCGCGTCCGGCGGGACCAGCTCGAAGCTGATGGTGGTGTCGCGCACATAGGGGGCATAGATGGCGGCGCAGGCCGCGGCATCTTGGGCGCAAGCCTCGCGGATGATCGGCGTGGTCATGTCTGCCCCTCCCCTGCGCGGGCGGTTGGCCCGGCCTATTCCAGGCCGAGCGCGTTCTTGTAGGTTTCCAGCATCATCTCCGCTTCGCGGCGGTCATCCGGCTTCATTTTGCGCAGGCGGACGATCTGGCGCATGATCTTGGCATCATAGCCCACGGCCTTGGCCTCGGCATAGACATCCTTGATGTCGTCGGCGATGCCCTTCTTCTCTTCCTCAAGGCGCTCGACGCGTTCGATGAGGAGGCGCAGGCGGTCGTCAGATGCCTGGGCATCAGAAGATTGGGCAACGGCGGCGTCGGCCATGGGGGTATCTCCGGTGTGGTGTGAGAATCGGTTGGAGGGGCAGATAGACCGGGTGGGGGAAGCGGGGAAGATGGGAGAGGAATTGTCCCCAGAGGGATTTGCCGGGGACTCGCTCGATGTCTTTATTTGCCGATGCAAATCGGTTGGGCCCCGCGCCTCATAACTGTCATTGTCGCGCCACGGGGTTCGCCTGGCGCAAGGTCACAGCGCCGCAGGCTTTGAAGGCAGCTGCGCGGCAGGCACGGCGACGAGAGGTAGGCGCCGAGGCCGACAGTAATGGGGGTTTGGAGCCTAAGGCCCCAAGTCTATCTCAAGGTCTATGCCCTTTTAATCCCTTCAATGCCCCGGTGCATTCAGCTTCATACTCGCCTCCATGCGGGCCAACTGCTCGGGCGTGGCTTCGGTTTGAAAGCTGGCCTTCCACGCGTCGAAGGGCATGCCGTGGATCAGCGCGCGGGCGGCGGCTTTGTCGAGCGGGGCGCCGGCGTCGATAATCCAGTCTGACAGGCAGTTGCGGCAGAAGCCGGCGAGGCCCATGAGGTCGATGTTCTGCGCGTCATGGCGGTGTCGCAAATGGCGGACAAGGCGGCGGAAGGCGGCGGCGGCGGTGGCATCGTCCAGCGTGTCCAGCGGATCGGGTGTTGCATTCATATTCATCGCATTGGTCCTTGGGTTTGGCGCCAGGCTTTGTCATAGCGAGCCTGGGTCATAGCGGATCTGACGTATTAGGGGAGAGCTTCGTGGCGGCCAGGGAACATCGCATCCATCAGAAGAGCGGCGGCGGCGCGCGCGGCCGCAAGGTCAAGATTCTTGCCACGCTGGGGCCTGCCTCGCGGTCGCCGGAGATGATCGAGAAGCTGCTGAAGGCCGGTGTCGACACGTTTCGCGTCAACATGAGCCATGGCGACCACGCCACCCATGCCGAGACCATCGCCACCGTGCGCGCGGCCGAAAAGCACCATGGCCGGCCCATCGGCATCTTGTGTGACCTGCAAGGGCCCAAGCTGCGGGTGGGGATTTTCAAGGGCGGGCGGGCGGTGATCCGCCATTCGGGCCATTTCACGCTGGATTGCAACCCGGAGCCCGGCGACGAGACGCGGGTGTGCCTGCCGCACCCCGAGCTTTTCGGCATTCTGCAACCGGGCCAGCGGCTGTTGATCGACGATGGCAAGCTGCGGCTGCGGGTGATCAGCGCCAACGATGCCGCAGTGCTGTGCTCGGCCGAGGTGGGTGGGGTCATTTCCGATCGCAAGGGGGTGAATGTGCCCGACGCGGTGATCCCCATTCCGGCGCAGACCGACAAGGACCGCCGCGACCTCGCCTTTGCCGTGGAGCAGCAGGCGGACTGGATCGCCCTGTCCTTCGTGCAGCGGCCCGAGGATCTGTCGGAGGCGCGGCGGCTGATGGGCGGGCATGGCGGCACCAGCGCCGGGCTTATCGCCAAGATCGAGAAGCCGGCCGCCATCACCTGCCTCGAGGAGATTATCGAACTGGCCGACGGCATCATGGTGGCGCGCGGCGACCTGGGGGTGGAACTGGCGCCCGAGGAGGTGCCGCCGCTGCAGAAGCGCATTGTCGATGCTACCCGCCGGTCTGGCAAGCCGGTGATCGTGGCGACGCAAATGCTGGAATCGATGATCGAGAGCCCGGCGCCGACCCGCGCCGAGGTATCCGACGTGGCCAACGCCGTGTATGACGGTGCCGACGCGGTGATGCTTTCCGCCGAAACCGCCGCCGGGCAGTGGCCGGAAGAGGCGGTGACCATCATGCACCGCATCGCCTGCCAGGTGGAGGCCGACACCCAATACAAGCGGCGCATCCATCTGGCCGACGTGCTGCCCGACGCCACCACCGCCGACGCACTGTCACAAGCCTGTGCCGGCATTGCCGACACGCTGCCGATCTCCGGCATCGTGGTGTTCACCGGCTCGGGCGCCAGTGCCCGGCGCGTGGCGCGCGAGCGGCCCAGCGTGCCGATGCTGGTGCTGACCCCCTCCACCCGCACCGCGCGGCGGCTGACCCTGCTGTGGGGCGCGCATGCGGTGCACACGCGCGACATCGGCAGCTTCGAGGAGATGATCGCCAAGGGCAAGCGCATGGCCCTGCGCCACGGTTTTGGCGAGGCGGGATCGAAGCTGATCACCATGGCCGGGGTGCCCTTTGGCACGCCGGGGGCGACGAATTTGCTGCATGTTGTGACTTTGGCCGGCGATGAGCTGAAGCGGCATAGCGGCGAGGATTGAGGGAAGGGTTTCAGGGAAGGGATTCTTGGGGGTGGCGTTTAATGTGCCGATTTGCCGATGCAAATCGGTTGGCTCCCAAACCCCCATTACTGTCGGCGTGGCGCATCATTCGCTGCGTGGTGCCATGCCGCGAAGCGGCTATGAAGGTCTGCGGCGCTGCGTCCTTGCGCCAGGCGGAAACCACGGGTTCGACAATGACAGTAATGGGGTGCAGGGCGTAACACCCCTGCAATACTAATCCTTTGCTTCATCCTCCGATTGCGCGCTAAACATTGGACCAAATCAAGAGGAGAGCCTGCCCATGTTCGTGAAATTCACCAGTTCCGATCGCGTCTCCACCGCGGTGAACGCGGCGCAGGTTACCTTCATCAGCCAGGTGACCGATGGCACCCGCATCCGCTTTGGCGAGGGGCGCAGCATCACCGTGGTCGAGCCGATGGACGAGGTGATTGACAAGCTGAACCGGACCAAGGCGCTGCCGGGGGATTAGGGGGCGGGGATGGGCTTCAGGTGACGATATCCGTCACTGCCTCGCCCTCCGCACGCCAATGGTGCCCACGCCGCCGATAGTTGCGATGCTCAATCCGGGGGAATAATCCCCCGGCGCCGAAATTGACGCTGGCGTGACGACCATCGGCAGAAACCTTTGGGGGTTCGATCCATGTCGAGGGTGGCGGTGTATCGCGTCCGTTGATGAGGCTGCTCTTTATCTCCATTTCGTTTACCAGTCGCCACGGGGGCGGCACCAGCTTGGCGAGATTGGGACAAACATCAAACAGGGTGGGTGCCGATGGATCGCGGCTCCGCGCGATCAGGATCGGGCCATTTGGTGATTTCGGGTCGAGCGGAGGATCTCCCGGGGTGGGGGCCAGTAGATCGGCCAGCGCAACGCGCCCGACGGCGCATACCTCGGCGTTCGCCGGGGTTCCGGCAAGCAGCGCGGCTGACAGCAACAATATTACCGGCATCGTCCCACCTCGCGGCTTGTTTTGCTTTCGCAGGCTAACTCAATCTGGCCGCCTCGGCCAGCGCATCGTGGCAGCGGGCGAGGTCTGCCTCTTCGATGCAATAGGGGGGCATGAGGTAGGCGGTGTTGCCTAGCGGGCGGATCAGCAGGCCGGCCTGCCGGAAATGGGCGAGCAGGCGGGGGCCGATGCCGGCGAGGTAGCCGGCGCCGTCGACCTTGTAATCCAGCGCGAGGATGGTGCCGCAGGTGCGGGCGTTTTCCACGCCGGGCACCTGGGCCAGCATCGCGCGGCCGGCTTCCTGCCGCGCGGCCAGGGTGGCGATGCGCTGCGTCACCGGCTCGTCGCGCCAGACGCCAAGGTTGGCCACGGCGGCGGCGCAGGCGATGGGGTTGGCGGTGTAGCTGCTGGAGTGGAAGAAGGTTTTCGCCCGGTCGGTGCTGTAGTGGGCATCGTAGACGGCTGCGCTGGCCATGGTGACGGCGAGCGGGATGGCGCCGCCGGTGAGGCCCTTGGCAAGGCACAGTATGTCGGGGGTGATGGCGGCTTGCGAACAGGCGAGCAGGCCGGAGGGCGGCTCCCCTGCTTCCAGTGCCCCTTCCGGCTGAGCCCGGGCGGCGTCTGAGCGCATGCCGGGCGCGAATGCGCCAGCATTCTCGCGCCCGCGAGGGGTGCCCCCGGTGCGGCCCCAGCCGGTCATCACCTCGTCGGCGATGAACAGCACGCCGTGGCGCGCGCAGATGGCATGCATCTCGCGCAGGACGGCGGCTGGATAGAACAGCATGCCGCCCGAGCCCAGCACCAGCGGCTCGACGATGAAGGCGGCGGGGGCTTGCGTGGCGCAGGCGTGTTCCAGCGCGTCCAGCGCGGCTTGCTCGGCGCCCGGCGCGGGGAAGGGAATGGTGCCGACATCGAACAGCAGCGGGGCATAGGCGGCGTTGAACACGCCGCGCGCGCCCACGCTCATCGCGCCGATGGTGTCGCCGTGGTAGGAGTGTTCGAGCACCAGCAGGCGGTGGCGCGGTTCCTCTCGGTTGCCCCAGTAGCCCAGCGCCATTTTGAGGGCGACCTCGACGGCGGTGGAGCCGGAATCGGAGAAGAACACGTAAGGCAGGGCGGACGGGGCGCCCAGTTCCCGGCCCACCATCGCCACCAGCCCTGTGGCGAGGCGTTCTGCGGGCTCATGCGTCCAGCCGGCGAAGATCAGCTGGTCGAGGCGGGCGGCCTGTTCGCGGATGGCCGCGACGATGGGCGGGTGGCAATGGCCATGGGTGGTGACCCACCAGCTGGAGATGGCATCGACGACGCGGGCGCCATCGGCGGTGTGGAGGATGGCGCCCTCGGCATGGGTGACCAGCGGGGTCGGCTCGCCCAGGCCATGCTGGGTGAAGGGGTGCCAGATGGGGCCGGCGTTTTCTTGGGGCGCGCTCACAGCAAGGCCTCCAGATCAAAGCCCGCCATGGCCTCGGCCAGCGTGCCGGGGGTGAGCGGGGTGAGCCAGCGCAGGTGACCGAGGATGGGCACCTGGCCGAGGCGGGCGATGGCGGCCTGGCTGGCCATTTCCACCGGCGATTCCACCGCGCCGATGAAGGCGACGCCGGCCACGGTGATGCCTCGGGCGCGCAGGGCTTCCAGGCTCAGCAGCGTGTGGTTGATGGTGCCCAGCGTCGTGCGGGCAGCCAGCACCACCGGCAGGCCCCAGCGGGCGAAGAGGTCGGCATAGAGCAGATCGTCGGACAGGGGCACCAGCACGCCACCGGCGCCCTCCACCACCAGCGGGGTGTCGCCCCCTAAGTCCGGGCCTTGTGGGAGGGCGAGGCGGGCCGGGTCGATCGTCACGCCATCGACTTGGGCGGCGTGGTGCGGCGAGCAGGGGGTGGCGAGGCGATAGGCTTCTGGCAGCACGGTGGCGGCGGGGGCGAGGCGGGCGACGGTCTGCGCGTCGGTTTCGTCCTCCAGCCCGGCCTGCACCGGCTTCCAGTAGCGGGCGGACCCATGCGCCGCCGCCAGCCGCGCGGCGATGCCCGCCGCGAGCACGGTCTTGCCGATGCCGGTATCAGTGCCGGTGACGATGCAGCCCCGTGCCATTACAGCACCTCGGCCAGCGCGGTGGCGAGATCGGCGATGTCCTGCTGGCGAACATGGCCGGTGATGACGATGCGCAGGCGGGCGGTGCCCTCTGGCACGGTGGGCGGGCGGATGCCGCGCACGTCGAAGCCGCGCTGTTGCAGCGCTGTCGCCACCGCCATCGCCCGGACATCGCCGCCCAGCACCAGCGGCAGGATGGGCGAGCCGTGGCCTTCGGCGCCCAGCGGTGTCAGCGCGGTGCGCGCATATTCCACGCGGGCGAGCAGGTCGGCGCGGGTGGCGTCGGCGGCTTCGCACAGGCTCAGGGCCTCGCGCACCACGGCGGCCATCAGCGGCGAGGGGGCGGTGGAGAAGATGAAGCCGCGCGCCCGGTTGACGAGAAATTCGCGCATGACCGAAGGGCCGACCAGCAGCGCGCCTTCCACGCCGAGCGCCTTGCCGCAGGTGTGCAGGGTGATGGTGTTTGCGCCGCGTGGCCCCAAACCGGCCAGCAACCCGCGCCCGCCCGGGCCGAAAACGCCGGTGGCATGGGCCTCGTCCACCATCAGCAGGGCGCCGTGTGCCTCGGCCAGGGCGCTGAGTTCGGCGAGGGGGGCGAAATCGCCATCCATCGAATAGAGCGATTCGACGACGATCCACGGCGTGCCGGTGGCATTGGCGCCGCGCCACGCGCGCAGGGCATCGGCGAAGCCAGCGACATCGTTGTGGGGCACCAGCGTGTGGCCGGCGCGGGAGAGGCGCAGGCCCTCGTGCACCGAGGCGTGGATCAACTCGTCGACGAAGATGTGATCGCCGCGCTGGGGCATGGTGGCCAGCAGCGCGGAATTGGCGGTGAAGCCGGTGGGCAGGAACAGGGCGGCGCCTGAAAATTCCGGGCCGCCGAAGAAGGCCGCCGCCTCGGCCTCCAGCGCCTCATGCTCGGGGTGGTTGCCGCGCAGCAGCCGCGAGCCGCCCGAGCCGAGGGGCACGCCGCGCGCCAGCGCCTCGCGCGCGGCCTGGGCCAGCGCCGGGTGGGTGGCAAAGCCGAGGTAGTCGTTCGAGGCGAAATCGCGGCCGGCGCGGGGGCTGAGGGCGCGCAGGCGGCCGCGATCCGACAGGCCGGCGAGATCGGCGTGATGGGTCGAGAACGGCGCCCCGGTCATGCCCGCCCACCGAACAGGGCGCTGCCCACGCGCACATGGGTGGCGCCGAGTTGGATGGCCACCTCGAAATCCTCGCTCATGCCCATGGAGAGGCCGCCGCCCGAATCGGGGGAGAGCCCGTTGTCGTCGGCCAGCTTGGCCAGCAGGGCGAAGAAGGGGGCGGCCTCTATGCTGGCGGGGGGCACACACATCAGCCCGGCCAGCGGGAGATCGGCGGCGCGGGCCTGTGCGAGCAGGGCGGGCAGATCGGCGATGGCGCAGCCGCCCTTTTGCTCTTCGGCGCCGATGTTCACCTGCACGAAGCAGGGGATGCGGCGGCCGGCCTTGTCCATCGCGCGGGCGAGGGCGGTGAGCAGGCTGGGCCGGTCGAGCGAATGGATGCAGTCGAACAGGGCCACGGCCTCCTCCGCCTTGTTCGATTGCAACTGGCCGACGAGGTGGAGGGCGACGTCGGGGTAGGCCTCGCGCAGGGGCGGCCATTTGGCGGCGGCCTCCTGCACCCGGTTTTCGCCGAAGATGCGCTGGCCCCCGGCAAGCAGCGGGAGGATGGCGGGGGCCTCGTGCGTCTTGCTGATGGCGACCAGCGTGATGGCGGTGGGCTTGCGGCCGGCGATGCGGGCGGCGGCGGCGATACGGGCGCGAACGGCCTCCAGCGGAGATGTGGTGCTATCCATAGGCGCGCTGCTATAGCGCGATGATGGACGCGCGCCACCTGTCTGTGATGCCCGGCGGGGCTTTGCCACATGTTTGGCTGATCAGCGATGCGCGCAATGATGCGGTGCTGGAGCGGGCGCTGGCCCGGCTGCCGCGCGGCAGTGGCTTCATTTTCCGGCATCACCATCTGGCGGGGCCGGCGCGGCGGGCGCGGTTCGCGCGGCTGATGCGGGTGGCGCGGGGGCGGGGGATTACGGTGGTGCTGGCCGGCACCATGGCCGAGGCGCGGCGCGCGGGGGCCGACGGTGCCTATGGCCCGGCGCGGCGGTTGGCCGCAGGTGGCGGGGGGATGCGGCTGGTGACCGCCCATTCGCTGCGCGAGGTGGCCCGGGCACAGGGCGCCGGGGCCGATGCGATTCTGCTCTCGCCAGTGTGGCCGACGCGTTCTCACCCGGGCGCCGGGGGGCTGGGCGGCTTGCGGTTTCGCCTGATGGCCGCGCGTGCCCAGGTGCCGGTGATCGCGCTGGGGGGGATGACGCGGGCGCGGGCGCGGGCGCTGCGCTGGCGGCGCTGGGCTGCGATCGACGGATTGAGCTGAGGAGGCGGGTTTTTTGCCCGGCATTCGGCCCCGGGGCATCAGGGGTTTCTTGACGCAGACTCCCCCCCCGGCGCATGATGGGGGCGACATTCACAGCCGGGGCAGCCCGGCGGCAGCGGCGCGAACGGCAGCGATCATGGCATCACCGGCATATTCCTCCACACGGCGCCAGCAGACCGCTGGCCGCGGCACCGCCGTGGGCCGGCCAGAGGCGAACTGGCGCCGCGTGCTGCGCCGGTCTTTACGCCGCAGCCTGGACCTGCTGGCGGCGGGCGCGCTGTTTCTGGCGACGCTGTTTCTGGCGCTGGCGCTGGCGACCTATCACCAGACCGACCCCTCGCTTTCCACCGCGGCGGGCGGCCCGGTGCTGAACTGGCTGGGCCTGCCCGGGGCCTGGGTGGCGGAGCGGGCGCTGTTCCTGTTCGGGCCGGTGAGCATTCTGCTGCTGCCGCTGCTGTATGTTTTCGCGCAGGAGATGTGGCGGCTGGCCGATGTGCATGCGCCCGACCATGGCGACGAGGATGAGGACGAGGACAGCCCCGCCTCGCCCCGCCGCCACTGGCTGCGCACCACGGCGCTGTTGTGCATTGCCATGGCGCTGCTGTGCACGGCGCTGTCGCTGGCCTTCAGCGAGGCGACCACGTCGCTGCCGGCCTCGATGGGCGGGCTGACCGGGCTGCTGGGTGCGGCAGGGTTGCGGCAGGGGGCGGCCTATCTGCCGGCGGCGACGCGCGGCTGGGCGATGCTGGGCGGCGGGCTGCTGGCGCTGGCGCTGGGGGCTGGGCTCGCGGCGCGGGTCTTCGCGCTGGATTGGGGCGGGCTGCTGAGCCTGCCGCTGGTGCTGCGCCGGCGCATGCGGGCAGGCGCGGAGCGCGAGAACCCGGCAGCCCCGCGCGCCAAACCCGCCGCGCCCGAGCCGCGCACCGCCAATGCGCCCCTCGATCTGGCCGATGTGGCGCCGCGCAAGGCCCCGGAAATATCGGACGGGGCCCGTTCGCCGAAACCCGCCGATGGGACAACGCTGAAGCGGCAGGCCGATCTGTTCGACCAATATGCGCTGCCCTCGCTCGACCTGCTGGCCGACCCGCCGCCCAATTCCACGCCGAAGGTGGATCGCCTCGCGCTGGAGCGCAATGCCCGGCTGCTGGAGACGGTGCTCGACGATTTCAACGTCAAGGGCGAGATTACCGGGGTGCGCACCGGCCCGGTCGTCACCATGTATGAGCTGGAGCCGGCGCCTGGCATCAAGGCCAGCAGGGTGATTGGGTTGGCCGACGATATCGCCCGCAACATGAGCGCCATTTCTGCCCGCGTCTCCTCCATTCCCGGCCGCACGGTGATGGGCATCGAGCTGCCGAATACCGACCGGCAGATGGTCAGCTTCAAGGAGATGGTGGCCAGCGAAAGCTTCGTGGAGGCCAAGGGGCTGCTGCCGATCATTCTGGGCAAGGATATCGCCGGCGAGCCGGTGGTGGCCGATCTGGCCGCGATGCCGCATCTGCTGGTGGCGGGCACCACGGGTTCGGGCAAATCGGTGGGGCTGAACGCCATTCTGCTGTCGCTGCTCTATCGGCTGACGCCGAGCCAGTGCCGGCTGATTCTGGTGGACCCGAAGGTGCTGGAGCTGAAGAGCTATGACGCCATTCCTCACCTGCTGAGCCCGGTGGTGACCGAACCCGCCAAGGCGGTGCGCGCGTTGAAATGGGCGGTGGAGGAGATGGAGCGCCGCTATCGCATGATGAGCGAGATCAGCGTGCGCAACATCACCGGCTTCAACGACAAGGTGCGCGGGGCCGCCGCCAAGGGCAAGCCGCTGGGCCGCCGCGTGCAGATCGGCTTTGACCGCGAGACCGGCGAGGAATTGTTCGAGGACAAGCAGCTCGATTACCAGGCGCTGCCGCTGATCGTGGTGATCGTGGACGAGCTGGCCGATCTGATGGTGACGGTGGGCAAGGAGATCGAGGTGCTGATCCAGCGCCTGTCGCAGAAATCACGCGCCGCCGGCATTCACCTGATCATGGCGACGCAGCGGCCTTCGGTGGATGTGATTACCGGCGTGATCAAGGCCAATTTGCCGACCCGCATCAGCTTCGCCGTGACCAGCCGCATCGACAGCCGCACCATTCTGGGCGAACAGGGGGCCGAGCAACTGCTGGGCAAGGGCGACATGCTGTATAAGCCCAGCAGCGACCCGGTGCGGCGCGTGCATGGGCCCTTCGTTTCCGACGAGGAGGTGGAGCGGGTGGCCGACCATTGGCGCGGGCAGGGCCAGCCGGACTACATCGATTCGGTGACCGAAGAGCCGGAGGACGGCGGCTTTGGCTTCGACGATCTGGAGGCGACGGCTTCGGACGCGCCGGAGGAGCGCAAGTATCGGCAGGTGTGCCAGCTGGTGTTCGAAAGCCAGAAGGCCTCCGCGAGCTGGATTCAGCGGCAGATGGGCGTGGGCTATAACACCGCCTCCAAATGGGTGGAGCGGATGGAGGCCGATGGCTTCGTGGGCCCGGCCAACCACATCGGGCGCCGGGAGATTTACCGGGACAAGGATGGCAATCCGTTGTGAGCGGGCCTGAAAGGGCGGGCGCTGTTCCACGCCTGTTCCATGATGGTTCCATGCGGGTCTCGCGCTGGTTTCGCGGGGGGTTCCACGGGGGTTCCGCGGGGGTTCCAGGGTAACAGGCGGCAAATTGTGCCGAGGCCGACCAGCGGGCGCTTGCAGGGCCCAGCCCCACGCCCTACTTGTTGCACTGCAACGAGAGAGAACACAAACCATGCGCGTTGGCACTGTTCGCGAAATCAAGAACCACGAATATCGCGTCGGCCTCGCGCCCGAGAGCGTGCGCGAGCTGGCCGAGCATGGCCATGAGGTGTGGGTGGAAACCGGCGCGGGCCTTGGCATTGGCGCCACCGACGCCGATTATGAGGCCGCCGGCGCCACCATCAAGATGAGCGCTCCGGCCGTCTATGCCGATTGCGAGCTGATCGTGAAGGTGAAGGAACCGCAGTCTGTCGAGCGCAAGCTGATGGGCCAGGGAGAAAAAGGCCGCGACCAGGTGCTGTTCACCTATCTCCACCTCGCGCCAGACCCCGAGCAGGCCGCCGACCTGATCAAGAGCGGCATCACCGCCATCGCCTATGAAACCGTGACGGGCCCCAACAACTCGCTGCCGCTGCTGAAGCCGATGAGCCAGGTCGCCGGGCGCATGGCGGTGCAGGCCGGGGCCAGCGCGCTGGAGAAGGAACACGGCGGGCGCGGCGTGCTGCTGGGCGGGGTGCCAGGCGTGATGCCCGGGCGCGTGGTGATCATCGGCGGCGGCGTGGTCGGTTTCAACGCCGCGCTCGTCGCCGTGGGGATGGGCGCCGACGTCATCATCCTCGACCGCGACCCCGATGTGCTGGAACGGCTGGGCATCCATTTCGAGGCGCGGGCCAAGACCCGCTTCGCCAACCGCGCCAATATCGCCAAAAGCGTGGCCAGCGCCGATCTCGTTATCGGCGCGGTGCTGGTGCCCGGCGCCTCCGCCCCCAAGCTGGTGACGCGCGACATGCTGGCCGAGATGAAGCCCGGCGCGGTGCTGGTGGATGTAGCCATCGACCAGGGCGGCTGCTTTGAAACCAGCCGACCAACGACGCACTCCGACCCGACCTTCGTCGTCGACGGCATCGTGCATTACTGCGTGGCCAACATGCCCGGCGCCGTGGCCCGCACCAGCACCTATGCGCTGAACAATGTGACCCTGCCGCATATTCTGGCCATCGCCGATCTCGGCTGGAAGGCGGCGCTGCGGGCGAACCCCTATCTGGCGGATGGGCTGAACGTCCACAAGGGCAAGGTGACCTGCGAGGTGGTGGCCGCCGAGCTGGGCTATGAGTATACGCCGGTGGCGAAGGTGCTGGCGAAGGATTGAGGGGTTTAAGGTTAGAATAGATGCGAGGGACTCGTCCCTCGCGCTCCCGATACTGTCGAGGTTGTGCCTTATCTGCGTGGGGGCGCCCGGCATTAATGCCTGCGGCGCGGCGAACTTGCGCTTCGATATGGGCGGTGCGCAACGCAGGCAGTGATGGGAGCGCGAGGGCGTAACATCCTCGCGTCCTCTCTCCCTTGCTCCTTAACCCTTCCATCCCCCCTCGGGCGCGAACGGCGCGGCCACTTCCGCGGGCACGCGGCACAGGCGCTGGGTGGCGAGATCGATCATGGCCCAGGTGGTGCGGGCGGAGACGATCACTTTGCCCTCGGCCCCGCCCTCCCCGATAACGCGGAAATCCACGCGGCGGTCGAAGCGGGCGCCGCTGGGGCCGGTGTCGATGAAGGTTTCGGCGGTGACGGTTTCGCCCTCGCGAATGTTGCCGCGATAGTCGATCTCGTGGCGGGTGACGACCCAGGCGTAGGCGGCGATGTGTTCCGGCGCGGCGGTGGCGAGCCAGTGGGCGGTGGCGATTTCCTCCATCCAGCGCACCCACACCGTGTTGTTCACATGGCCCATGGCGTCGATGTGCTGGGGGCCGGCGGTGAAGGTGAGGGTGTGGCGGTTGGTCATTAGCGACAACCACCTTGCGGACATGCAAATACAAGCCCCATGAGTGAAAGGAAGGTCGGGATCGCGTAAGCTGGAAGACAGCAGAGTAGCCGCCATCGTCGAGATTGCCAAAGTGCTATGGCCAACGCGCCCAATCCCAGTGCCTGAAATTCCCAACTCCGCATGGCGAAGTAATCAGACCAGTAACTGGTCAAATTCAGCCAGTGCCAATTGCCTTTATCTTGCCCGAGCAATGTGAAAACCCAACTATGGAATATCCCGACAAGGGTTATTATGCCGTCACCCGCACCAATGGTCAGGGCGATCCATAATGAAATCGGCAGGCCACGCGATCCCATGGGCTACCCCCCCACCCCCAAGTGGCACAGGATGAAGGCGAATTCCTCGGCGGTTTCGGTCAGGCTTTCAAACCGCCCGGACTTCCCCCCATGCCCGGCGCCCATGTTGGTTTTGAGGATCAGCTCGTTGCTGTCGGTTTTCAGCTCGCGCAGTTTGGCGACCCATTTGGCGGGTTCCCAATAGGTGACGCGGGGGTCGTTTAGCCCGGCGGTGACCATCAGGGGGGGGTAGGCTTGGGGCTTAACCTGATCGTAGGGCGAGTAGCTGGCGATCAGCTCGAAGGCGGCTTTGTCCTCGATGGGGTTGCCCCATTCGGGCCATTCGCCGGGGGTGAGGGGCAGGGTCTCGTCGAGCATCGTCGCCAGCACATCGACGAAGGGGACATGGGCGACGACCGCGCCCCAGAGTTGCGGGGCGTCGTTGATCACCGCGCCCATCAGCTCGCCGCCCGCCGAGCCGCCCGAGATGCTGATTTTGCCCGGCGCGGTGAAGCCACGGGCGATGAGACCGTGGGCCACATCGACGAAATCGTGGAAGGTGTTGGTGCGGGCCTCGCGCTTGCCGGCCTTGTACCAGGCGCGGCCCATGTCGTCGCCGCCGCGGATATGGGCGATGGCGTAGGCAAAGCCGCGATCGACGAGGGACAGGCGGGCGGTGGAGAAGCCCGGGGCGATGGAGATGCCATAGGCGCCGTAGCCGTAGAGGTGGAGCGGGCCACCCTCGTCTCCGTTAAGCGCGGGCCGGTCGCGGCGCATCACCACGCTGACCGGCACGAGGGTGCCATCGCGGGCGGGGATTTCGAGGCGCTCGGTGGTGTAGAGGCCGGCGTCGTAGCCGGAGGGGATTTCCTGAACCTTGAGGGCCTCCAGCCGCTGGTCGCCAACGTGATAATCATAGACGGTGGCGGGGCTGACCATGCTTTCATAGCTGAGGCGCAGCTTTTCGGTGTGCCATTCGGGATTGTCGCCCAGGCCCGCGTCATAGCTGGCCTCGGCGAAGGCGATGGGTTCGATGCGGTCGGGCTGATCGTAGTAGCGGACCTCGATGCGGTCGAGGCCGCGCACCCGGCCTTCGACCACGAAGAAGTCGCGGAACAGTTCGAAACCGGTGAGGTAGAATTCGTCGCTGCCCTCGACCAGCGTGGTCCATTCGCCCGGGGCGCTGAGCGGGGCGGTGGCGAGGCGGAAGTTCTCGTGGGCGTCGTTGGCGTGAATGAACAGCGTGTCTTCCCGGAGGTCGACGTCATATTCGACGCCTTCCCGCCGGGCTTTGACGAGGAGCGGCGGGGCCAGCGGGTCGGCGGCGGGGACGAGGCGGACTTCGCCGGTCTCGTGGTCGGAGGTGCCGATGATCAGCCATTGCTCGTTGGCCGAAAGCGCCGCGCCGACGCGGAAGCCCTCGTCGTCCTCGTGATAGAGTTCGATGTCGGCGTCGCTGGGCTGGCCCAGCCAGTGCAGGCGGGCGTTGTCGGTGCGCCAGTTCTCGTTGGCGAGGCTGTAGACGAGGCCCTTGTCTCCGGCCACCCAGACGAGACCGGAGAGCGTGCCGGGGATTTCATCGGGCAGCACTTCGCCGGTGGCGATGATCTTGATGCGGGCGGTGAAGCGTTCCGAGCCATTGTCGTCCACGCTCCATGCCAGCTTGCTGCCATCGCTGCTGACCGAGATGGCGCCGAGGCGGAAATAGTCGTGGCCCTCGGCCAGCGCCACCTCGTCGAGGATCAGTTCGTCGGGGCCGCCCGCGACCGGCTTGCGCCACCACTTCTTGTATTCGGCGCCCTCCTCGAACTCGATCCAGTAGAGCCAGTCGCCATCCTTTTGCGGCACCGACTTGTCGGCTTCCTTGATGCGGCCGCGCATCTCGGTGAACAGCTTGTCGACCAGCGGCTGGCGCGGGGCCATGGCGGCTTCGAACCAGCGGTTCTCCGCCTCCAGATGGGCGAGCACGTCGGGGTCGGTCACTTCGGGGTAGCCGGGGTCGCGCAGCCAGGCGTAATCGTCGGTGACGGTGATGCCGTGGTGGGTGCTGCTGTGCGGGCGCTTTGCGGCGCGGGGCGCAGTGGCGGGGGCGGCGAGCTGGGGGGTGTCAAGAGCCATGCGACACCTCTATGGTGCCCCCTTGTTCACCGCAACCCGGGACTGTGCCGATGACCGCTGCTTCACCCTCCGCCGCTCGCCTTGCCGCGCTGAGACAGGAACTGGTAGCGCGGGGGCTCGATGGTTTTGTCGTGCCGATATCCGACGAGCACATGAGCGAATATGTCGGCGACTATGCCCAGCGGCTGGCCTGGCTGACGGGGTTTGACGGCTCGGCGGGCACGGCGGTGGTGCTGGCGGACGCCTCGCGGAATTTGGGCGCCGCGATGTTTGTCGATGGGCGATACACGCTGGCGGTGCGCGATCAGGTGGATGGCGCGCTCTATGGCTTCGAGAATGTGCCGGCGACCAGCGTGGCGCAATGGCTGGGCGAGCATGCGCCGCAGGGCGCGCGGATCGGCTATGACGCCTGGCTGCATACGCGCGGCTGGGTGAAGGCGGCGCAGCAGGCGCTGGGCAAGCGGGGCGGCACGCTGGTGGCGGTGGCGGGGAACCCCATCGACGCGGTGTGGCTGGATAGACCCGCGCCTTCGCCCGCCCCGGCGGTGCCTCATCCGCTGGAGTTTGCCGGCGTCTCCAGCGCGGACAAGCGGGCGACGGTGGCGGCATGGCTGCGCGACGAGGGGCTTGATGCGGCGGTGATTTCGGCGCTGGATTCCGTGGCGTGGCTGCTGAACATCCGCGGGGCCGATGTGGCGCGCACGCCGGTGACGCTGGCCTATGCCATCGCCCATGCCGATGGCCCGGACGGATCCGGCGCCGATCTGTTCATCGCAGCCGGCAAGGTGACGCCGGACTTGCGCGCGCACCTGGGCGAGGCGGTGCGCATCATGCCCTATGCGGATTTCGCGCAAGGGCTGGCGGGGCTGGCAGGCCGGCGGGTGGCGGTGGATCCGGAACACAGCGTGGCCGCCATCTTCGCCGCGCTGGAGGAGGCCGGGGCGCAGGTGGTGGAAGCGCGCGACCCGACCGTGCTGCCGCGTGCCTGCAAGAACCCGGTGGAGCAGGCTGGCCACCGTGCGGCGCAGGCCCGCGATGGCGCGGCCATGGCGCGATTTCTCCGCTGGCTGGGCGGGGAGGCACCCAAGGGCACGCTGACCGAGCAGGAAGCCGCCGACCGGCTGGAGGCGTTTCGCGCGGAAGGCAACAGGCTGGTCGATCTGTCGTTCGACACCATCTCCGGCAGTGGGCCGAATGGCGCGATTGTGCATTACCGGGTGAGCGCGGCGACCAACCGGGTGCTGGCGCCGGGCAGCGTCTATCTGGTCGATTCGGGCGGGCAATATGCCGATGGCACCACCGACATCACCCGCACGCTGTGGGTGGGTTCGCCCGAAAGCGAAAGGGGTGAAGCGCCGGCCGAGGTGAAGGATCGCTTCACCCGCGTGCTGAAGGGCAATATCGCCCTGTCACGCGCGATTTTTCCGGAAGGGACCAATGGCAGCCAGCTCGACACGCTGGCGCGGCAGTATCTGTGGGCGGCGGGCCTCGACTATGCCCATGGCACCGGCCACGGCGTCGGCAGCTTTCTGGCGGTGCATGAGGGGCCGCAGCGCATCGCCAAGAGCGCCGGCGGGCAGGCGGGCACCGGGCAGGCGCTGGCGCCGGGGATGATCGTCTCCAACGAGCCGGGCTATTACAAGACCGGCGCCTACGGCATCCGCATCGAGAACCTGCTGATGGTGGAGGAGCGCGATATTGCCGGGGCGGAGGGACGCTATTTCGGCTTTGAGGTGCTGACGCTGGTGCCGATCGACCGGGCGCTGGTGGCGGTGGAACTGCTGTCGGGCGAGGAGCGTGACTGGTGGAATGCCTATCACACCCGGGTGCGGGCGGTGCTGGCGCCGCAGTTGCAGGGGGCGGATCTGGCCTGGCTGGAGGCGGCGTGCCGGCCGCTTGCCGCGGGGGACTTGTAGCGCGGGACGTGTTCCTGTAATGTTCCATCCATCGGGCCCGGTGATCAGGCAGGGCCACGCGATTCGCGGCAGGAGGGCGGCATGATCGGCTATGTAACGCTTGGCACCAACAATCTGGCCCGGGCCGCGCGATTCTACGATGCCGTTGCCGCCGAACTGGGCCTGGGCCGCATGATGGAATTCGACCAGTTCATCGCCTGGGGCGAGCCGGGAGGCAGGCCCGGCATCGGCGTTACCCGCCCATTCGATGGCCAGCCCGCCACCGTGGGCAATGGCGTGATGGTGGCACTCGAGGCGAAAGACGCCGAGCAGGTGCGGCGGATCCACGCGGCGGCCATGGCGCATGGCGGGCGTTGCGAGGGCAGCCCGGGCCCACGCGGGCAGGACTTCTACGCGGGCTATTTCCGCGATCCCGATGGCAACAAGCTCAATGCGTTCTGCGTTACGGCCGGGGGGGCCTGAGCGGCGGGGCACTGAGCGGCGGGGCACTGAGCGGCGGGGGCCTGAGCGGCCGCGCGACAATTCACGACAAAGAGGCGCGGAACTGGCACACTCGCGCGACAGGCGACCGCTAGAGCCATTGGCGAAAGTCGCGCGGGTCTCGTCGGTGACGTCCCCCCCTTCCTCGATCCGACGGGCACGCGCGGCTTTCAATTCGTGGCCGCAGGCGTTACCGCCATGTGGCGACCCTGCTCAAACCCCGGCCAAGTATCGGGGGCAACAGCTTCTGGAGAGCAATTATGAAGCGTTTCACCCTTGTTGCCATTTCCGGCCTGGCGCTTGCCGTGGCGGGCGTGGGCGCGGCGGCCGCTTTCGCTGCCGATGGTCCCCGGCATGATCTCACCCGCGCCGAGGCGCAGGCCAAGGCGGAAAAGCTGTTCGACCGGCTGGACGCCAACCATGACGGCAAGCTGGATGCTGCCGACCGCGCCGCGCAACTGAACGCGCATTTCGACATGATCGACACCAACCACGATGGCCAGATCTCGCGCGACGAGTTTCTGGCGGCGCATATGCGCGGCATGATGGGCCCCGGGCATGACGGCATGGGCCCCGAGCATGGTGGCCATGATCGCGACCATGCCGACCGTGACCACGACGACCACGACCATCGTGGCCCCGGCATGGGGATGATGGGCGGCGAGAAGGAAGGCCATGGCGAGTGGGGCCACAGCCCCCGGCACGCGCTGCTGCTCTTTGCGATTCTGCACCGCGCCGACCCGCAGCACACCGGTACCGTCAGCCGCGAGGCCTTTGTGAACGCGGCGCTGTCCATGTTCGACCAGGCCGATGCCAACCACGACGGCAAGCTGACCGAGGCCGAGCGCAAGGCCGCCTGGGCCGCCGCGCGCGAGCATATGCGGCACGGCGAGCATGACCGCGACCACATGCAGGGCCGCGGACCCGGCGATGTGCCGCCGGCGCATCCCTGAAACAGGCAGCACTAAGCCTTGGCCGCTTCCCCGCAACTGACTGAAACCTTCCCCGCCCGGCTGTTGCTGGTTGACGATGAGGCAAGCCTGCGCGAGCCCCTGGCCTCCTATCTGGAGCGTCAGGGGTTTGTCGTTCGCGCCGTGGCGAGTGCGGCCGACGCCCGCGCGTTGCTGCAGAATGACCCGGCCACCGAGGGCCCGGCCACCGAGGGTGCGGGCGCGGATCGCGAGGCCGACCGCTGGGCGCCGGATCTGGTGCTGCTCGACATCATGATGCCCGGCGAGGATGGGCTGTCGCTGTGCCGCCACCTTTCCGGCCGCGACATTCCCGCCATATTGCTCACCGCGCGGGGCGAGGCGGAAGACCGCATCACCGGGCTGGAAATTGGCGCCGACGATTATGTGGTGAAGCCTTTCGAGCCGCGCGAACTGGTGGCGCGCATCCGTTCCGTGCTGCGCCGGGCCAGCCGTTCGAACAGCCCGCCGGAGCCGACACCCGAGGATTTCGCCTTCGACGGCTGGCGGCTGGACCCGCTGCGGCGGCGGCTGATCGACCCCGAAGGCGCCCTAGTGGCGATCTCTTCGGTGGAATTCCGCCTGCTGATGGCCTTTCTCGAACACCCGCGGCAGGTGCTCGATCGCGACCGGCTGCTGGATATGGTGCAGGGCCGCGAGGCGCATCTGTTCGACCGCGCCGTGGATAATCAGGTGAGCCGCCTGCGCCGCAAGATCGAGGTGGACAGCCGCAACCCGCAATTGATCCAGACCGTGTGGGGCGGCGGCTATATGCTGGCCGCCGATGTGCGCCGCGTGGCAGGGCAGGAGGAATGAAGCCGGAGCAGTTCTCGCCCCCGGCCTCGCCCCCGCCACCTCTCCCGGCCCCCATTGCCGCGCCGCTGCTGGCCGGGCGCCCTCGCGGCGTCTGGCCGCACAGCGTCACGGGCCAGATCATGCTGGCGCTGGCGGTGGCGCTGCTGCTGGCGCAGGCGATCAGCACCGTGCTGCTCTATCGCGTGGGCATGGAGCGCACCCACGACACGATGATCCACAGCGCCGCCTTCCGCCTGCTGGTGGCAACGCGCCAGGTGGCCGACGCCGCCAATGGCCAACCCGACGAGCCGCCGCCCGCCGCCAACACGCTGGAGCCAAAACCGATCCGCGCCGAGATTGCGCCGAATTTCAGCCTGAGCCCGCATGACCTGCGCTGGGAAGATGCCGAGCGGGACCTGCGGCACATTCTCGCCGATCAAGACCTTTCGCCGGCCAATCTGCTGGTGGTGGAGCGGCCGGTGGCGGAGGATCCCGTCGCGCTGGCCCGGGTGCGCCGCCACGCCGCGCTGGTGGCGCGGGCACGGGTCGATCCGCAAGGCGATTCCCGCTGGAGCCAGGGTGGGGGAGAGCCGCGCAAGGTGCTGATGGTCGCCAGCCAGCGCCTGGCCGGCGGCCCGTGGATGATCGTGCGGGTGCTGGAGCCACCAACCGGCGATGCCCGCCATGTGCTCGCCCCGCTGCTGGTGCAGACGCTGCTGATCTATGGCTTGCTGGTGGGGGCGATGGCGCTGATCCTGCGGCATATCACCCGCCCCCTCGCGCTGCTGACGCGGCGGCTGGAGCGGTTCGCCCGCACCCGCACGCCGGGGCCGCCGCTGGCGCCGCAGGGGCCGGAGGATCTGCGCCGGCTGATCGACGCGCATAATGCCATGGAGGCGCGCATCGGAGCCCTGCTGGCCGAAAAGGACGTGATGCTGGGCGCCATCGGCCATGATCTGAAGACGCCGCTGGCGGCGCTGCGGGTGCGGGTGGAATCGGTGGAGGATGCCACCGAACGCGACAAGATGGCGGCCACCATCGAGGATATCACCCGTTCGCTGGACGATATTCTGTCGTTGGCCCGGGTGGGGCGGCCGAGTGACCCGCTGGAATCGACGGAGCTTTCGGCGCTGGTGGGCACGGTGGTGGAGGAATTCGAGGATATGGGCGAGGCGGTGCTGCTGGGCGAGACCCAGCGCATTGCCATGCCGCTGCGCGCCACCTGGCTGCGGCGGGCGCTGCGCAACCTGATCAGCAACGCGCTGCGCTATGGCGGCTGCGCGCGGATCTCGCTGACGCGCGAGGGTGGCAGCGAGGGTGCCAGTGGGGGCGGGCCGGCATGGGCGGCCATCCGCATTGAAGATGATGGCCCGGGCATCGCGCCCGACAACATCGCCCGCATGCTGGAGCCCTTTACCCGGGGCGAACCCTCGCGCAACAGCGAGACCGGCGGGGCTGGGCTGGGCCTGACCCTCGCCCGCGCCATCGCCGACCAGCATGGCGGCACGCTGAGCCTGGCCAATCGATTGGACCCGGCGGGCAGGGTTCTGGGGCTGGTGGCGGTGTTGCGGTTGCCTTTGGGGTGATGTGACGGGTTGTGTGAAGAAATAGATTGGGGACGCCCGCGCTTCCCGGATTTCTTGGCCCAAACCCCCAGGAACGTCTTCCGGCGAGAGAGTGTTGCGGGGACTGACCGTTGCGCTCCTGCGCCGCAAGCGGCCTTAATAGCCCGCGGCGCTGAGAGATGGCTCCGCACCGCCGATGATGCGCAACGCAGACAGTAATGGGGGGTTTGGGGGTGTAACACCCCCAAGACTATCTCCCTTTTCCCCCTCCCTACCGCAACTTGGCAATCTCCACGGAAGCCTCGGTGCCGCGCGCGTCCTTCAGCCGGCCGCAATCGGCCACCCGCTCCACTGTGCGATCAAGTTCGAGCTGGGCGGTTTTGCCGGCGAGGCTCGGGCCGAAATCGTGGGCGATGGCATCGGCGAGACGGACCGAGCACAGGCCGGAGAGGACTTGCGGCAGGCGGGAGGCGAAGAAGATGCCGCCGCCGCCCTTCAGCAGATCGGCCAGATTGTCGCGCATCCAGCCATAGCCGAAGCCGGCGGTGCCGGGGGTGGCGGCGATGGCGCCCACCAGATGCAGCCGCTCCGGCGTGCGCAGGCGGGGGTCGCGCACCTCGTCGAGCAGCCAGCGGGCCATCTCGACGCGGCCCGAGGTGCCCAGCGCGTGCAGCGCGGCGGGGCGCAGCAGCGGATCCTGCGAGGCCAGCGCCTTGTCGAGCAGCGCGCCCGCCGAGTTTCTCCAGTTCCACCCCCGCCTCGCATCGGCCAGCCAGATCGGCAGGGCGAGATCGTACCAGGCCGGATCGAGCGCGGTGGTATCGCCCGCCATCCAGGCTTTGGCCGCCTGCAGGAGTTGGCCGCGCAGGGCCGTGTCGCGGGCGGTGCCGGCCAGTCGGGCGACGATCTGGGCGCGGCGCTGGCTGGTCTCGGCATCCTCGCCGGCATAGGCGCCGGCCCGGGGGTTGAAACCATAGGGGGCCAGCAGCGGCCGATAGAGCCGCCCGACGAAGCGGTGGTAGGCCAGCGCCGCGGGCTTGTCGAACAGGCCCCAGGCATCAAGCTGGTCCATCCCGGAAAGCGCGGCGGCGCTGGCGTGGCTGTCCGGGTTGGCGCTCATCACCTCGGCCAGCCGGGCGAGATCGGCGGCGTGGGCGCGCCCGGCCTGAAAGCTGGCCCGCAGCGAATCGGCCAGCGCCAGTGCCTCGCCGCCGGGCAGGGTGGCGGAGGATTCGATTAACCTGTGCCATTCGGCGGGGGGCAGTTCAAAGCGGTAATAGCCGGTGCCCCCGGCGTTGGGGATCAGCACATCGGCTGCCGACCCATGTTGAAACCAGACATGTCCGCTGGGGCTGTCGAGCAACTGGCATTGCCGTTCGGTGCCCAGGCGCACGCACAGCGGCACGGTCCAGCGCGTGTCTGGGGCCGGGGTGCCCAGGTGGGCATAGCGCGACTGGGAGACGCTGAAGACCACGCCGGAACGGCTCTCGGCGGGGGCGAAGGTGAGCAGCGGCACGCCCTGCTGATCGGTGAAGCCCTGCATCGCCGGCAACAACCGCGGATCGCCCGAAACCTGTGCCATGGCGCCGAAGAACTCGGCGCTGGTGCCGCTGCCATAGCGATGCGCGGCCATGTAGTGGCGCACGCCGTCGCGGAACAGATCGTCGCCCATGAAGGCGGCGATCATCGCCACCACATGCCCGCCCTTGCCATAGGTGATGGAATCGAAGGCGGCGTCGATCTGGCTGTCGCGGGTGATGGGCTGGTGGATCGGGCGGCCCGCCAGCAGCGCGTCGGTGTTCATCGCGGCAAAGCCCTCGGCCAGCGCGCCATCGGCGATGTGCAGGTCTGGCCGCCATGCGTTGCCGATGCGATAGCCCATCCAGTTGGCAAAGCTCTCGTTCAGCCAGATATCGTCCCACCAGGCGGGGGTGACGAGATCGCCGAACCACTGGTGCGACAGCTCGTGGCTGACGACCATGCCGAATTCGCGCTTCTGGGCGGTGGTGGCCTTGTCGTCGAGCACCAGCAGGCTGTCTTCGTAAAGATCGGCGCCGGCGTTTTCCATGGCGCCGGGCATGATCGGGGCGGTGATCTGGTCGAGCTTGGGATAGGGGAAGCTTTGGCCGAAATAGGCTTCCAGATGGGTGATGATCGGCGCGGTGGCGGCCAGGGCGAAGCTCAGTTGCCCGGCGTTCTGGCGCGTGGATATGATGCGCAGCGGCAGGGGCTGATCGCGCTGGGGCGTGGGTGGCACCGCGCCGCTGGCGGTGGCGAACGGCCCCACCATCATCGCCAGCAGATAGGTGGGCAGGGGCGGGGTGGGCGCGAAATGGTGCACATCCAGCCCGCCCGCATGGGTGAGGCCGGTCTCCGGCGCGTTGGACACGGCGGTGAGGCCGGCCGGCGTGCGCAGGGTGAGGGTGAAGGGCTGCTTGTAGCCGGGCTGGTCGAAGCCCGGATAGGCGCTGCGCGCGTCGATCGATTCAAACTGGCTCCAGCCATACCAGTCGTCGCCCACCTTCACCCGGAACAGGCCGGCGGGGCCATCCTGAAAACCGGCGTCGTAATCGAAGGCGAAGGTGATGGGCCCCGCCGGCAGGGGGGTGGGGAAGGTGAGCAGGGCGAGGCCGGTGGCGCTGGCCTGTTGCCATGTGCCGGTGATGGGTTTTCCGCCGACCATCGCCACGGCCCGGTGCATCGCCAGATCGCGCCCATGCAGATAGACGAAGCGGCTGGGCGCCTTGAGCGTGGCGTCGATTTCGACATGGCCGGAAAAGCGGGGCTGGGCGGGGTCTACCGTGAGGTCGAGGCGATAGGCGGTGGGGCGCACCGCGTCGGGCAACTGGCCTTCCGGCGCGGGAGGGGGTGCATCGGCGGCGGGCGCGGCGGGCGATGGCATGCCGGCGGGATCCGGCGCGGCCCGCAGCGGGGTGGCCTGCGCCAGCGCGAGCGGCAGGGCCACGGCGAGAAGGGCGGCGGCGGGCATTCGGGCGCGCATGGCGTCTCCTTGAATGGGGGGCGGCGGGGCGGGTTTCGCTGTCGCGAGGGCGCCGGCAGACGCGGATGCGGGCGACCGCCCGTGCCGGTGGTGCCGAGCATTAGCCCGCTGCAACTGTTTTGCAACAGCGCCTTGCTCGCGCTAGAAGCGCGGCCATGCCCGCTTCTCACGATATTTCCGGGGCCGCATGGCCGGTGCTCACGCCGGGGGCTCCCTTCGTGCTGCTGGATGATGCCAGCGCCGGGGGCGGGGGCGGGGCCAGGCTCTATACCGACCCGCGGGAGGTGGTGGTGGCGCGGCGGCCCGAGGAGGTGGCGCCGGCGCTGGCCCGGCTGGAGGCGCTCTCGGCGCAAGGCTGCTGGCTGGCGGGGCATATCGCCTATGAGGCGGGGCTGGTGCTGGAGGAGCGGCTGGCGCCGCTGGCCCCGGCCCGCTGCGGCGCGGATGGGCCGTTGCTGTGGTTCGGCGCCTTTGCCGGGGTGCGGTCGATCGCGAGGGATGCGCTGGGCGATTGGCTGGCGGCCCATGGCGGGGAGACCGGCGCGGCCATCGGGCCGCTGGAGCCGACCCTCTCGGTGGGCGGCTATGCCAGGGCCTTTGCCGCGTGCCGGGAGGCGATCAGCGCGGGCGACATCTATCAGGCCAACCTGACCTTCGCGCTGGCGGGCGGCTGGCGGGGGGACCCCTTGGCGCTCTACGCCGCGCTGAGGGGCAGCGGCGGGGGCGCGCATGGCGGGGTGGTGTATGACGGCTCGCACTGGTTGCTGAGCGCCTCGCCCGAATTGTTTTTCACCATGGATGAGCGGGGCGCGGTGACGCTGCGGCCGATGAAGGGGACGCGGCCGCGCGGCGCGACCCCCGCGCAGGATGCCGCGCTGGCGGCGGAATTGGCGGCCAGCCCCAAGGATCGTGCCGAAAACCTGATGATCGTGGACCTGATGCGCAACGATCTGTCGCGGGTGGCCGTGCCGGGCAGCGTGCGGGTGCGGGCGCCCTTCGCGGTGGAGACCTATCCCAGCCTGCACCAGATGGTGACCACGGTGACCGGGCAACTGCCGCCGGGCGCGGTTGCGGGGGTGGGGGCGATGGCGCTGGTGCGGGCGCTGTTCCCCTGTGGCTCCGTTACCGGGGCGCCGAAGATCCGGGCAATGGAGCTGTTGAGCGCGCAGGAGCGCGACCCGCGCGGCGCCTATTGCGGGGCGATCGGGCGGATTGATCCGGCCGGGGGAGATGGCGCGCCAGATGCCTCTGGCACCGCCGCGTTCAATGTGGCAATCCGCACGCTGCGTCTCACCCCCGGGGAAGGGAGTGAAGGGCGCGCTGTCATGGGTGTGGGGTCGGCAATCGTCGCGGATTCCGAAGCGATGCCCGAATGGCGGGAATGCCTGGTGAAAGGGGGGTTCGTGCATCAGCCAACGCCGGAAAGCGTCGCCCGCTTCGACCTGATCGAGACCATGTACTTCACCCCCGAGGATGGCATTGTTCTGCTGGAGCTGCATCTGGAGCGCATTCGCGCCAGTGCGCAGGCGCTGGGCTTCGTGTTTGACCGCCATGCCGTGCGCAACGCCATTCAGGCGCTGTGTTTCGAGGCGGATGGGCCGGCCAAGGTGCGGCTGATGCTGGCGCGCAGCGGGGCCACGGCGCTCGAAGTCTGCGATATGCCCGCGCCGATGGCCGCGCCCGCGATCTGCGCGGTGCTGCCGCTGCCGCTGGACCCGGGCGACTGGCGGCTGGCGCACAAGACTTCCGAGCGGTGGATCTATGAGGCGGGCCTGCGGGCCGCCCGCGCCGCCGGCGCCCACGAGGCGCTGCTGTTGCGCGATGACGGGCTGATTACCGAGGGCTGTTTCACCAATATCTTTGTCGAGCGCGATGGCCTATTGCTGACGCCGCCCGCTGGCCTGGGCCTGTTGCCCGGCGTGCTGCGCCGCCATCTGATCAACCAGGGTCGCGCCATAGAGGCCGAGCTGCGGCTGGGGGATCTGGCCGGCGGCTTTTTCATCGGCAATGCCCTGCGCGGGCTGATGCCTGCCCTTTTGCTGGCCTGATGCCTTTTCTGGCCTGATGCCCTGTTCTTGGAATGCTTGATATGACCACCCCTGACGGCGCCGTTTCCGGTGCTCTGGCCCGCATCGCCCCCTCGCGCACCACCGCCATGACCGACCGGGCCATCGCCCTGCGCGACGAGGGCCGCGACATCATCTCGCTTTCCGTGGGCGAGCCGGATTTCGCGACGCCAGCCCATGTGGTCGCCGCCGCCAAGGCCGCGCTGGATGCGGGCGATACCAAATATACCGCCGTGGGGGGCACCGCGCGGCTGAAGGCGGCGGCGGCGCTGCATTTCGCCCGCGACCTGGGGCTTCAGGTGCCGGTCTCGCAGGTGACGGTGAGCGCCGGGGGCAAGCAGGCGATTTTCCACGCGCTGCTGGCGACGCTGAACCCCGGCGACGAGGTGTTGATCCCCGCGCCGTGGTGGGTTTCCTATCCCGAGATCGTGCGTTTTGCCGGGGCCGAGGTGGTGGCGCTGCCCACCACGGCGGCGGGGGGCTTCCGCATTACCGCAGAGCAGCTGGCCGCGGCGATTACCCCGCGCACCCGCTGGCTGCTGCTCAATTCGCCGGGCAACCCCACCGGGGCGACCTATCCGGCGGAGGAGTTGCGCGCGCTGGGCGCGGTGCTGGCGCGCCACCCGCGTGTGCTGGTGATGAGCGACGATATCTACGCACCCTTGCGGTATATGCCGGGCACCCATGCCACGCTGGCGGTGGAATGCCCGGATCTGGCCGAGCGGGTGCTCACCGTCTCGGGCGTTTCCAAAAGCCACGCGATGACCGGTTTCCGCATCGGCGTGGCGGCGGGCCCGGCGTGGCTGATCAAGGCGATGGAGCGGTTGCAGTCGCATTCCTCGGGCAACCCCTGCTCGATTTCGCAGGCGGCGGCGGTGGCGGCTTTCGAGGGGCCGCAGGATTTTCTGCGCGACTGGTGCGAGCGGTTCCGGGTGCGGCGTGATGCCTGTGTCGCGGCGCTCAATGCCATTCCCGGCCTTTCCACCCCGGTGCCCGATGGGGCGTTCTATTGCATGGTGGATGCGACGCCGCTGATGGACCACTTCGGCCCGGCGGATGACCCCAATCGTGACGAGGCGCTGGCGCTGCATCTGCTGGAGCACGGGGTGGCGGTGGTTTCGGCCTCCGGCTTTGGCGGGCGCGATGGTTTCCGCATCAGCTTTGCCGCCGACGATGCGCGGGTGGCCGAGGCGATTGCCCGGATTGCCGTGGCATTGAGCCCTGCCGTTCTGGCCCCTCTTGCATTGGCGACCAAGTGATGGACATTCCCATCCTGTTTGAAGACGGCGAAGCGCTGGTCATCAACAAGCCCGCCGGCCTGCCGCTGGATCGCGCCCGGGCCGGCGGCGCCGCGCTCGACGATTATCTGCCGACACTTCGCCTCGGTTTTGCCCGTGAGCCGGTGGCGGTGCACCGGTTGGATCGCGATACCTCTGGCTGCCTGCTGCTGGCGCGCAACCCCAAGGCGCTGAAGCGCTTTGCCAAGGCCTTTGAGGACCGGCAGGTCGGCAAGCGCTATCTGGGCGTGGTGGCCGCCGATGTCGCGGGCGACAGCGGCACCATCGACCTGGCGCTGACCAAGATCAGCAGTGCCGAGGCCGGGTGGCGGATGATTCTCGCCAAAAAGGGCAAGGCTTCGGTGACGCATTGGAAGGTGCTGGATCGGCGCGATGGCCTCACCCTCGTGGAGTTCCGGCCAGAGACAGGCCGCACCCACCAGATCCGCGTGCATGCGCTGCATGGGCTGGGCGCCGCGCTGCTGGGCGATCCGGTGTATGGTGATGGCCAGGGCGCGTCTCGCACCATGCTGCATGCCGCCGGGCTGGTGGTGCGCAGAGAGGGCAAGCCGCCGGTAAGCGCCCATGCGCCGCTGCCGGGTGATTTCCGCGCGCTGGGGTTTGTCGACCCCGAGGATGTGGCGATCGCGGCGGCGCATGCGGCCGAGGATGCTGCTGACGCGCGGGCGGCGCTGGGCGGCGATGAGCCTGGCCCGGAGGCCACCAGCGAGCCAACCGACGAGACGGCCGACGAGCAGGGCCATGAGCACGGATAGCCCGGGTCGGAAGGCGCTGGTCGAGGAAGCAATCGCCCGCGCCCTCACCCTGGTCAGCGAGAGCTTCATCACCGCCAGCGGGCCGGGGGGGCAGAACGTCAACAAGGTGGCCACAGCGGTGCAGTTGCGGCTGGATATCTATCAGTTGCGGCTGTCGCCGCCGGTGTTTCACCGGTTGAAGGAGCTGGCGGGCAGCCGGCTGACCAGCCGGGGCGAGCTGGTGCTGGCGGCGCGGAACTTTCGCACGCAGGAGGGAAATCGCGCCGATGCCCGCGAGCGTCTGGCCGCCCTGTTGCGTGAGGCGCACAATTTGCCCGAGCAGCGCGCCAAGAGCCGGCTCAACCGCGTGGGCAAGGGGGCGCGGCTGGATTCCAAGAAGAAGCGTGGCACGGTGAAGGCGGCAAGGGGCAAGGTCAGCCTCGACTGAGGCGCTCGACGGAGGCGGGGGCGCGAGTCGGTCCGTCGGCGCCGTCCGCCGGGATGTCAGTGACGGGTAGCGGGATCTGGAGGCGGATCCGGTGGCTCAGTCCTTGTCGGTGGCGGTGCTGGCGGCTTTGGCTGGAGCTGGGGCAGGGGCTGGGGCGGCGGCAGGTGGCGCGGCCGATGCGGCCGGCGGCATGGCGACATTGCCGGGCGCCGCGTCCGTGCCGGGGGTCGCCATGGCCGATGGGTCGGGCGCCGGGGTGGCGACAATGCCGCTCAGCGCCTCTTCGGCGGGCATTTCCACCGTGTCGGACGAGGCGGCCTCCTCGGCGCTGTCGGAATGGCCACAGCCGGAAAGCCCCGCGCATAGGGCCAGCGTTGCGGCCAGGGCGACGGCCGTTCGGGCGGCAGTTCGGGCGGCCAGTGCTTTGTGCTTCATCGAAACCTCACATCCGTAACGCGGGGCCCCCGGGGGGATTGCGGGCCGCACCGGGGGGTTGCTTCCCGAGGGGCGACATGCGTGCCGCTGCATAAGTAAACGCTGGGGAATAAACGGCAAGGCGTCCGCCGGTGCAATCCACAAACCCGTGGGCGGGGCGTTGTGCAAGGACATTCGGGCAGGCCGCTTGCATCATATAAAGAAATCTTTATATGATGCTCCGGAGCCCAGACATGACCATGACCATCGACCCCACCCTGCGTGCCATAGCCGATTCCACGCGGCTGCGCATCATGCGTTTGCTGAGCGCCATGGAGCTGGCGGTCGGCGAGCTGGCGCAGGTGCTGGGGCAAAGCCAGCCGCGCGTCTCGCGCCATGTGCGCATCCTGTGCGAGGCAGGCCTTGCCGAACGGCGCAAGGAGGGCAGCTGGGTGTTTCTGCGCAGCGCCATTTCCGAAGCCGGCCCCACCTCGCTGGGCAGCGCGCTGGCGCAGTTGCTGGCGGTGGCGGAAACCGAGGACGCCGGTTTTGGTGAGCTGTGCGGCGAGGATCGACGCCATCTGGCCGCCATCCGCGCCGCGCGCGAGGGCGCGGCACAGGCCTATTTCGCCCGGCACGCCGCCCAGTGGGACCAGTTGCGCGTGATGCATGGCGCCGACGAGCCGGTGGAGGCGGCGCTGGCCCATGCGTTGGGTGTTGGCGGGTCGGGTGTCTCTGGGGGTGTCTCTGGGGGCATCGGGGGGGGCATCGCGGGGGGCATCTCTGGCGCGGATAGCCCGCATTTGGGCGCGATGCTGGATATCGGCACCGGCACCGGGCGGATGGCCGACCTGTTCGCGCCGCATGCCACTCATGTCTCCGCCTTCGACAAGAGCCCGGAGATGCTGCGCATCGCCCGCGCCCGGTTGCAGCATCTGCCGGCGGGCACGGTGGATCTGGTGCAGGGCGATTTTTCCGCGCTGCCCTTTGCCGATGCCCGCTTCGACACGGTGCTGTTTCATCAGGTGCTGCACTATGCGCAGGCGCCGGAGCAGGTGCTGGCCGAGGCCGCGCGGGTGACGCGGGTGGGCGGGCGCATCGCCATCGTCGATTTTGCCGCCCATGGCCGCGAGGAATTGCGCGAGACCCATGCCCACGCCCGCCTCGGCTTTGCCGACGAGCAGATGCAGAGCCTGCTGGCTGACGCGGGCTTTGCCGCCGAGCCGCCGGTGGCGGTGGCTGGCGAGACGCTGACCGTGAAGATCTGGACCGGGCGGCGGGTTGCCGCATCCGGCGCCGCTGGCCCGACCCTTTCCGATAAAAAGGCACCCCAAGCATGATTGCCCCCTTGTTCGCCGATCTGCCGGGCGACATCGCTGTCTCCTTCGAATTCTTCCCGCCCAAGAGCGAGAAGATGGAGGCGCAGTTGTGGGAGGCGATTACCCAGCTGGCGCCGCTGGCTCCGCGCTTCGTCTCGGTCACCTATGGCGCGGGTGGTTCCACGCGCGAGCGCACCCATGCCACCGTGGCGCGGCTGGTGCGCGAGACCGCGCTGACGCCCGCCGCCCACCTGACCTGCGTGGGGGCCAGCAAGGCGGAGATCGCTGATATCGCCGATCACTACTGGCAGGCCGGTGTGCGCCATATCGTCGCGCTGCGGGGCGACCCGCCGGCGGGGGCGGCGGCGGCTTTCACGCCCCACCCCGAGGGTTATGCCAGCGCGGCCGAACTGGTGGAAGGGCTGCGGCTGGCGCGTGACTTCGAGGTTTCCGTCGCCGCCTATCCGGAAGTGCACCCCGAGGCGCTGTCGGCGCAGGCCGATCTCGACAATCTGAAGCGCAAGCTGGATGCCGGGGCCACGCAGGCGATCACCCAGTTCTTTTTCGACCCCGATGTCTATTTCCGCTTCCTGGACAAGGCGCTGGCTGCGGGGATTTCCGCGCCCATATTGCCGGGCATCATGCCGATCACCAGCGTGGCCGCCATCCGCCGGATGAGCGCCAACACCACCATCCCCGCGTGGATGGTGCGGGCCTTTGCCGGGCTGGAAGGCCTGCCGGGCAGCCGCGAGCTGGTGGCCGCGACCCTCGCCGCCGAATTCTGCCGCCGCCTCTATGATGGCGGGGTGCGCGATTTTCACTTCTACACGCTGAACCGGGCGGAGCAGGCCTATGCCATTTGCCATTTGCTCGGCCTGCGCCCCCAAACACCGGACCAGCGTGGAGACGCCGCATGAGCCTGATTCCCAGCGCTGCCCGCAAGGCTTTTCTGGCCGAGGCGGCAAACCGCATCCTCATCACCGATG
>CAIXXP010000180.1 GCA_903923465.1 uncultured Sphingomonadales bacterium | reverse complement strand
GGCCTGATCGATATAGGGCGTGCGGTCGGCGGCGAATTCGAGGAGCCAGCGCTGGTCGATTTCGAAGGAGGTTTTGAACACGGCCTTTTCCTCGGGGGAGAGGAAATCGAGGTGGGCGATGGAGCCGCCGTGTTCGAGGATGGAGTTCCACACGTTGGTGGAGTCCTTGCTTTTCGATTTGAGCAGCTTTTCGAGGTAGGGGTTCTTGACGGAGAAGCTGCCCGACAGGGTTTTGTGGGTGTAGATGTTGGCCGGGATCGGCTCGATGCAGGCCGAGGTGCCGCCGCAGATGATGCTGATCGACGCGGTGGGGGCGATGGCCATTTTGCAGGAGAAGCGCTGCATCACGCCCATGTCGGCGGCATCCGGGCAGGGGCCGCGTTCTTGCGCGAGCATCAGGCTGGCCTCGTCGGCCTTGGCGGCGATGTGGCGGAACATCTTGAGGTTCCACGCCTTGGCCATGGCGCTTTCGAAGCCGATGTTCTTCATCTGCAGGAAGGAGTGGAAGCCCATGACCCCCATGCCGACGCTGCGCTCGCGCATGGCCGAGTATTTGGCGCGGGCCATCTCTTCGGGGGCGCGGTCGATGTAGTCTTGCAGGACGTTATCGAGGAAGCGCAGCACGTCCTCGATGAACAGCTTGTCGTCGTGCCACTCATCCCAGGTTTCCAGGTTCAGCGAGGACAGGCAGCACACGGCGGTGCGGTCGTTGCCGAGGTGGTCGCGGCCGGTGGGCAGGGTGATTTCGCTGCACAGGTTCGAGGTGGAGACCTTGAGGCCGAGATCGCGGTGATGCTTGGGCATCATGCGGTTCACCGTGTCGTTGAACACGATGTAGGGCTCGCCGGTGGCCAGGCGGGTTTCCACCAGCTTCTGGAACAGGCTGCGCGCGTCCACCGTCTGGCGGATCGACTGGTCCTTCGGGCTGCGCAGGTGGAATTCGGTGCCGTCGCGCACGGCCTCCATGAACTCGTCCGTCAGCAGCACGCCGTGGTGCAGGTTCAGCGCCTTGCGGTTGAAATCGCCCGAGGGTTTGCGGATTTCGAGGAACTCCTCGATCTCCGGGTGGGAGACGTCGAGGTAGCAGGCGGCGCTGCCCCGGCGCAGCGAGCCCTGGCTGATGGCGAGGGTGAGGCTGTCCATCACGCGGACGAAGGGGATGATGCCGCTGGTCTTGCCGTTGAGGCCGACGCTTTCGCCGATGCCGCGCACCTGGCCCCAATAGGTGCCGATGCCGCCGCCGCGCGATGCCAGCCAGACGTTCTCGTTCCAGGTGGCGACAATGCCCTCCAGGCTGTCGGACACGGAATTGAGGTAGCAGGAGATGGGCAGGCCGCGCCCGGTGCCGCCGTTCGACAGCACGGGGGTGGCCGGCATGAACCACAGCTTCGAGATGTAATCATACAGGCGCTGGGCGTGGGCCTGATCGTCGGCATAGGCATCGGCGACGCGGGCGAACAGATCCTGATAGGACTCGCCGGGCAGCAGGTAGCGGTCGTCCAGCGTGTCCTTGCCGAAATCGGTGAGGAGCGCGTCGCGCGCCGCATCGGTGACGACGTGGAAGCGGCGGGCGTGGACGGACTTGGAATCGGACACAGGGGCGGGCGCGGCGGCGGTGGCCAGCGATTGCGCCAGTTGCGCCTCCAGGCCGGCGGGAATGCCGTCGCGCAGGCCTTCGTTCAGGCCATCGTTCAGGCCATCATTCAGGGGCGTCTTGTCGGTCATCGGTATTGCCGGGGCTTCCCCCGCCTCCTGTGCTTGCTTGGCGCGGATGCGCGCGGCGCCGGCGGGCTGCTGGGCCTCGCTCTGGCCATCAATTTGGGGCCCGTCGTTCAGGCCGGTAATGTCTTGATCCATGGCCCGCTCGTTCCTGCTTAATTCCACGTGAATATCCCCTGAGCCAATTGTGCGAATCTGGCCGCTGGACCAGAATATTCTATAAATGTTCTATCGGGCAAGCAAGCCGCGAGGCCAGAAGCGGCGGGCGGAACGAGAGGAAGCATCCCCCCCTTCACCACCTTGCCTGCCCTGGCCAAATCGCCCGGGGATGACTCCGCTGCCCCCGAATCCTCCCGCCTTCCGCAAAAATGCGGTGGCGGAGAAAAACTAGTGATAGCGGAAAACCCCGTGCCCAACCACTATGGATAGTGCCCGATCCTGCCAGACACGCAAGTGGGTAAACCACCGTTAACCACCGCGCACAGCCACGAAAGCCACGCACGGACGCCGCCGCATCGCAGCGACGCGCCGGAACTCCTGCACTTGGGGGCAGCGCAAGAGTCAAAGTGAATCTGTGAAAAAATTTTTGCCCGGGGACAGGGCCCCCAGGCCCTTGACTAACGATAGAATCAAGCCCGGCAACAATGCTGCGCAAAGGTGACGGGATGATGACTCATCGGGCGGGGAAAATGGGCAAGTGAGGGGGGAGTGAAGGGGAAAGGGAAGGTGCGAGGGACTCGTCCCTCGCGCTCCCATTACTGTAGAGGAGGCGCCTCATCTGCGAGGACGTCCCCTGCCGCGAAGCGGCTTTAAGGCCTGCGGCGCGGCGGCATGGTGCCTTGGCTGAACCCCTGGCGCGACGCCGACAGTATTGGGAGCGCGAGGGTGTAACACCCTCGCACCTTCCCCCTTCCCGCTTGCCGCTTGCCGCTTGCCGCTTCCCCCTTCCCGCTTCCCCCTTCCCGCTTGCCCCTGCGCCTCGCCCTGCCCTCTAACGCCCCTTCGAGCGCCCCATGCCCGGCACCAGCACCGTATCACGCGCCTGGGGCAGGGCTTCGGGGTAATCCAGCGTGTAGTGCAGGCCCCGGCTTTCGTGGCGCTTCAGGGCGGAGCGGACGATAAGGTCGGCGCTTTGCAGCAGGTTGCGCAGTTCGATGAGGTCTGTGGTGACGCGGAACTGGCCGTAGTAGTCCTCCACCTCCTCGAACAGCATGCGGATGCGGTGTTGGGCCCGCTCCAGCCGCTTGGTGCTGCGCACGATGCCGACGTAGTTCCACATGAAGCGGCGGATCTCGGTCCAGTTCTGCTTGATGATCACTTCCTCGTCGGAATTGGACACGCGGCTTTCGTCCCAGGCGCAGACCGGCGGCGGGGCCTCGAACTCGCCCCAGCGGGCGAGGATGTCGGAAGCGGCGGCTTCGCCGAACACGAGGCATTCCAGCAGCGAGTTTGACGCGAGGCGGTTGGCGCCGTGCAGGCCGCTCTCGGCGCATTCGCCGGCGGCGTAGAGGCCCGGCAGATCGGTGTGGCCGTGCAGATCGGTGACGATGCCGCCGCAGGTGTAGTGCTGGGCGGGCACCACCGGGATCGGCTCGCGGGTCATGTCGATACCGAGGCCGAGAAGTTTTTCGTGAATGTTAGGGAAATGGGAACGGACGAAATCCGCCGGCATGTGGCTGATGTCGAGGTGGACGTAGTCGAGGCCGAAGCGCTTGATCTCGCTGTCGATGGCGCGGGCGACGACATCGCGCGGGGCCAGTTCCAGCCGGTCGTCGTAGAATGGCATGAAGCGCTTGCCGGTGCGCGGGTTGATCAGCCGGCCGCCCTCGCCGCGCACCGCCTCTGTGACGAGGAAGTTCTTGACGTCGAGATTGTAGAGGCAGGTGGGGTGGAACTGCATCATCTCCATGTTGGAGACGCGGGCGCCCGCGCGCCAGGCCATGGCGATGCCATCGCCGGTGGCGCCGCGCGGGGCGGTGGAGAACTGGTAGACGCGGCCGGCGCCGCCGGTGGCGAGAATCGTGGCGCTGGCGGTGTGGGCCTCGACCCGGCCGGTGGCCTCGTCCAGCGCGTAGACCCCCCATACCCGGCCCGAACCGGAGTAGCGCAGCTCGTGGCGGCCGGTGATGAGATCGATGCAGGCCTGCCCGGGCATCAGGGTGATGTTCGGGTTGGCCTCCACCGCCGCCAGCAGCGCGGCCTGCACCGCCCAGCCGGTGGCATCGTCGACATGGACGATGCGGCGGTGCGAATGGCCGCCCTCGCGGGTGAGGTGGAGCGCGTCGCCGCCGGAATCGTCCATGGCGGTGTTGAAGGGCACGCCAAGCCCGATCAGGCGGTCGATGGCGTGGGGCGCGCGCTCGACGACGAATTCCACCGTCTGCTGCCGGTTCAGCCCGGCGCCGGCGACCATGGTGTCGCGGATGTGGTCCTCGAAGGTGTCGCCCGCGTCGAGCACGGCGGCGATGCCCCCTTGCGCCCAGGCGGTGGAGCCGCTGGTGAGTTCGCCCTTGGCCAGCACCAGCACCTTCAGCCTTTCGGCCAGGGCCAGCGCGGCGGTGAGCCCGGCGGCGCCCGAGCCGACGATGATGACATCGGCCCTCACGCGCGGTGCTCCGCAGCGGCGACGCCGGGCTGGAACGGGCGTGACCAGCGGATAAACCCGGCGATATCAGGCCCGGCGATCTCAGGCCGGGCGATATCAGGCCCGTGCGCGGGCGGCGGCAACGTCTGTTTGCGGTTCATTCCCCCGCTTGTTGCCCATTGGCGGGAATTTGGAAAGCGCCAGCGGCACATGCGGCCAGAAAATCTGCCGGAGGACCGTGATGTACGGCGCCGTACAGACTGGCGCAGGGGGCTGTGCCAAATCGCCGGCACCCTGAGAAATGACGGAAATGCGACGATTGGAGCCAATTTTGCGCCGATTTCATGCGTGCTTTGGCAACCACGCGTTTATACTGCACTGCAGCGAATTCGGCGACGCTGCGGGGGCCTTTTCCCGCGATGCCGGTCATGTGGATTGCCCGGAATGATACGCCTGCCCCTGTGCCTGTTCAACCGTCACGCGCCAGTGCGTAGCCGTGCCCGCTGGGACGGGCTGAGCTTCGTCAGCACCTGCCGGTGGTGCCACGCCCACATTCGCCGCGACCCCGATGGCCGCTGGATGAAGGACTGGGTGAAGGGCGAATCCGAATAGCGGGCTGCGGGAGCATTCTCGCGCCCGGCGGGCGTGGCGGCGGCGGCGGCGGGCGCCATCGGCCCCGACCATCACCGACGTTGCCCACCACACACTTTGCCTGCGGGCAGAAACGGAAGAGCAGGGCATATCGTGAATCGGAGATTTCTTCTGTGCCTGATGAACCGGCATGCGCCGTCGCCGGAAGACACCCACTGGCAGAGCCTGACCCTGGCCAGCACCTGCCGTGGCTGTGGCGCGGATATCTATCGGGACCAGGACAAGCAGTGGGTGAAGGCGGCGAAAGCCCGGTCCTGATTCGCCAAGCCCTGATTCGCCAACCCCTGATTCCCCAAGTCCTGATTCGCGACCGGGCCGGCCAGTGGTCAGTGGTGGGGGGTCAGTCGGTATATTCGCCGCTGGTCAGCGTGACGAAAACATCTTCCAGATCGGCCTCGCGCGTGGTGACATCGATGATCGCCAGCCCCTGCGCCTGCACCGCGGCCAGCACCTCGCCGGCGTTGGTGCGATCCTTGTTATAGGTGATCTCCAGCGTGCGCGGGTCGCTTTGGCGACACTTCACGAAAGCGGGATGGGTGGGCAGCGCGGCCATGTCCTGCGCCAGGGTGAGGACCACCACCTTCTCGCGCGCCATGTCCACCAGCTCGCGCGTGGGCTTGTTGGCGATGAGCGCGCCGTGGTTGATGATGGCGATGCGATCGCACAGCTGCTCGGCCTCTTCGAGGTAATGGGTGGTCAGCACCACCGTCACCCCCTCGTCGTTCAGCCGCTTGACCAGTTCCCACAGCTGGCGGCGCAGTTCGACGTCCACCCCGGCGGTCGGCTCGTCGAGCACCAGCACCGGGGGGCTGTGCACCATGGCCTTGGCCACCAGCAGCCGGCGCTTCATGCCGCCCGAGAGAGTGCGGGCATAGGCGCGGGCCTTGTCCGACAGGTGAACATCGGCCAGCAGCTGTTCGGTGCGGCGCTGGGCCTTGGGCACGCCATAGAAGCCGGCCTGATTCTCCAGCACCTCGTAGGGGGTGAAGAACGGGTCGAAGACGATTTCCTGCGGCACGATGCCGATGGCGCGCTTGGCGTTGCGGTGGTCGTGGTCGATGTCGAAGCCCCAGATCGAGACCTCGCCCTCGCTCTTCATCACCATGCCGGCCAGAATGTTGATCAGCGTGCTCTTGCCCGCGCCATTGGGGCCGAGCAGCCCGAAGATCTGGCCCTGCGGCACATCGAGGCTGACGCCTTTCAGCGCCAGCTTGCCGGGTTCGCTGCCGTTGCCGGCGTAGCGCTTGACGAGGTTGCGGATCGATATCGCCGGTGCGGTAATCATGGGGCGTCTTTGGGGCAGGATCGCGCCGGGGTAAAGGGGGGGCGTCAAGGGGAGCGTGAAGGGGGCCGGCGGCGTGAAAGCGGCGGGGGCGGTGAACGCGGCTGGCGAATGCGCAGATATGCCTAGCGGGGCGGAAATGCCGCCTTCTCCCCCGCCCGCTATGGCTGATGCAGAGCCGGGCCCGCATGGGCGCTTCCCAGGGTTCCCGAGCCTGATCCTTTACGCAACCGGGGGCCCGATGACGGACACAGTTTTTGCCCAGCAAACCGCCTATTATGGTCTGGACCGGCCGCAGGCGCGGGTCTTTGCCGGGGTTCGCCGCGCGCTGAACCGGCGGATCGACCGCGCGCTCGACCGGTTTTACGCGCAGGTGGCCGGGGTGCCCGCGCTGGGCCACTTCTTCAGCGGCAAGCAGCACATGGCCCAGGCCAAGAGCGCCCAGCGCGCCCATTGGCTCGGCGTGTTCACCGATGGGGTGAACGAGGCCTATCGCGATCGCTCGGTCAACATCGGCCGGGTGCATGCGCGCGTCGGGCTGGAGCCGCATTGGTATATCGGTGCCTATTCCACGCTGCTGGAAGAGCTGATCTGGGAACTGGTGGCGCCGGGGCCGATGCGCTGGCTGCCATGGCGCCGGGCGATGGCCCGCCGGCTGACGGCGCTGGTGAAAGTGGCGTTGCTGGATATGGACCTGGGCCTTTCAGCCTATTTCAACTCCACCGAGGACACATTGCGCGACATCGTGCGCGGGGTGGCGACGGGGATTCAGGTCATCTCCGACAGCTCGCGCGAAATTCGCGCCGCCTCCGACGATTTGGCCAAGCGGACCCAGACGCAGGCCGTTTCGCTCGAAAAAACGGCTTATTCCATCAAGATGGTGACCGAAAAGGTGCAGAACACCGCCCGGACCACCGGCGAGGCGCGCAAGAACGTGGCCCATGTGCACGACGCGAGCCAGAACGGCAGCGAGGTGGTCAACCGCGCCGTGGAGGCCATGGGGCGAATCGAGAAATCATCGCGCCAGATCAGCGAGATTACCGCCGTAATCGACAGCATTGCCCTGCAAACCAACCTGCTGGCGCTGAACGCCGGGGTGGAAGCGGCGCGCGCGGGCGATGCCGGCAAGGGCTTTGCCGTGGTGGCCAGCGAAGTGCGGGCGCTGGCCCAGCGCTGTGCCGAGGCGGCGGGCGGCATCAAGCACCTGATTGCCGGCAGCGCCGAACAGGTTGCCATCGGCGTGGATCTGGTGGGCGAGACCGGCGCGGCGCTGGCCACCATCTCCGCGCGGATCGGCGGCATTCGCGCGGCCATCGAGGAAATTGCCGATTCGGCCACGAGCCAGTCGGGCAGCCTGGGCGAGATCAATGCCGCCGTGAGCGAGGTGGACCGGATGACGCAGCAGAACGCCGCGATGTCCGAGGAATGCACGGCCGCCGCCGCCAGCCTGGCCCAACAGGCCGCGGAGCTGAACCTTGCCACGCAGCGCGGCACGGGCGAGGGGGCCTACGCGGGGCAAGCCCGCGGGCCCGCCGGCCAGCCGATGCGTCGCGCCGCCTGACGGGGCGCGCGCGTCTGAAGCGATTGGCAGGGGCGTTGGTCGCGGGCGTTGGTCACGGGCGTTGGTCGCGGGCGATGCTCGCGGGGGATGGGCGGGGGCGTTGGTCGCGGGCGATGCTCGCGGGGATGGGCGCGGGCGATGCGCGGGGCGGGCCGCCTTCAGGTGGCGCCTTGCAGCTGGCCGGCGCCGAAGCCCGAGCGGACATGACGGACGCGCCCGGCCGCACTGGCCAGCGCCGCCGGATAGACATCGCTGACCAGCCGGGAGAAGGTCTGGTCCCAACTGAACTGTTGGCACACATGCGCGCGCGCGGCCCGGCCCATCGCCTCGCGACCACCGCGCAGCACCGTGAGGACATTGGCCGCCATCGCGTCGGCATCGTCCACGGGGCCCAGCAGGCCGAGGCCCTGCGGCACCCGCGCCGGCATCGCCCCCGAGGCCACGCCCACCACCGGCAGGCCGCTGGCCTGCGCCTCGATCACCGAAATGCCGAAAGTTTCGTCGGCCATCGCCGAGACATAGAGGTCTGACGAGGCATAGGTGATGGCCAGCGCGTCGCGGTCGTCGACAAAGCCCGGCAGGGCGATGGGCATGCCGAGGCTGGTGGTCTCGGCGATGAGGCTTTCGCGCAGCTTGCCGTCGCCCACCATCAGCAGCGAGGCGCCAAGGTCGGCGGGCAGGCGGCGCATCATCTCCACCAGCCGGTCGGCGCGCTTCTCATTGTCGATGCGGCCGGCATAGACCAGCAGCGGGCCATCTCCCTTCAGGCCGAAGCGTTCGCGCCACCGGGGGTCGCGCCGGGCCGGGTTGAACATCTCGGTATCCACGCCCAGCGACAGCACGTCGACATGGTGGATGCCATAGCCGGCGAGTTGCTCGCGGACGGTGTTGCTGAGCGCATAGACCCGGTCGAAGGCGCCATAGGTGAGGCGGGCATAGGCCACGCTGATCTGCCGCAGGGCCGAACCCAGCGTGGCCCCGAACATCTGCGAGCCGACGCGGTGCACATGCACATTGGGGAAATCGGTGTGATAGCCGGCCACCAGCGCGGTTTCGGGGTGGGCGCGGCGATAGTTGATCGCCGTCCATGGCAGCACCCAGGGGCACAGCGATTCGACCACATCGGGGCGATAGCGTTCCAGCACCTCACGCACCGCGCCGGTGCGCAGGATGAAGCGGTAGTTCGGGCTGCCCCGCACCTGCCCGGCGCCGACCTCGACCCAGATCAGCCGGCCATCTTCCACCACCCGGTCTTCCGGGCCCGGCACGATCTGCAGGATGCGGTGGTTGGTGCGCTGCAGAATGTGGCGGCGCTTCTCGCGCAGATAGGTGGAAACCCCGCCCCCGCCGCGCGGCGCGTAGCTTTGGGTGAGGTCGCAGATGAGGAGTTCGCGGTCGACTGGCATGCTGCGCTTCCAGCGTGGCAATGTGGCACGAAGATGGCCGCCCGCCGAATTTGTGCGGTTGGGGCAGACAATTTCCGCAAGGCGGTGCCGGCGCGGGGTGAGGCGCGCGTGCCATCCGGCGCGCGGGCGCGGCCAAAACACGCGCTCGGGGCTGGAAATCGGCCCGCGCCAATGCTATCGCCGCGCCATGAGCCAGTCGCCCGCCAGCACCGCACCCGAAACCGTTTCCACCCCCACCTCGCGCGTGTGCTGCGACGGGGCCGGCGACATCCGCGCCACCGGCGCCTATCGACCGGCAGCGCTGGGCCACCCGCGCGTGTGGCTCGAAATCGACGAGCGCGGCTTTGTCGATTGCCCCTATTGCGACAAGCGCTTCGTGCTGGAAGGCGATGGCGGGCACGGGCATTGATTCGGGAATTCGGGTTTAAGGTTTAAGAGGTAAGATGCGAGGGCCATCGCCCTCGCGCTCCCATTACTGTCGGCGTGGCGCTTGTTCTGCGAGGAGGCGCCTTGCCGCGAAGCGGCTTTAAAGCCCGCGGCGCGGCGAG
>CAIXXP010000179.1 GCA_903923465.1 uncultured Sphingomonadales bacterium | reverse complement strand
CTTTGGTCTGGCGATTGACTGGGGCTGGTTCCGCTTTGTCGAGAAGCCGATCTTCCTGCTGTTGCGCGCGCTGTTCCATGCGGTGGGCAACTTCGGCGTGGCGATTATATTGCTGACGGCGATTGTGCGCGGGGTGATGTTCCCCGTGGCGCAGCGCCAGTTCCAGAGCATGGCGGCGATGCGCAGCCTCCAGCCCAAGATGAAGGCGCTGCAGGAGCGGTTCAAGGACGACAAGCCCAAGCTTCAGGAAGAAACCATGAAGCTGTACAAGGAGGAGAAGGTCAATCCGCTGGCCGGGTGCCTGCCGGTGTTCCTGCAGATCCCCATCTTCTTTGCCCTCTACAAGGTGCTGAACGTTTCCATCGAGATGCGGCACCAGCCGTTTGTGCTGTGGATCAAGGATCTCTCGGCGCCGGACCCGCTGCACATTCTGAACCTGTTCGGGCTGATCCCGTGGAATCCGCCGAGCCTGCTGGGGCTGGGCGTGCTGGGGCTGCTGCTGGGCATCACCATGTATTTCCAGTTCAAGCTGCAGCCCGCGCAGGCCGACCCCGCGCAGCAGCAGATGATGAGCATCATGCCGTGGATGATGATGTTCGTGATGAGCCCCTTCGCCTCCGGGCTGCTGATCTACTGGATCACCTCCAACTGCCTGACCATGGCGCAGCAGTTCTATCTGTATAGCCGGCACCCGCAATTGAAGGCGCAGGCCGCCGCCGCGACGACGCAGGGCAAGACGTGAGCGAAGACGAAACCCACGAGGACGCAGGACACGAGCCTGAGGCAGGCCTGACGAATAGCGGCCTGACGAATGGCCGCGTGCCGGAGAGCGGCGTTGCCTTGCCTGCGGCGGAGCCGCTCGACCCCGAGCTGGCGGAGCAGGCGCGGCGGCTGTTTTCCGGGCCGATCACCTTCCTGCTTTCCGCGCCGGCGCTGAAGTTTCTGCCCGAGCCGATTGCGCCGGAGATCGCGCTGGCGGGGCGCTCGAATGTCGGCAAGTCCTCGCTGCTGAACGCGATTACCGGGCGCCGGTCGCTGGCGCGCACATCGGTGACGCCGGGGCGGACGCAGGAGCTGAACTTCTTCGATGTGGGGCTGGGCGAGGGTGAGGCGCTGGCCGGCATGGTGCCCGCGTTCCGCCTCGTCGACATGCCCGGCTATGGCTTTGCCAAGGCGCCGCCCGCCGTGGTGGAAAAGTGGAAGCGCCTCGTGCGCGACTTCCTGCGCGGGCGCGTGGTGCTGCGCCGCACGCTGGTGCTGATCGATGCCCGCCACGGGGTGAAGCCGCCCGATGTCGAGATGATGCGGATGCTCGACGAATCGGCGGTGGGCTATCGCGTGGTGCTGACCAAGGCCGACAAGGTGAAACCCAGCGAACTGGCCGCGACCCTGGCCGGCGTGGCGGCAGAGGCGCGCAAGCATTCGGCCGCGCATCCGGAGATTTTGCTGACCTCCTCGGAGACCGGGCAGGGGATCGAGGCATTGCGGGCCGCGGTGCTGGCGGATGCGTTGATTTGAGCTTTTGAGGGGGAAGCAGGTAGGGGAAGACTTGGGGGTGTTACACCCCCAAAGCCCCGGCCCCAAACCCCCGGCCCCAAAGCCCAGGAACGTCTTCCGGCGAGAGGGCGGTGCCATCTGCATCCTCGCGCCCCGCCGCGAAGCGGCCTTTATTATTATGCGGCCTTATTATTATAAAGCCTGCGGCGCGGAGAGGTTGGGCGCCGTGGGCGAGGGCACTCGCTCCTTCTCGCCGCGAGAGGTTAAGGGGTGCAGGGGCTAGCCCCTGCGACTTTCCCTTCTATACCTGCTCCTTCACCACAAGGAGCCTCCCCCATGATGCGGCTGATTCTCGGCAATCGCAATTATTCGAGCTGGAGCCTGCGCGGCTGGCTGGCGGCGAAGCAATCGGGGCTGGCGTTTACCGAGGTGGTGGTGCCGATGTTTGGCTCCGGGCCGGCGGTGGCGGGTGCGGGGGCGCTGCTGGCGCCTTCGGCCGGGCGGGTGCCGATTCTGTGGGCCGGGGACGACGGGCAGGGCGAAACGGTGGTGTGGGACAGTCTCGCCATTCTTGAATATCTGGCGGACCGGGTGGGGCGCGACCGGTTTTGGCCCAAGGCGGATGCGGCGCGGGCGCTGGCCCGGGCGATGGTGGCGGAGATGCATTCCTCTTTCGCGGCGCTGCGGGGGGAGTGCCCGATGAACACGCGGGCGCGTTATCAGGGCTTTGCGCTGAGCGCGGCGGCGCGGGGTGATTGCGATCGCATTCTGACGCTGTGGGCCGAGGCGCGGGCGCGGCATGGGGCGGGCGGGCCGTTTCTGTTTGGCGGATTTTGTGCCGCCGACATCGCTTTTGCGCCCATTGTCCTCCGATTTGTCACCTATGGCGTGGTATTGCCGGGCTTTGCCGAGGCCTATGTTTCGGCGCTGGTGGAGCACCCCTGGATGCAGGAATGGATCGCGGCGGCCGAGGCCGAGGCATGGGTCATTGACCGCTATGAGGGCTTGGCCGGGGCCGGCGACGTGGCCAGCAACAAAGGCGCGGCGTGATGCGGGGCCTGTTGCGGCGGGTGGCGCTGGGGCTGGGGGTGCTGGCGCTGGCCTTTGCCGGGGCTTTCGGGGGGGCGCGACCGGCGCTGGCCTGGGGCGAGCAGGGGCATCGGCTGATCGCCGAGATCGCGCTGGCCAATGTTTCGCCGCGGACCGCCGCCGCCATTGCCGAGCTGCTGCGTGCCGAGCAGGGGCTGACCACGCCCGCCTGCCACGTGACCAGCCTGGCCGATGCCGCCGTGTGGCCCGATTGCCTGCGCGGCGACCCCGACCGTTGGCATTATACGTTCGCCTGGCACTATCAGGGCGGGCCGGTGTGTGCCGCCGCTTTTGACGTGCATGCCTTCTGCCCCGGCGGCAATTGCATCACCGCGCAGATCGAGCGGGACCGCGCCGTGCTGGCCAATCGCGGCCTGCCCGCCGCCCAACGCCTCGCGGCGATGGCCTTCCTCGCGCACTTCGTGGGCGACATCCACATGCCGCTGCACGCCGCCGACAACAACGACCGGGGCGGCAACGACGTGATCGCCAGTTGGCCCGGGCACCCCGAGGGCAACCTCCATCAGATGTGGGACACCACCATGGCCGAGACCGCCATCGCCTCGGCGCCGGGTTCGGGGCGGGGGGCGCTGGTGCGCGCCTATGCGCCGGCGGAGAAGGCCCGGCTGGGCGGCGGCGGGGTGGCCGAATGGGCGCAGGAAAGCTGGGTGCTGGCCAAGGGCTTCGTTTATCCGCAGGCGTTTGGCGGCGATGTCTGCCAGCCACATGCCGCGGGGCCGGTGCAGATCTCGCAAGGCCAGATCAATGCTGGGGCGGTGGTGGCGCGCAAGCGGCTGGTGCAGGCCGGGCTGCGGTTGGCACGGGTGCTGGATGAGGCTTTGGGGCGGTAGGTGGGTTTGAGAGGTTTGGGGAAGGTTTTAGGGATTAAGCGGGTTAAGGGAATGAGGGAAGGTGCGAGGGGCCGGGAGTATCGTGTGAAACACGATGCGACCCACAGGGGCGCACCCTCGCGCTCCCATTACTGTAGAGGTTGGTGCTGGTTCTGCGGAGGGGCGCCTTGCCGCAAAGCGGCTTTGTAAGCCTGCGGCGCGTGAGGTTGGGTGCTTTGGGTGAGGCGGGGCCCGACCTCTCGCCGGAAGACGTTATGGGGTTTGGGGCCTGAGGCCCCAAGACTTCACCCTTTACCCTTCACCCTTCCCCCCTCATCCTGAATTGTCGCAGCGCCGCCCGAGCCCTTGCGGGGCTCGCCGCATTTGCCTAACCCTGTGCGGGTGACCCAAGCATCCATCCTGACCGAGCCCGATGTTGCCGCGCTGGCCGAGGCGCTGATCGCTTGCCCGAGCGTGACGCCGGCGGCGGGGATGGTGTTTGATTGCCTGGAGGGGCAATTGGCGCCGTTGGGCTTTGAAGTGCATCGCTTTTCTGCCGGCGAGGCGCCGGATGGGCCGGTGGAGAATCTGTTCGCGATTCGGCGTGGGCCGGTAGGGAGCCGGCATCTGGCCTTTGCCGGGCATGTGGATGTGGTGCCGCCGGGCGAGGGGTGGACCAGCGCGCCGTTTGCGCCGGAGGTGCGCGGCGGCTTGCTGCATGGGCGCGGGGCGGTGGACATGAAGGGGGCCATTGCCGCGATGGTGGGTGCGGTGGCGCAGTTGCCTGCCGAGGCGGGGACGGTGAGTTTCATCATCACCGGCGACGAGGAGGGCGCGGCGCGGTTCGGCACGCTGGCGCTGATCGACTGGATGCGCGAGCGGGGGCATGCGCCCGACCTGTGCCTGGTGGGTGAGCCGACATCGGCGCATCGGCTGGGCGACATGATCAAGGTGGGGCGGCGCGGGTCGGTGAACATCTGGCTGGAGGTGGCGGGCGCTGAGGGGCATGTCGCCTATCCGCATTTGGCCGATAATCCGGTGCCGCGGCTGGTGGCCTTGCTGGGTGAGCTGGACGGGCTGGTGCTGGATGAGGGGACGCAACTGTTTCAGCCCTCCAATCTGGAGATTACCCAGATTACCGTCGATAATCCGGCGACGAACGTGATCCCGGCGCGGGCCGAGGCGCGGGTGTCGATCCGGTTCAATGATTTGCATACGGGCGAGGGGCTGATCGAACGGGTGGCCGAGGTGGCGGCGCGGCATGGGGCGACGGCGCGGGGGGTGATCTCTGGCGAGGCGTTCTTGACGCCGCCGGGGGCATTTTCCGCAATTGTGCGCGACGCCATTCTGGTGGAGGCCGGGGTGGAGGCGGAGATTTCCACCACGGGGGGGACATCGGACGCGCGGTTTCTGAAGGATCTGTGCCCGGTGATCGAGTTTGGCCTGTCCAACGCGACCATGCACAAGCGCGACGAGGCGGTGGCGGTGGCGGATCTGGCCGTGCTGGCGCGGATCTATCGGCGGATTGCCGAGGCGGCGCTGGCGGCGGGGTGAGGGCGTGGGTTAGACCTGGGGACGCCCGCGCCCCCAAACCCCCGGGAACCGCTGTGTTGGTGCACGACTATGGCGTGGCGCCTGGTCGCGGGATGCCGGGAATGGCCCGCGGCGCCGAGAGGCCGGGCAGGATGCGGGTTTTCGCCGGACCTCTCGCCGGGGAACGGCGTGCGGCGCGGGGCGGGGTGCGGGGCGGGGTGCGGGCCGGGGTGCGGGGCGGGGTGCGGGGTAGAGCGCGGGGTAGGGCCGGCCGATTGGCGATGGCAAATCGGTATACTCAACGCCCGCCAGCGGCATTGCCTTTTGAGATGAAACTGTGATGCGGACGCGGCTGAGCGTGTGTCGGCGCAAGCTGCGGTATGCCTCACGGGAAGAGGCGTTGCTGGCGGCGGCGGGGTTTGGGCTGCGGTTGCGGGCCTATGCCTGCGAGCGGTGCTGGGGGTTTCATCTGACCGGCCGGAAGGTGGGGCGCGCGGCGGTGGGGGGCAAAGCTGGACAGGCCGGAGCTGGACAGGCCGAAGCTGGACAGGCCGGAGCGCCTGACCGGCGGGCGGGCACCGCCACCCAGCCTCTCCCGCAAGGGGGAGGGGCATCGGCGGGCGCTATTTTGCCTTCGTCGCCGGTATGCCCTTCTTCTCCAGAACCTTCGGTTTGAAGCTGCACAGGTCGACCACCGGGCAGCGCCAGCATTCCGGGGTGCGTGCCTTGCAGATGTAGCGGCCGTGCAGGATGAGCCAGTGGTGCGCGCCGACGCGGAACGGGGCGGGGACCTTCTTTTCGAGCTGGCGTTCGACCGCGAGGACGGTCTTGCCCTTGGCCAGCCCGGTGCGGTTGCCGACGCGGAAAATGTGGGTGTCCACCGCGAAGGTCTCGGCGCCGAAAGCGCAGTTCAGCACGACATTGGCGGTCTTGCGGCCGACGCCGGGGAGGCGCTCAAGCGCGTCGCGGTCGGCGGGGACTTCGCCGGCGTGGTCGCGGATCAGTTGCCCTGACAGGGCGATGACGTTCTTCGCCTTGGCGTTGAACAGGCCGATGGTCTTGATGTGTTGTTTGAGGCCCTCCTCGCCGAGGGCGACCATCTCGGCGGGCGTGTGCACTTCGGCGAACAGGCGGCGGGTGGCCTTGTTGACCCCGACATCGGTGGATTGCGCCGAGAGGACCACCGCGACGAGGAGCTGGTAGGTGTTGGTGAAGGCCAGCTCGGTCTCCGGCGAAGGGTTGGCCTCGGCCAGGCGGCGGAAGAACTCGAAGATGGTGGTGCGGTTCATGGGGGCGGGTTTGGGGTAATTTTGGGGAAAGGGGAAGAGTAGGTGCGAGGGGTTACCCCCTCGCGCTCCCATGACTGTAGAGGTTTGCGCATGTTCTGCGATGGGGTGTTTTGCCGCGTAGCGGCTTTGAATGGCCT
>CAIXXP010000178.1 GCA_903923465.1 uncultured Sphingomonadales bacterium | reverse complement strand
GCCTCTGCCGCGCGAGGAAGGCGTGGCGCGGCCCACCGCTACGGCGGCGCAGAAGCTGGAGCGGCGGGTGCGCCGGGCGGCGGCGGCGCGCGGGCTGAACGAGGCGATTACCTGGAGCTTTCTGCCGGTGAGCGAGGCCGGGGCTTTCGCAGATGGCGAATTGTGGCTGCTGACCAACCCGATCAGCGAGGACATGAAGGCGATGCGCCCCAGCCTGCTGCCGGGCCTGCTGAGCGCGGCGCGGCGCAATCTGGATCGTGGGGCCAGTGGGCTGGGGCTGTTCGAGATTGGCCGGCGTTATTTGCGCGGGGCGGCCAAAGACCTTGACGGCCGCAGCGACGAGCGGCTGACGCTGGCCGTGGTGCTGGCCGGCGAAAAGACGCCGCGCGGCTGGGATCAGCGGGTCTTTGGCGGCAAGGCGGTGGCCTATGATGCCTTTGACGCCAAGGCCGAGGCGCTGGCCCTGCTGGCGCAGGCGGGGGCCCCGGTGGACAGACTGCAGGTGATGGGAGACGCTGGGCCGCAGTTTCACCCCGGGCAATCGGCCACGCTGCGGCTGGGGCCCAAGGTGGTGCTGGCGCGGTTCGGCATGTTGCATCCCGCCACGCTGAAGGCCTTCGATATTGCCGTGCCCGTGGCGGTGGCGGAAATTTACCTCGATGCCATTCCCGGGAAAAAGGGGGCGGCCAAAGATGGTGGCGGTTTCGCGCGCGTCAATTATGCGCCGCCGGCGTTGCAGGCGGTGAGCCGGGACTTTGCCTTTCTGGTGCCCGTGGCCCTGCCCGCCGGCGACCTGCTGCGGGCCATTCGCGGTGCGGACAAGGCGAATATCGTGGCGGCGCGGGTGTTTGACGACTTCCGCGGCGCCGGGGTGGGCGAGGGGCTGAAGTCGCTGGCCATCGAGGTAACGCTGCAGCCCAGCGACAAGAGCTATGCCGAGGCCGATCTGAAGGCCATCGCCGAGCGGATTACCGCCGCCGCCGCCAAGCTGGGAGGGGCGCTGCGGGCCTAGGCCCGGGGCCACGGGCGCCTACCCTGACGCCTACCCTGCGCTTGACATTTGGGGTATGGCGGGCTTCACCCGGCATGAGCCTGCGGTTACCCTGTCGCGCGGCGTGATTGGCCAATCAGCGAGGTTTTTGGCATGCTACACAGGCTCATCCATCCATGAGCGACGACGTGCAGGTTCTCGACAAGACGAATGCTCTTGTCGCCGCCTATTGGACCATGATTGTTGCCTGGATGTTCGACTTTCGCGCCGAAAGCTCCGGGTCTGGCGTTGCCGTGCAGGGCGTGTTCCTCATGGTCTATGTTGTCGGTCTCATCCGGTTTCAGCTGGTCACCAATGGCATCAGGCTGAATGTGCCCGGCGTGTCGGCGCTGGTGAACAGCGTCATGCTGTTCATATTCATCGGGTCGTGCTCGGGCCTGGCGCGCGGGCAGGAGCCTTATCTGATCTTTCGCCACGCGCTGACGCTGACGATCTATGCGATTACCGTGGCAACGACGGTGCGCGTGATCATGATGGTCGATCAGGTCGGCCTGCGGCGGCTGCGGGCCAATTTCGCGAAAATGGCGCTTGGCTATGCGGTGGCCACGCTGGTGATCGTCCAGTTTTTTGGCGCCGGCATCGATCTTAACAGCGCGCGGTTCGAGATCATCGGCCCTTCGGTGATCGCGATGATGTCCTACGCGCCGACATTCATCGTGTTTGATGTGTTGCTGTGGGAGGCGGTAGGCATTGCTGTTTCCTATGTGCTGATCTTCTATTCCATCACCAGAACCTTCCCGCTGCTGATTGCCGCCCAGTTGGCCTCGATGTTTCCCGCCATTTTGCGGTTTTTCAGCGCGCGTATCGTTGTGACCGGGGTCGTGGCGGTGGGGATCGGGCTGGCCTTCGCCTCGACGAACTCCGGCAGCATCCAGCGGTGGCAGCAGCGCCTGTTCGAATCGCGCGACGCCACCGGCGAGGACTATACCGCCTATACCCGCATCACCGAGACGCAGTTCATGATCGACAGCTTCCTGTCAGGCCCGGGCACCGTGCTGTTCGGAAATGGCATGGCGCATGAAACCACCTGGCTGAACTCGAATGAAGTGGGCGGTGGTTCCGAACATGGCGTCGGCTTTGGCCACAACCAGCATATGAGCCTGTTGTTCATCGCTGGTGTGGTGGGTGGGCTGCCCTTGCTGGCCGTGCAGTTGCAACAGTTTGTCGCCTCGTTGCGCACGACGGTGGCACTCTCCCGGCGGCGGTGGGGGAAGAGCGATCACACGGAATTTGTCACCCTTTGGGGGGCGTTGATCGTCATCGCCTATTTCATCAGCGACTTTTCGGCTTTCGCTTTCGGCTTCCGCGGCTCGACATTGTGGTATGGCATTGGCACTGGCGCACTGTTGGCCGGCCGTGCGATATTGCGGTTTCGCGCAGAGGCGGAAGCAGAGGCAGAGGCGGCCTAGGGTGCGGGCGGCACCATGTTGGCGGGCGTCGGCGGGGTGGATCGCGGGCGACTGACCTGTGTGCTCGGGGATCTGGCGCCGGGTTCCGCACTGGGGGGCGGTCTTTTTCCCATTTCGACGCCGCAGGCTTGAGGGGCTGAACCATGAGAATCGGCATGATTGCGGGCAGCCTGTCACGGCTGAATGGCGGGGTGAGTGAGGCGGTGCGGTTGCTGTCTCTGGCGCTGATCGACAGTGGCCAGGGCGATATCGTGCTGTTTGCGGGCGACGATGCCCATCTGGCCGAGGATAGCGCCCAGTTTGGCGGGCTGCCGCTGCGGGCCGCGCGGGTTTATGGCTCGCCGCGCTATGGTTTCGCGCCCGGCATGGTGCGCCAGCTGCTGCGGGCCGATATCGACATTCTGCATGTGCACGGCATCTGGACCTTTCATGCCGCCGCCGCCTGGATCTGGCAGCGGATGACCGGCAAGCCGGTAGTCGTCGCGCCGCATGGCATGCTGGAGCCGTGGATTCTCGCGCGCTCGCGGCTGCTGAAGTGGCTGGTGTGGCATTTGTATCTGCGCGACCTGTTGCGCCGGGCCGGCGGGGTGCAGGCGCTGACGGTGAAAGAGGTGGCCGATGTGCGGGCGGTGGTGCCGGGCGCTGCCTGCGCCATCATCGGCCATTACGTGCCGCTGCGCGATGAGGCCTCGGCGCCTGACCTGCCGCCGTGGTGGGATGAAAGCTGCGAGGGGCGCCGGGTGGTGCTGTTCTTTGGCCGGCTGCACGAAAAGAAGGGCGTGATGGAGCTGTGCGACGCCTGGGAGCGCCTGTGCCGCCAGCACCCCGCGGCGGCCGGGCGCTGCCAGCTGGTGTTTTGCGGCTGGAACGACGGCATTGCGGGCTTTGAGGCGCGGGTGGCGGAGCTGGCCGGGGAATTCGGCAATATCGCCTATGCCGGGCCGCAATATGGCGAGGACAAGTGGCGCAGCCTGGCGGCGGCCAGCTTCATGGCACTGCCCTCGCACAGCGAGGGGCTGCCGCTCTCGGTGGTGGAGGCGTGGAGCGCCGGCACGCCGACGATCATGACCGAGGCCTGCAACCTGCCCGATGGCTTTGCCATGGGCGCCGCGCTGCGGGTGGAGCCCGAGGCGGAGAGCATTCTGGGCGGGCTGCTGCGCGCGGGCGAAATGCCGGAAGGCGAGCTGGTCGCTATGCGCGGCGCGGCATGCCGGCTGGTGGCCGAGCACTATTCGGCAAGGGCGGTGGCCGACAAGACAATGGCCCTTTACCAGCAGGCCCTCTTTGGGCAGGCTGCTGCGCGGGTTTCGGATCAACAGGCTCTTGCCGGCCGATGAGGGCCGGGCTGGTGGCGGAGGAAATGTGGTGACGTTGCTGGATGCCAGTGAGGCCCGGAGCATGGAAGGGGGCCCGAGTTTTTCCCTGGCGAACCGGTTGGGCCGGGTGGCGTGGGCCATCGCCTGGCTGCTGCTGGCGCGGTGGACGCCGCCGCCGCTGCACCGCTGGCGCTGCATGGTGGCGCGGCTGTTTGGCGCGCGCATCGGCAAGGGGGTGCGGTTGTTGCCCTCGGCGCGCATCTGGTGGCCGGGCAATCTGGAGATGGCGGATTATTCCTGCCTGGGGCCCCATGCCAATTGCTACAATCAGGGCGCCATCTCGATCGGCTATCGCGCGGTGGTGTCGCAGGGGGCGCATCTGTGTGCCAGCACCCATGACATCGACGATTATTTCAACCAGCTGCGGCTGCGGCCGATCCGGATCGAGGCCTATGCCTGGATCGCGGCGGATGGTTTTGTCGGCCCCGGCGTGACCGTGGGCGAGGGTGCCGTGCTGGGTGCGCGGGGCGTCGCCATGCGCGGGCTGGAGCCGTGGACGGTGTATAGCGGCAACCCGGCGGTGGCGCTGCGGCGGCGGGCGTTCCGCAATGCGCCGGAGGCGTTGCCTCATGCCCCGTGCTGGGCGGAGATGGCCGCGCCTGAGGATCTGCCGGAGGATCTGCCGGAGGATCTGCCGGAGGATCTGGACGCCTAGCGCCCGCCCGATTTACAGCGGGCTGCTTACAGCGGGTCTTCCGCCTTGATCACTTCGGAGCCGCTGGTGCGCTGGGTGGTGTGCAGCGCGCGGGGGGCCGCGAAGCTGGCGATCACCGCCGGGTCGTGATTGTAGAGGTCGGCGAAGCGGGTCAGCTGGCCGTGCTCGTCGGTGCCCAGGGTGAAATAGGCGATGTAGACCGGGAAATCCGTGGTGATCGGCACGCGGGTGTTCTTGTGGGTGCGATAGATCGCCTCCGCCTTGTCCTGCGTGATCGATTTGGAAATGAGGGCGATGGTCATGCCCAGCTCCACCGCCTTCTCCACCCGCACACAGCCGTGGCTGAAGGCGCGGGCCGGGCGGGCGAACAGATAGCGCGCGTCGGTATCGTGCAGGTAGATCGCGTGGGGGTTGGGCATGTCGATTTTCATCTCGCCCAGCGAGTTCTTGGTGCCGGGCTGTTGCACGAAGCTGAGCGAGCCATCGGCCTGCCGCGTGACCTTGAAGTTGTTTTTCACCGCCCAGTTGGGATTGGCCGCGTATTTTTCGGCATAGTGGTCGTGTTCGATGATCGACTGCGGCACCGTCCAGGTGGGATAGAACACCACCTGCTGAACCTTGGCGGAGAGCTGGGGGGTGCTGGTGCGGCCGGGCTTGCCGACGATGGTGTGATAGCCGCGGATGAGGCGGCCATTGACCAGCATGCGCACCTCGAATTCTGGCACATTGGCGATGAGATAGCGGAAGCCGAGATCGCGCGGCAGCCAGCGCCAGCGGTCCATATTGGCGCGGATGGCATCGGCCTGGGCGGAATCGCCGGGGGCGGTGGCCGCCAGCGCCGCCTTCAGCGCGGCATAATCGGGATAGGCGGGGGCGAGCGCCGCCAGCACGCCGGGCACGTCGTGGGTGGCGAGCGCCTGGGTGAGCAGCTGGGCGGTGGGCAGGGTGTCTTGATCGGGATCGACGATGAACCAGTTCTCGCGCGCGGGCATGGGCGTGCGGCCATCGCGCAGATCCTCGGCCAGCCAGTCGAACGCGCGGCTGGCGGCTTCGTCCAGCGCGGGGCCGGCGCCCTGTTCGATGGCGTGTTGCAGCACATCCGGCTGGTAATCGGCGGGGAACAGCCCCTCGCTGCCGATGCCCTTGATGACGCGCACCAGCGCCTCGGCGTCGCTGACCGTCCAGCTCTGCACGGGCTCTGGCACCGGCGCGAAGGCGGAGGTGGCGGCGGGCGGGGGCGGGGTGGTGACGGCGGCGTCCGGGCTGATCGGCGGGGCCGAGGCCGCGGGGGTGCCGGTGGATGTGGGTGCGGGTGCCGGCTGGGCCGAGGGGGCCGGCGCCGGGCGGGCGGCCTGATGCTGATCGATGATCTGCTGGATGGGGCTGACCTGATCGGCCACCAGCGTGGGCTTGGCGGCCGTGGGCTTGGTGGCCGTGGCTTTGGCGGGTGCTGGGGGGCGGGCGCGCGGGCGCGCGGGCGCATCCACCCAGGGCAGCGATTCGAGGCTGGCGGGCGCGGCGCCCTGTTGCAGCACCGCGCGCGCCGGGGCGGAGAGTTGGCCGTCGGATCCGGCCTTGCCGGCGGCGCCCTGCGCCATGGCGGGGGTGGTGAGCGCGGCCATGGCCATCAGCGCCACGGCCATGGTTGCCCCGCCGGTCTGCCAGTGCTGCGGGTACTGCCTGCGCGCCATTGCTTGTCCTAATTCCGGTGTTGTGCCCAAGGCGCGAGGCGCGGGATGAGCCATGTGAGGAGGGAGCGGCCCTGTCGTCCGCCTGCCCCCCGGCTTTTGCCCGCAACCGCGTGCCGCTTCAAGCGCTCCCTTGCCTGTTCGTCCATGTCGCGCGGATGAACGGGAGCAATTTTCGCAAGGGATAATGCGCGTTAATTCGTCGCCGGCCGGTGGCGGGGCCGGGGCGAAGCGATTAGGCAGGGGGCATGAGCCGCCACCCTTCCCTGCTGCCGCTGATTATCGCCGGCACCGGCATCGCCGTGTTTTCGACGATGGACGCGATGATGAAGCGGGCCTCCATTCTGGTGGGGGCCTACGAGGCGATGCTGCTGCGATCCGCAGTAGGGGTGGCGGTGATGTTCCCCCTGTGGCGGCTGCGCGGGGGCAGGGTGCCGCGCGGGGCGCTGCTGCGGCTGCACCTGCTGCGCGGGTCGGTGGCGGTTTGCATGGCCATCTGTTTTTTCTGGGGGCTGGTGCGCACGCCCATGGCCACGGGCATCGCCCTGTCGTTCATCGCGCCGCTGCTGGCGCTGGTGTTGGCGGCGCTGGTGCTGGGCGAGAAGGTGGGCAGGCAGGCGGTGCGGGCGGCGCTGCTGGGGTTTGCCGGGGTGGTGGTGATCTGCGTGGGGCGGGCGAGTGCCGGCGCCATGGCCCGGGGGCCGGCGCTGGCGGGGATGGGGGCGATCCTGCTCTCGGCGCTGTTCTATGCCTGGAACCTCATTCTCCAGCGCCAGCAGGCGCAACTGGCGTCGCCGGAGGAGGTGGCGCTGTCGCAATTTGTGGTGGGCGGGGTGCTGCTGCTGCCGGCGGCGCCCTGGCTGTGGGTGACGCCCGGGCCGGTGGCGCTGGCCTATGTCGCGGCATCGGCAGCGCTGGCTACCGTCTCGCTGATGATGCTGGCCTGGGCCTATGCCCGCGCCGAGGCGCAGCTGTTGGTGCCGATCGAATACAGCGCCTTCATCTGGGCGGCGCTGATGGGTTGGCTGTGGTTCGCCGAAAGGCTGACCTGGCCAACGCTGGTGGGCGCCGCGCTGATCGCGCTGGGCTGCTGGATCGGCGCGCGCGGGGGGCAGGCGGTGGTGCATATCGAGCAGACGGCTTTGTGAGGGGGTGCAAGGGGGATTGAGGGAAGGACGCAGGGGACCGGTCCCCTGCGCCACATGACGTCTTCCGGCGCGAGGGGGTACCGGGGGGCGGCGTTGTGCGGGGCCTCGCCGTGCCGCAGGCTATCAAAGCCGCGGCGCGGCGGGGCGCAACGCTGAGGTGGTGGCGCTACTCTGACGGTAATGGGGGTTTGGGGTGCCAACCGGTTTCCATTGGGAAACCGGCACATCAGGCGCCACCCCCCGGACTATCGCTTTTCCCCCTGCAAAAATCACACAAACGCGAATTTTTCCGCCTGCCGCCCGCCTTGCCGGGAATTAGACCTCAAATCAGGCCTGCCTCCACCAATGTCGCCCTTGACCTCGGGGCACGGAACGCGCATCGGCTCGCCGTTAAACCCGCCAGATTTCCGCGCCGCAGCATGGCTTTTTCGCCCCTGCCTGGCCGGGGCATGGCCACAGGCAGTTGAGGGAACACGCGCACATGACCCAGGTTGGACAGGACACGCTCGGAACGCGCAGCAGCATGCAGGCTGGCGGCAAGACCGTCGCCTATTACTCGCTGAAGAAGGCCGCGGCCAAGCTGGGCGACATCTCGCGCCTGCCCTTTTCCATGAAGGTGCTGCTGGAGAACCTGCTGCGCTTCGAGGATGGCGGCTTCACCGTTTCCACCGCCGACATTCAGGCGCTGGTCGACTGGCAGAAGAACCCCAGCGAATCGCAGAACGAGATCCAGTATCGCCCGGCGCGCGTGCTGTTGCAGGATTTCACCGGGGTCCCTTGCGTGGTGGATCTGGCCGCGATGCGCGACGCAATTGCCAAGCTGGGCGGCAATACCTCGAAGATCAACCCGCTGGTGCCGGTGAACCTCGTCATCGATCACTCGGTGATGGTGGATGAATTCGGCACGCCGCAGGCTTTCGAGCAGAATGTCGAGATCGAGTATCAGCGCAATTTCGAGCGTTATGACTTCCTCAAGTGGGGCAGCAAGTCGCTGAACAATTTCTATGCCGTGCCCCCGGGCACCGGCATCTGCCATCAGGTGAACCTGGAGAACATCGCGCAGACGGTGTGGACCTCGGTGGACCAGAACGGCGAGATGGTGGCTTACCCCGACACTTGCGTCGGCACCGACTCGCACACCACCATGATCAATGGGCTGGGCGTGCTGGGCTGGGGCGTGGGCGGCATCGAGGCCGAGGCGGCGATGCTGGGCCAGCCGGTTTCCATGCTGATCCCCGAGGTCGTTGGCTTCAAGCTGACCGGCCGCCTGACGGAAGGCGTGACCGCCACGGACCTGGTGCTGACCGCGACCAACATGCTGCGCAAGCACGGCGTGGT
>CAIXXP010000177.1 GCA_903923465.1 uncultured Sphingomonadales bacterium | reverse complement strand
CAGCAAGGCAAAGCTGGATAGCTTTGCCGCTCTAATCAAAGACCCTCCGGGGGAGCGGGCCGGTGCCGCAAGCCCTCGACGGATGGCGTACGTAACAAAGACTCAGGGAACGTTAAACCGCCCAGCCGTGCCAGCGGGCGACGGCTTTGCCCATGACTTCGGCGCGGGTATCGGCATCCAGCCAGTCGAGGTCGTCGCGGAACACTTCGACCAGATCGACGTAGGGGCATGGCAGGCGGCTGAGGTCCGAGCCCCAGAACAGGCGCCGGGGGCCGAAGGCTGCGAGCAGGCGGCGCCAATAGGGCATGACATCGGCCCAAGGGCGGGCCTCGGCGCTATAGCAGGGCAAGGCGGTGCCCTTTACCGCGACATTGGCCAGCGGCGCGAGCGCCAGCACGGCCTCGATATCGCCAAACGCCTCGGCGCCATGGTGGTGGATGCGGGCGCCCATGTGGTCGATGGTGAGGCGCAGGGTGGGGAAGGCATGGGCGATGGCGGCGACCAGCGCCGTGTTGCCGACCGGGGCGATCATCAGCGGCAAATCGTGATCGGCGGCGGCGCGCCATAGCCAGTGGCCGAGACCCTCGTCGCAGGCGGGGGCGCCGGTGGCGGTGATGACCCGCAGGCCGAGCATGCCGGGCTGGGTGCGCCAGCGCTTGAGCAGGGCCGCGTTCGCCGGGTCTGCGCCGATGCGGCCCATGATGGCGAAGCGCCCCGGGTGATCGCGCACCGCCGCCAGGGCGATGTCGTTGCGGTCGCCCTCCCACGAGGGAGGGACGATGATCGCCTTGTCGACGCCGGCCGCATCCATCGCGGACAGGGCCTCGGCGGCGGTCATCGGCTCCGCGCGCTGGGGCGTGGCGGTGCGGCCCCGATCGGCTGGGCTTCCGCCGGAGCGGGGCCACGGGCGGCCGGGGCTGTCGGCGGCCCACAGGTGGATCTGGGCGTCGATGATCATGGGCCCCTGCCCTTTCGCGCCGCGCGGGTTATGCCTCCGCCTCGGCGAACATCCGCTTCAGCGCGCCGAGATCGGCCTTCAGCGAGACGGTGCGGGGCATTTCCTCCAGCACATAGACCTCGGTGGGCACATGGTGGCTGGGCAGCAGGCGGCGGACATGCTCGCGCAATTCCTCGCCGCTGACCACCGGCATGTCCTTGCGCAGCTCCACCGCCGCGACCGGCACCTGGCCCAGCCGGCGGTCGTCCAGCCCGACCACGCCCGCATCCAGCACGCTCGGGTGTTCGAGCAGCGCGGAGACGATCTTTTCCGGCAGCACCTTGAAGCCGCCGCGCAGGATGGCGCCATCGCCGCGGCCGTAATGCCACAGGAAGCCATCCGCATCGATCGACATCAGGTCCACGGTGCGGATCCATTCATCGCCGACGGCGGGGATGAGCGCCTCCAGATAGCCCTGTTGCCCGGGCGGGAGGATGGCGCCCGTCTCGACATCGATGATCCGCAGTTCCACGCCGGGCAGCGCCTTGCCCACCGAGCCGCGCTTGGCCTGGCGGTATTCGGCGTCGAGCGCCGGCGTCCAGCTGACGACGGTGCCGCAGAATTCGGTGGCGCCATAGGCCCAGAGGGTGCGGATGCCGAAGGCCTCCTCGAACTCGTCCTGCAATTCGGGCGGGAACGGCGCGCCGCCGCCGAACCAGTATTTGACGCTGGAGAGCTTCGCGGGATCCACCTTGGCGTCGAGCAGCATGCGGGCGATGGTCGGCGGGCCGGAGGCGTCGGCCGGGCGCAGGCGGTCCACCGCCTCGACGAAATCATCGACGTTGAAGCGTTCGAGCAGGGCGGTGTAGCGGCCGATCATCGGGTTGCCGATGAGGCCGCACATGCCGCCGATGCCGGTGAACGGCAGGGTGGTGACCTGCGCCGCCGGCTCCTCCCCGGGGGCCCGGCCGACATTGATGCTGGCAACGGCGCGCTCCAGCATGCGGAAGGGGAACAGGATGCGCTTGGGCGTGCCGGTGGTGCCGCTGGAGAGGATCTCCAGCCCGGGCTGGCCGGGGATCTTGCGGAAAGGACCGGCGCCCTTGGCCTGAAGCCCGGGGACCAGCGCCACCGGGGCCTCGCCGGACAGATCGATGGTGATGCCCAGCGAGCCGGCACTGGCGGCGGCGGCGATGACCGGGGCGGTCCAGTCCTGCACATCGGCGATGACGGCGGCAAAGCCGGTGGTGGTGATGTCGGCGGCCATGGCCTCGATCGACTGCATCGCGTAGATGGTGGTGAACGGGCGGCCATGGGCCACCAGCGCCTGCACGGCGGCGGCGTGGACCGGCCGGTTGCGCAGGATGATGCCGATGGCGAGGTCCTTCTCCACCCCGGCCGCATCCAGCAGGGCGATGACCGCGTCGCCATAGGCCGCCAGTTCGCCACCGGTGAACACCCGGCCCTTGAAGTCCATCATCGGCTTTTCCGGCTGATCGTGCAGCGCGGCGTAAAGCTGTTCGGTAAAGCTCATCCAGAATCTCCCGTTTATGGCGCGGACTATCACGCCAATGGCGCGCCGGGGACAAGGCCCGTGCACACGCTGATGCAGCTTGATCGCGGATGAGATGGATTTCGGCCGATTTGCTTGCCGCCGCTGCAATCGGCGGGCAAGAATGCTAGCTGAAAGCCAATTGAACAATCAGGGAGAGAGCAGGCATGGCATCGCTGGAAGAACGCGTCGCGCAACTGGAGGCCACGGTCGCCAATCTGAACGACCATATCGCCATCCGGCAGGTCATCGCCAGCTATGGCCCGACCGTCGATACCGCCGACTGCACCGAGCGCGCGCTGAAGCTGGCCGATTTGTGGACGCAGGATGGTGTGTATGACATCGGCGGGTTCAAGCGCCACACCGGCCGGGCGGATGTCGCCAGCGCCTTCGAGGGCATGCATTTCGAGATGATCCCCGAGGGCTGCGCCCATTTCATGGGGCTGCCGATCGTGCAGGTGGATGGCGATGCCGCCACCGCCATCTCCTATTCCGCCGTGTTTCGCCCCGAGACCGATGGCGAGCATTATTACCCCTGGCGGATTTCCTGCAACCTGTGGACATTCGCCCGGGTGGATGGGCGCTGGCAGATCGCCGCCCGCGTGAACCGGCTGATGCGCGGCGACAAGGACACCATCGACATGCTGCGCGTGATCGATACCATCAAGGCCGAGGCGCAGCCGAAGTGATCGGCGGCGCGACCAAACCAACCATTCAACCAAGGAGTGAGCTGTGGATCTGCAACTGAAGGGCAAGCGCGCCATTGTGACCGGCAGCACCGCCGGCATCGGCGTGGGCATCGCGCAATCGCTGGCCCGCGAGGGCGTGCGCGTGGCGATCAACGGCCGCAGCGAGCGGCGCGGGCTGGAGGTGGTGGAGCAGATCCGCGCCGAGGGTGGCGACGCGGTGCTGGCACTGGGCAACGTCGCCACCGATGAGGGTGCCGACGCGGCCGTGGCGGCGACGCTGGCGGCGTTTGGCGGCGTGGACATTCTGGTCAACAACGCCGGCGGGTTCGCCGGATCGGGCAGCATGACCACCGTGTTCGACGTGACGCCCGACGAATGGATGAGAACCATCGACATGAACGTGGGCGCCGCCATCCGCATGATCCAGCGGCTGGCCCCCGCGATGAAGGAGGCCGGCTGGGGCCGGATCATCCAGATCACCAGCGGCATCGCCATGACCCCCAGCGGCAACACCCCCGACTATGCCGGGGCCAAGGCGGCGCTGGTCAACCTGAACCTGGGCACCGCCAAGTCGCTGGCCAACACCGGCGTCACGGTCAACGCCATCTCGCCCGGCACCATCTTCACCCGGTCCGTGCGGGCATGGTTCAAGACCATCGGCGCGCGCGAGGGCTGGGGCGACGATATGGCCAAGAGCGAGGCCTGGGTGCTGGAAAACCAGTTCCCCCAGATGGTGCCCCGCATCGGCCGGGTCGAGGATATTGGCGATGCGGTGGCCTATCTGGCCAGCCCGCGCGCTGATTTCATCGATGGCGTGCATCTGCGGGTGGATGGCGGCGCGAGCCAGTCGATCAGCTGAAACGGCGGGGGGCTGGCGGTGGGCCAGCCCCCTTCCCCTTGTTCGGCGCCGTGATCAGCGCCGTGATCAGCGCATATCCGCCCCGCCATTGGCGCGCAGGGTCTCGCCGGTGACGAAGCTGGCGGCATCCGAGGCGAGGAACAGAATCACCCGGGCGATGTCGAGCGGCTCGCCCACCCGGCCCAGCGGGGCATTGGCGGCGCGCGCGGCGAACAGGGCCTCCTTGGCCGCCTGATCGGCGGTGCCATCCTCGCGCACGAAGCGGTAGCTGATCATCGGCGTGTCGATGAAGCCCGGCGCCACCGCGTTCACCCGCACCCCGACAGGCCCGACCTCCGCCGCCAGCGTGCGCGTGAGCGCGTTCACCCCCGCCTTGGTGATCGAATAGACCGACAGGCCCGGTGCGGGAATTTCAGCCCCCTGCGACGAGATGTTGATGATCGAACCCCGGCCATGGGCGACCATGCGGCGGGCGGCGGCGGCGGAGCCGAAATAGACACCCTTCAGATTGATCGCGATCAGCCGGTCTATCGTCGCCTCGTCGACATCGACGACCATCGTCGGCGGGGCGACAACGCCGGCGGCATTCACCCAGGCGTCAATCGGGGCGATGGCGCTGGCCGCATCGGCCAAGGCCTCCACCTGCGCGCGGACCGAGACATCGGTGGGGACCGCCGTGGCGCTGGCGCCCAACTCACCGGCAAAGGCGGCGAGCGCGGCGGCATCGCGGTCGGCCAGCACCACATGGGCGCCCGATGCGACAAACACCCGCGCCGTCTCGCGGCCAATGCCCGATGCGGCGCCGGTGATGACCGCCAGCTTGCCGGAAAGCGCGAAGGCGGTGGATGGGTCTGGGGTGGACATCTTGGGGGCTCCTGCGGGGTTTGGTTTGGTGGTGTGGGGAAGAGGGGAGAAAGGGGAAGAGGGAAGTCTTGGGGCCTTAGGTCCCAAACCCCATTACTGTCTGGCTTGGGGCATGTTCTGCGGAGTTGCGCCTTGCCGCGAAGCGCCCTTGAAAGCCTGCGGCGCGGTGAGGTTGGGCACTGCGGCGCCATTGGCCCTCCCCTCGCGCCGGGAGACGGTAAGGGGTGCAGGGGCTAGCCCCTGCTGTTTCCT
>CAIXXP010000176.1 GCA_903923465.1 uncultured Sphingomonadales bacterium | reverse complement strand
GCCCCCGCGGTCGCTCCGGCGTCGGCCGGCGCGGCCGCCCCCGCCAGCACCGCCGATTCCCCTGGTCGCGGCGGGCGGATCAGCGGCCCGGGCAGCAGCGCCAGCCGGTCGCGCAACTGCGCGGCCTGCTCCAGCTGGCTCACCAGATCGCCCAGATCGCGCGCTTGCGCCGCCAGCGTGTCGGCCCGCTCGGTCTCGCGGTCGGCCCCCCCGGCCGAGGTATTGGCGATCAGCCGCTGCCGCGCCTCCAGCACCACCAGCGCCTGTTGCCGGGCCGAGAGCGTCGCCTTTTCGCCGCGCAGGGCCTGCCCGGCGCGCAAGGCCTGTTCCCGCAACTGGCGGGCGCCTGCCAGTTGCGCCCGCAGCGCGGCGGTGCGTCGACGCACCTCCGGCATGGTGGTGGCCAGCACCGCGCGCAGATGCGCGGCATCGCTCACCGACCCCGGATGCAGCACCGCCAGCGCCAGCGGCCGGCGCGACAGGCGCTGCAAGGCCGCGCTCAGGCGCAACAGCGGCCACTCGCGCGTCGCCAGGCTGTCTTTCAGCTCGGCCTGCTGGCGCTCGATGATCCTGATCTGCGCCTCGTCGGCGATAATTTGCGCCTGCGCCTGCTGGATGCGGGCGGCCACGGCGGCGGCCTCGGTGCTGGTGCGGTCGGCGGCGGCGGCGGCGGCGGCGGCATCGGCCTCCAGCTTCTCGCCCCGGCGCCGGGCGTCATCGGCGGCGGAGCGTGCCTCGGCCAGCGCCTTGCGGTTCTGGCCGATGTCCCCACCATCGGCGGCCCGCGCCCAACCCGGCCCCAACAGGGCGAGCAAAACGCAGAATGGAACAAGGGCGCGCACAGGCTTCACAGCCCGCGTTATCCCGAACGATGATAGGGATGGCCAGCCAGAATACTGGTTGCACGCCATAATTGTTCGGCCAGCATGGCGCGGGCCAGCATATGCGGCCAGGTCATCGCGCCAAAACCGAGCAGCAGATCGGCCCCGCCCGGTTCGGAACGCGCCGCATCGCCGTGCCCATCGGCGGCGCCAATCATGAAGCGCACCTCGCGCACGCCATCATCGCGCCAGCGGCCCAGCAGCGCGGCAAAGGCCTCGGACCCCATCAGCCCCCCCCGCTCGTCCAGCAGCACGGTGCGGAACGGTGTGGCAGGCGCGGGCACGGTGCCGCCCTTCTCGGGCAATTCGCTGATCCGCGTCGGCCAGGTCACGCGCTTCAGATAGCGCTCGACCAGATCCGCCTCCGGGCAGCGGCCAATCCGCCCCCGGGCGACGATATGCAGCAGCATCGGCCCGGCAGAACCCTAGGCGGCGACCGGCGCGTCGCTGTTGAAGGTCCACATGCGCTCCAGATTATAGAACGCGCGCACTTCGGGGCGGAACAGGTGGACGATGATATCGCCGGCGTCGATCAGCACCCAGTCGGCGGCGGGCAGGCCCTCGATGCGGCAATGGCCAAAGCCACCCTTCTTCACCCGCTCGGCCAGCTTTTGCGCCATGGTCGCCACCTGCCGCGTGGAGCGGCCGGAGGCGATGACCATGTAATCGGCCATGGCGGACTTTCCGGCCAGCGGAATGGAGATCACCTCCTGCGCCTGATCGTCGTCCAGCGACTGGAGCACCAGCGCCAGCAGCGAGCCGGGCTCGGCCTCGGCCAGCAGCGCGGCGGCGGAACCGGGCGCCGCACTCATTGGAGCGGCCAGTGTGGCGGGGGCAGCGGATGCCGGCTGGGCAGCCGGCTGGGGGGTCGGTACTTGGTTCATGCGGGCGATACAGGCTCCTGTGGGGTGATCCGCTTGGCGCGGGGCATCCCGATTGCAACACAACGACGGGCAGGGACGGGCAAAGGCTGGTCAAAAGCGAGGCGATGGGCCGGCCCGCTCACATTCCATCCTTCGCCAAAAGGGCATTTTCCGGGGTATGGGCGTCACCGGTCGAGTGGCTGGCGATTCGCTGATGGGTCACCGCATCACGCAACACCACCCCCGAATGGCGGTGGCTCCAGCCCCTGTCCGCGGCGCGCAGCGCGCTGGCCGAACGGGGATCGGGATCGAAACGCAAGAGCACCAGGGCCGGCGCGCTCCATTCTGCCCGGTTTCGCACACTGGCGGCAGACCGCCGGAAACGGCCCAGCCAGGCCATCGCCGGGCTGGCGATAGCACTGGCATCATAGCCCGGTCTGGCCACAACCGCAATCGGCATGAGCGCGGCCAGCTTTCGCCACTCTTTCCAGCGGTGCAACTGCGCCAGATTATCGGCCCCCATCAGCCAGATAAACCGCCGCTTCGGCCAGCGCCGGCGGATCTTGGTCAGCGTATCCACGGTATATCGCGTGCCAAAAGCCACCTCCAGCGCGCTCACCCGCACGGGCGCGCGCCGGGCCTGTTGCCGCGCCGAGGCCATCCGCGCCGGCAGGGGCGCCATGTCCGCGCCATCCTTCAGCGGGTTGCCGGGCGAGACCAGCCACCACGCCTCGTCCAGCCCCAGCGCCGCCAGCGCCGCCAGGGTGATCCGCCGGTGGCCGCCATGCGCGGGGTTGAAGCTGCCCCCCAGCAGCAGGGTATATGGCCCCCGGCGCGTATTCATCGAAACCCCCAGGGCCGCATCGGGCCCCCGCAGCCAATCAGCGCCGCAACTGGGCCCCCGCGGCCCGCCGGGGTCGCAACTGGGCCCCCGTGGCCCGTCAGGGTCGCAACTGCCCCTCCGTGGCGCGTCAGGGTCGCAACTGGCCCCCGTGGCCCGTCAGGGCCGCAACTGGCCATTGCCCCGCACCACCCATTTGTAGGTGGTCAGCCCCTCCAGCGCCACCGGCCCGCGCGCGTGCAGGCGGCCCGTGGCAATGCCGATCTCCGCGCCCAGGCCAAACTCGCCACCATCGGCGAACTGGCTGCTGGCATTGACCATGACGATGGCGCTGTCGACCGCCGCCACAAAGGCCTCGGCCACGGCCGCGTCTTCAGTCACGATCACATCGGTGTGCCGCGAGGAATGGGCATCGATATGCGCGAGCGCGGCATCCAGCCCGTCCACCACCGCCACCGCCAGGATCGCGTCGAGATATTCGGTATCCCAGTCTTCCGCCGTCGCCGCCAGAATGCGCGAATCCAGCGCCCGCGCCCGCGCATCGCCGCGCAGCTCGCAGCCACCCTCCAGCAGCGCCGCCACCACCCGCTGGCTGGCGGGAAAGGCGGTGTCGAGCAATAGCGTTTCCATCGCCCCGCAAATGCCGGTGCGCCGCATCTTGGCGTTCAGCGCCAACGCCACGGCCATCTCCGGGTCCGCCGCGCTGTGAATATAGGTGTGGCAAATCCCATCCAGATGCGCGAGCACCGGCACCCGCGCATCGGCCTGAACCCGGGCCACGAGGCTTTTGCCCCCGCGCGGCACGATCATGTCGATGAGGCCGGCGGCGGTCAGCATCGCCCCCACCACGGCGCGGTCCTGCGTCGGCACCAGTTGCACCGCCTCGGCCGGCGCCCCCGCCGCGCTCAGCCCCCGGCCCAGCGCCGCCAGGATCGCCCGGTTGGAATTGACCGCCTCGCTGCCCCCGCGCAACAGCACGGCATTACCACTGCGCAGGCACAGCGCGGCGGCATCGGCGGTCACATTGGGCCGGCTCTCGTAAATGATGCCGATCAGCCCGATGGGCACGCGCACCCGGCTCAGATGCAACCCATTGGGCCGCTCGCCGGTGTCGATCACCTGCCCCACCGGGTCGGGCAGAATGGCCACCTGCGCCACGGCATCGGCAATCCCGGCCAAGCGCTCCGGCGTCAGCCGCAGCCGGTCGAGCAACGCGCTGGTCAGGCCATTGGCCTCACCGGCGGCGATGTCGCGGGCGTTGGCGGCCAGAATGGCGCCCTCGTCCTCGCGCAGCGCCCGGGCGGCGGAGAGCAGCGCGGCGGATTTCTCGGCATCGCTGAGACGGGCCAGCAGGGCTTGCGCCGCGCGCCCGGCGCGCGCCAGCCGCGCCACCAGAGCCTCGGGGCTTTCGCTGGCGGCAGGTTCGATAACGGAAGATTCGTGCAAAGTAGCCATGCCCGCCCGCCTAGCAGCTTGTCGCCGGCTTGTCATGAACCCACGCAATAGGGGCACTTCGTTTGCATGCGGCATGGGCCGGTCGCCGGGGGGCGAACAAGCGAGTGGGATTGGGGGCCGGCCGGAATTCATGCGTTTCATCGCGCGCATACCACGCCTGGCCGCATCCGCGCGAGTCCGGCCTTGCCGCGATTCGGCGAATCGATGGGGCGATGATAGGCGCTCGTCGCCTGGCGTCGCCGGGCATGTTGCCGGGGGGCCGCGTGAACAATCAGAGCTTTAGGGAGATTATCTCCCGTCTCCGCGGCTGGTTTCCAGAACGCGAGTTCTTCATGCGGTCGAACGGCCACGTCCGCTTCATCAAGGTTTCCTCGCGCCTGCAAATGGCCGCCGCCGCCGGGGTCAGCCTGCTGGCGCTGGGCTGGGTCATCACCGTCGCCTCGGTTGCCATCCACCGCCTCACCGAAAGCGCCGACACCCGGTCGCTGCTGAACCGCGAGGCGCGGGTGGAAAGCGCCGAAGCCCGCGTCGCCTCCTATCGCAAGGGCCTGACCGGCGTGGCCGACGATCTCAAGCGCCGGCAGGATTTCATCGAGACCATGGTGCGCGCCCACCTCGGCGACCTGCCCAGCGAAAAACACGCCGGCGACACCGTATCCGACAGCGGGAAAGAGGCCGCCCGCACCGTCGCCAAGGTCAGCGCCGCCGTTCCCGAGGCTGCCCCGCTCGCCCGGCAAGAGGCTCGCCAGCTCACCTTCGTGGAAAAGCTCACCCGCTATGCCGACCACCGCGCCGAGGCCGATTCCGCGCAGATGCGCCGCCTCGGTCTCAACCCGCAGCCCATTGCCGAACAGGGCGTCCACACCACGGCGCAGGGCGGCCCGCTGCTGGCCCTCACCACCTCGGCTGATGGCTCGCTCGACCCGCGCTTCGAACGCCTCGGCCTCAGCCTCGCCCGCATGAGCGCGCTGGAGAGCGGCCTGCAACGCCTGCCACAGGTGTTGCCCGCCAGCCTGCAATATATCTCCTCCGGCTTCGGCTACCGCTCGGATCCCTTCACCCACCACGGCGCCTTCCATCCTGGCCTGGATTTCCGCGGCCCCATCGGCGCGCCGATCTATGCCGCCGCCAGGGGTCTGGTCAGCTTTGCCGGGCGCAAGTCCGGCTATGGCAATTGCGTTGAGGTCAGCCATGGCAATGGCGTGATCACCCGCTATGCCCATATGTCCGCCTTCCGCGCCCATCTGGGCCAGCAGGTCGCCGCCGGGCAGGCCATCGGCGCCATCGGCAGCACCGGCCGCTCCACCGGCCCGCATCTGCATTTCGAGGTGCGGATCAACGACCGCCCGGTAAACCCCCGCCCCTTCCTGGAGAATGCCGCCCATGTTTCGCAAAACCTCGGCGCAAACGCCGCAGCCGACGACTAACCCGCAGAGCAAATCGATGAATGGATCCACCTTTTCCGTGCTCGGCGCCGATACGCTGGTGAAGGGCAATGTCTCCGCCACGATCGATCTCCACCTCGATGGCCGCATCGAGGGCGATGTCACCTGCGCCGCGCTGATGCAGGGCGAAAGCAGCGAGATCGTCGGCGCCATCACCGCCGAAACCGCCCGCCTCCACGGCCGGGTGCGCGGCACGGTCAGCGCCGGCGCACTGGTCATCGGCAAAACCGCCCGCATCGAAGGCGATGTCCACTACGACACCGTCACCATCGAACAGGGCGCCCAGGTCGATGGCCGCCTGTCGCAACGCTGCAACGAGCCGCAGAAACTGCTGACCTCCGGGGTGGCGGGGGAGTGATGAAGGGATTGAGGTTTCTTGGGGCCTTAGGCCCCAAACCCCATTACTGTCGGCGTCGCGCATGCATCTCGGCGTCACGCCCCGCCGCGTAGCGGCCATAAAAGCCCGCGGCGCGATGAGGTCGTGCGCGGCGCGGCCACCCGGCACACCCTCTCGCCGGAAGACGCTCAGGAGTGCAGGGGCTAGCCCCTGCTTCTAACCTCTACCCCTGCCCTTCAACCCCTTCAAACCCCCACCTCAATCCTTAACGCCTTGCGATCCAGCTTCCCGATCATCGTCTTGGGCAGGGCATCACGCAGCACCACCTTGTCCACCCGCTCATGCTTGCCCACCCGCGCGTTCAGCCATTCCGCCAGCGCCTCGGCCGGCTCCAGCCCCAGGCCCACCAGCGCCACCGGGTCGGTCTTCAGCGCGACATAGGCGCGGGGCCGCTCGCCCAGCCGCTCGTCGGGCACGCCGATCACCAGCGCCTCGCGCACGGCGGGGTGCTCATGCAGCACCACTTCCACCCGGCTCGGATAGACCTTGAAGCCGCCCACCGAGATCATGTCCTTCACCCGGTCGACAATGCGCACATAGCCATCGGCGTCGAACACCGCGACATCGCCGGTGCGCAGCCAGCGCTCGCCATCGCGCATCACGAAGGTGGTGGTGTCCGCCTCCGGCCGCCGCCAATAGCCGAGCATCACCTGCGGCCCGGCAATCGCCAGCTCGCCCGGCTCCCCCGGCGGCGCGTCGGCGTTCAGGTCCACCTTGTCGAGCAGGCGCAACCGCGTGGCGGGCAGCGGCTGGCCGATGCTGCCCGGCCGGTTCACCCCCTCATAGGCATTGGCCGAGACCACCCCGGCGCACTCGGTCAGGCCATAGCCCTCCACCAGTTGCGCGCCCGTCGCCTTGGTAAAGGCCTCGCGCACATTGGCGGCCAGCGGCGCCCCGCCGGAAATACAGGCGCGCAGGCCGGTGAACCACGCCGGCTTCACCCCGGGAAAATCGGCCACCGCCTGAAACATCGTCGGCACGCCGGGAAAGATCGTCGGCCGCACCCGGCGGATGGTCGCCACCACCTGCGCCACATCAAAGCGGGGCAGCATGGCGATGCAGCCGCCATCCACCACGGTGCGGTTCAGCACGGTGGCATTGGCGAAAACGTGAAACAGCGGCAGCGCGCCCAGCATCATGTCGCGCTCGTCCGGGTGGCCATGGCCGATGGCATGGGCATCCACCGCCACGATCTGCCGGGCATTGGCGGAAAGGTTCTGATGGGTCAGCATCGCCCCCTTGGGGTTGCCGGTGGTGCCGCCGGTATACTGGATCAGCGCGACCGTCGCTTCAGCGTCTACCGCCACCGGCGCGAAGGCCGCATCCGCCTCCCCGCCAACGCCCAGCACCTCGCCCCAGTCGATCACCGCCATGTCGCGCGGCATCGGCGACAGCTGCGACCGGCCAAACAGCCTCAGTGCCACCCCCTTCACCCAGGGCAGCATGGAGGCGAGCCGCCCCACCACCAGCATTTCCTGCGCGGAATGGCGCAGCACCTCCACCGCCTTGGGCAACAGCGCCGGCGAATCGAGGGTGACCATCAGCCGCGTGCCGGAATCGGCCACCTGCGCCTGCAATTCCTCGGCGGTGTAGAGCGGCGAGAAATTCACCACCACCGCGCCGGCCATCAGCGCCCCGTAATAGGCCGGCACATAGATCGGCACATTGGGCAGAAACAGCCCGACCCGGTCGCCGGGCTCAATGCCCAGCCGCGTCAGCCCTTGGGCAAAGGCCCGCGCCTCGTCCGCCAATTGCGCATAGGAAAAGCGGCGGCCAAGGAAATCCACCAGCGGCCGTTCGGGCCACTTCTGAGCGGCACCCAAAAACATGTCGGTGAGGGAGAGCGGCGGAAAGGTCTCATCCCACGCGCAAGGGTGCGCGTAGTTTGCCCGCCACGGTTCCGTTGCGGCGATTTTGACGCCTGCATCCTCCATCGGGGCAGAGTGCTCCCGGCGGCGGGTGGGTGCAAGGGGAATTAAGGTGAGAGATTGGAAAGGGTAAGCCTTGGGGGTGTTACACCGCCAAACCCCCATTATTGTAGAGCTTTGCGCTTACCTCGCAGCGTCGTGCCCCGCCGCGAAGCGGCATTAACAGCCTGCGGCGCAGCGACCTCGCGCAAGGTCGAACCGACACGCAATGCCGACAGGGAAGGGGTGCCGGGGCTAACCCCTGCTACTTCCCCCTAATTTCTATCAGCCCTGCCCTTCCTCAGCCTCGGCCGCCCGCTTGGCCGCCAGCCACGCGGCCACCTCAGCCTCCTGCGCCGCTTCATTGGCCACGCGGGTATGCGCCTCGCGCTCGGCCTTCAGCTCGTCGAGCAGCGCCTGGCGGTCATCGCCCAGCCGCGCATTGGCCGCGCCCACGTCCTCGGCAATGCCGGCCTTCTTGGCGGCGCGGGCGACAATCGCGTCCAGCTCCCGCTGCGAACACAGGCCCAGCGTCACCGGGTCCTTGGGGGTGATGTTGCTGATGTTCCAGTGGCTGCGGTCGCGGATCGCGGCGATGGTGTTGCGGGTGGTGCCGATCAGCTTGCCGATGGCCGCATCCGAGATTTCCGGATGGTGGCGCAGGATCCAGGCGATACCGTCGGGCTTGTCCTGCCGCTTGGAAACCGGCGTATAGCGCGGGCCCTTGGTGCGGCTGACGTTGATCGGCGCCTTGTGCATCTGCAGGCGATAGGCGGGGTTGGCCTGGCCGCGCTCGATTTCGGCATTGGTCAGCTCGCCGGCGCGCACCGGGTCGCGGCCGGTGTATTTGCTGGAGGCCAGATCGTCCGCCATCGCCTGCACTTCGAGGATATGCAGGCCGCAGAATTCGGCGATCTGCTCGAAGGTCAGCGCGGTGGTATCAACAAGCCACGACGCCGTGGCATGGGGCATCAGCGGGGTTGGCTGGGGCGTTGACTGAGACACGGGGGTATTCTCCGGCGTGATGCAAGCGCCCGAGGGGGTTCCGGGGCCTGAAATAAACAGGGCCGCCCCTCGCGGAGCGGCCATCCAAGCCTGCCATGTAGGCCAGCCATGCGCATTCGGCAAGTGGCGAGTGGGATTAGCCCACCTGCAGCACGATCTTGCCGATATGGCCGCCCTCTTCCATCCGCGCATGGGCCGCGGCCGCCTCGGCCAGCGGGAACACGCGGTCCATCACCGGCCGCAGCAGCCCCACCTCCACCAGCGGCCACACGTGCTGGCTGATCTCCTGCGCCACCAGCGCCTTGAATTCATTGGAACGCGGCCGCAGGGTGGAACCGGTCAGCGTCAGGCGCCGGGTCATCACCTGCCCCATGTTCACCTCGGCTTTGGCTCCCCCTTGCAGGGCGATGGTCACATGGCGGCCATCATCGGCCAGGCACTTCAGGTTGCGCGCCACATAGCTGCCCGCCACCATGTCCAGCACCATGTTCACGCCCTTGCCTTCGGTGATGCGCCGCACCTCCTCGACGTAATCCTGCGTCTTGTAGTCGATCGCATGGGCCGCCCCCAGCGCCAGCGCCGCCCGGCACTTCTCCGCGCTGCCGCAGGTGACGATCACCGTCACGCCGAAATGCTTGCCCAGCGCAATCGCCATGGTGCCGATGCCGCTGGTGCCGCCATGCACAAGGATGGTCTCCCCCTCGCTCACCCAGGCGCGCTCGAACACATTGTGCCACACGGTGAACATCGTCTCGGGGATGGCCGCCGCCTCGGCCAGAGACAGCTCCTGCGGCACGGGCAGGCAGTGCCCCGCCTCGGCGATGGCATATTGGGCATAGCCCCCGCCGTTCAGCAGCGCGCAGACCTGCTGCCCCACCAGCGCGGTACCACCCCTTCGCCCAGCGCGACGATCTCGCCCGCCACCTCCAGCCCGGGTATCGGCGAGTGGCCGGGCGGTGGCGGATAGTTGCCCTGCCGCTGCACCACATCGGGCCGGTTCACCCCGGCATAGGCCACGCGGATCAGCACCTGCCCCCAGCCCGGGCCCGGCACCGGCACCTGCCGGGGCTGCAACACCTCTGGCCCGCCGGGCGCGGCAAAACCCACCGCGGTCATCAACTCAGGCCGGGACTCCGATACGCCGTGGGTCATCGTTCACCCGTGTGTTGTGCCAGAAACTGGGGTGGAATTCGCACCGGATTCCCTAGAGACACTTGGTGTTGACAGCAAGCGAATCCGGGTCGATGCTGCAATGCAATGGAGGACGATGACCGCCCCGCACTGGCAGGCGTCCCATCAGCAGGCTGGGCCAGTTCACACGCCGCCCCCGCCAAGGCCGATGGTGCCGCCGGCCTCCTCGCCCGCGAAAGCCTGGACAGCTTTTCGCGCGACGAACTCGATCATCGCGTCGCCCTGCTGGAAGCCGAGATCGCCCGGGTGAAGGCCCATGCGAAAGCCTACGAGGCCCACCGCCTTGCCGCGGAGCAGCTGTTTTCGCGGAAGGGTCCGTGATGGAATCAGCATTTTGGCCCCACCCCTCGTATTCACGCGTGCAACCGTCATATAGGTTCAGACATTACTGTCCTGCCATTGTCAGCTGTTTTCCCGCTCCAATCCCCGCCGCTCCAACCGCCGCCGCTCTAACATCCGAAGGTGCCTGATGCCGAGTTTTGCGCAAAGCCTGGAAAAAACCCTGCACGCCGCGCTCAGCCACGCGGCCGAGCGGAGCCACGAATATGCCACGCTGGAACATCTCCTGCTCGCCCTGATCGACGATCCGGACGCCTCGGAAGTGATGACCCATTGCGGCGTGGACCTTGGCGACCTCTCCGAGGTGGTGAAGCAATATCTCGACCAGGAATACCAGTCGCTGAAAACCAAGGACAAGGGTGACCCCGCCCCCACCGCCGGTTTCCAGCGGGTGATCCAGCGCGCCATCCTGCATGTGCAATCCAGCGGCAAAGACACCGTCACCGGCGCCAATGTGCTGGTCGCCCTGTTCTCGGAGCGCGATTCCTACGCGGTCTATTTCCTCCAGCAGCAGGACATGAGCCGGCTGGATGCCGTCAGCTTCATCAGCCACGGCATCGGCAAGGGCGGCAAGCGCGTCGAGGACAAGAACCCCCGCAGCGAGAGCGACCCCGAGCCGCACCGCGAGGACAAGGCCGAAACCAAGAGCGCCAGCAAGAAGGATTCCGCCCTCGACCAGTTCACCGTCAATCTCAACGAGAAGGCGCTGCTCGGCAAGGTCGACCCGCTGATCGGCCGCGGGCCGGAGGTTGACCGCACCATACAGATCCTGTGCCGCCGCAGCAATAAAAACCCGCTCTATGTCGGCGACCCTGGCGTTGGCAAAACCGCGATTGCCGAGGGCCTCGCCCGCAAGATCGTCGAGGGCGACGTGCCCGAGGTGCTGACCGAAGCCGTCATCTACTCGCTTGACATGGGCAGCCTGCTCGCCGGCACCCGCTATCGCGGCGACTTCGATGAGCGCCTGAAGCAGGTGGTCTCCGAACTCGAGAAAATGCCGCACGCCATCCTGTTCATCGACGAGATCCACACGGTGATCGGCGCCGGCGCCACCAGCGGCGGGGCGATGGATGCCAGCAATCTGCTGAAGCCGGCCCTCTCCGGCGGCACCATCCGCTGCATCGGCTCCACCACCTACAAGGAATTCCGCAACCACTTCGAGAAGGACCGCGCCCTGCTGCGCCGGTTCCAGAAGATCGACGTCAACGAGCCGAGCATCGAGGACACGATCAAGATCCTGAAGGGCCTGCGCACCGCCTTCGAGGAGCACCACAAGGTCAAATACACCCCCGGCGCGATCAAGACCGCCGTGGAACTCTCGGCCCGCTACATCAACGACCGCAAGCTGCCCGACAAGGCGATCGACGTGATCGATGAAGTGGGCGCGATGCAGATGCTGGTGCCCCCCAGCAAGCGCAAGAAAACCATCACCGAGCGCGAGATCGAGCAGGTCATCGCGACGATGGCGCGCATCCCGCCCAAGAGTGTGTCGTCCGACGACAAGAAAGTGCTGGAGCATCTGGAGCGCGACCTGAAGCGCGTGGTGTTCGGGCAGGACAAGGCCATCGAGGTGCTCAGCCGCGCCATGAAGCTGAGCCGCGCCGGCCTGCGCGACCCGGACAAGCCGATCGGCAGCTTCCTGTTCTCCGGCCCCACCAGCGTCGGCAAAACCGAAGTCGCGCGCCAACTCGCCAGCATCATGGGCATTCCGCTGCAACGCTTCGACATGAGCGAAT
>CAIXXP010000175.1 GCA_903923465.1 uncultured Sphingomonadales bacterium | reverse complement strand
GGAGCGGCGGCTGCCCGGCGGCGTTGCCACCCTCACCACCCGCAGCCGGCAGATCGGCCGGGGCCTGCGCGAGCGCGTGTCCACCGATTTCTGGCGCGTGGCCAACCGCCCGGTCCCCTTCTTCGTGGCCGACCGCAGCGAATCGCTGCTCAACGCCTCGAACATCCTCATCGAGCGCTGGAGCACGCTGGGCGGCCTTGCCGCCGAGAACATGGTGCGCAGCCCCTCGTGGCGCTTCCTCGATATCGGCCGCCGGCTGGAGCGGGCGCTGGGCACCTGCCGCCTCGCCCGCCAGTTCGCCGGCGAGGCCAGCGAGGTCGACGATCTCAGCGCCCTGCTCGACCTGTGCGACAGCCAGATCGTCTATCGCAGCCGTTATCTCACCGGGCCAATGCGGGTGCCGGTGCTCGATCTGGTGCTGCTCGATCCGCACAACCCGCGCTCGCTGCTGTTCCAGCTGGTCCGCATCGCCGGGCATCTGGCCGAATTGCCCGCGCTGGTGGAAAACGGCGTGCCGGAACGCCCCTTGCGCGAAACCCGCGCCATGCTGGCCGAACTGCAAAGCCTGGAGGCGACCGAGGTGACCCCCAAGGTGCTGCAACGGCTCGAATCGCACCTGCTCACCCTGTCCGACGCACTGTCGCAGCGCTATTTCCTACCGGTGGAGCGCCCCGACCGCAGCGCACAGGGTAATCTGCTCGGATGATGTTCCGCGTCACCCATGTCACCGACATCCGCTATGCCTCGGCGGTTCGCCTGGCCCGGTTCAATGTCCGGCTGGAACCCGTGGCCTGGCCCGGCCAGCGCCTGTTCGATTATCGGCTGAAGGTCTCCCCCCGCCCCGCCTCCATCCTCACCAGCCAGGGCCCCTATGTGGTCAACACCAGCCGCCTGGCGCTGGGCGAACCCATCGCCTCGCTGCGCATCGAAAGCAGCTTTTCGGTGCAGGTCTCGCCCGTCGCGGTCGATCTCGCTGGCCCCTGCCCCACGGTGGCCGAAATCCGCCACGCCGCTCCGGCCAGCCGCGACATGACGCCGCTGGCGCCCGCGGCCTATCTGTTCAATTCGCAAATCGTCAGCATCGCGGCAGAGATCGGGGAGTGGGCGCAAGGCTGCCTCGCGCCGGAGTGCGGCATATTGCCGGCCGGCCGGGCCCTGTGCCACGCCATCTACACCCAGTTCGCCTATGATAGCGACGCCACCAAGACCGACACGCCGCCGCTCGCCGCCTTCCGCCAGCGCCGGGGCGTCTGTCAGGATTTCGCCCATATCATGATCGCGGCGCTACGCACGCATGGCATCCCGGCCGCCTATGTCAGCGGCTATCTGCGCACCATTCCGCCGCCCGGCCGGCCGCGTCTGGTCGGCTGCGACGCGATGCACGCCTGGGTCGCCATCTGGTGCGGCGAGGCACTGGGCTGGGTCGGCTTCGACCCCACCAACGATGTCGTCGTGCAGGCCGACCACATCACCGTCGCCATGGGCCGCGACTATGCCGATGTCGCCCCGGTGGATGGCGTGTTCCACGGCAACGACGGCCAGCAGCTGCGCGTCGCGGTGGATGTGCTGCCCGTCGACCAGCTGGCCGCCGACACACTCATCCCCGCCGCCTGAGCCGCCGGCCCTCGCGCATCTCCCGGTCAGGTCGCATCACCCGAGACCGGGCGAAAATGCGACCCGCCAGCGCCTTCAGCCGGGCGATCCGGGCCGATCAGATCCCAACGCGCCCTAGAGCTTGGCCTTCGGCTTGCGCATCAGCGCATTCACGGGTGAGGAATCGGCCAGCCCGACGGGTGCGGTCGGCTTGCTCTTGTCGGCCTTGGGCTTGCGGATTTCGCGGCTGCTGCGTTTCTGGGCCTTGGCCATGTCGGTTGCTCCTGGGTTGCGGTCCGTTGCGGGCCATTCTGGCAAGACGGCCAGCGCGTGTGCGCCCTTGCGGCGAGAGCGGAGAATGTCCGGCGCCTTCGTCCAGACATGCGTAAAGCCCATGCGCCCCATCATGCGGGGGCACCAGAGGGGACGAGAAGAAGCCATGCCCCCGGTCGCCACCCATCGCGGCGATGCAGGGCCTATGGGATGCAAAAGCCTATAGCACGCCCCCATCCCCACCACCTAACACCAACGCGCGCCCCTCAGCCGCGCCCGGCGAATTCCAGCAACCGCTCGGCCACAATATCCAGCCCCAGGCCAATCTCGGGCGATCCATCCACACTCGAAAAGGTCAGCACCACCTGCTCTATCTGGAACAGCATCAGATAGATCTCCACCCGCTTGCGTTCGCGCGCCGCCCCCGCCAGCCCCGACAGGTCAAACCCCGGATAGACCTTGCCCAGCTTGGCCATCGCCGTCTCGCGGTGGCCAGAAACCAGCACGCTGTCCTGCGGCACCCGGCGCAGATACAGCGTGTGCAGATACAGCGAAGGCCCCCGGCTCATCATCTGGTCGTGAAAATGCTGCAACCACTCGCGCATCTGCGCCGTGCTCTCGTGCCGCACCAGCGCCAGTTCATCGTAAATGCTCATCTGGTCGGCCAGATCGTCGCGCAGCAGATCGTTCAGCACATCCAGCTTGGTGGGAAAGTAGAGATAGACCGTGCCCCGCGTCACCCCCGCCCCGCGCGCGATGTCCTCCATCGAGACCTCCTCATAGGGCCGCGAATAGAAGGCCTCGCGCGCCGCCCGGCGCAGCAGTTGCAGCGTCACCTCCTTTTGCCGGTCGCGCTGGCTGGTCCCCGTCCGCGCGGCTTTGGTCGCCCCCGTGCTTGTGGTCGCCCCGGTGCTTGTGGTCGCCCCCGTGCTTGTGGTCGCCCCCGTGCTTTTGGTCATCCGCTCCCCCGACTCGTCTGGCGCCGCCACCCTGCATGCGCGCCCGCGCCTTCAGGCACAACCGGTCGCAAGGCAATTGCCTCTGGCCGACACATTGCCCCCGCCCGGCCAAATCCCGCTTGGGCCCCGCGCCTTCCCCCGCTATCGCCGGCAAGACAAGCCCGAAACCCATGCGCCCCGCCGCCATGGAATCGGCAAGCAATGGGGGAAATGGCCATGGCCGAAGGATATGTCGCACCGGTCCTCACCGGGGATTACGCGACTTTCGCCGAACTGATGGCGGCCGCCGCCGCGCGTTTCCCCCAGCAACAGGCCTATGTCCACCGCGGCGAGCGCATCACCTTCGCCGCCTGGCATGATCAGGCGCTGCGGCTGGGCGCGGCCCTGCAACAGCGCGGCGTGGCCCCCGGCGATATCGTCCTCATCGGCCTGGAACCCTCGATCGATTTCGCCATCTGCTTCGCCGCCGCGCAATTGATCGGCGCGGTGGCCAGCGGCGTGAACCCCCGCCTCGGCCGGCGCGAGGTAGCGGCGATCGTGGAGAAAACCGCAGCCCCCGTGCTGTTCCTCGAACCCGCCGCCGAAGCGCCCCAAGGTCTCATCCAGCCCCACATCATCCGCCGCGACGAACTGGCCGCCCTGCGCGCCGGCCCCACCCGCGCCGCGCCACACGCCGGCAGCGCCAGCGACCTCGGCGTCATCATCTGGACCAGCGGCACCACCGGCCTGCCGAAGGGCGCCTGCTTCACCCACGCGGCGCTCGCCTGCGCCATCCGCACCGCCGGGCCGCTGGCCGCCCCCTTCGCCCGAAAGCTCAGCTCGGTGCCCTTCGCCCACGCCGGCTACATGGCCAAGGGCTGGGAGCAGGTGGCCAACGGCATCACCCTGGTCATCACCGAAACCCCGTGGACGGCCAGCCAGACGCTGCGCCTGCTGGTCGACGAGCGCATCACCATCGCCGCCGCCGTGCCCACCCAATGGGCCAAGCTGCTGGATCTGCCGGAAATGGCTGATGCCGATCTCTCGCACGTCGCCGTCGGCATCAGCGCCACCGCCCCCGCCCCGCCGGAACTGATCGAGCGCGTCACCGCCACCATCGGCGCGCCCTTGATCGTGCGCTATTCGATGACCGAATGCCCATCGATGACCGGCACCCGCGCCGGCGACAGCCCGCTCACGCAATATCGCACCGTCGGCCGCCCGCAGCCCGGCGTGGAACTGCGCCTCGTCGATGCCGACGAGGCCGGCGTCGGCCGCATCGCCGTGCGCGCGCCGGGCATGATGCGGGGCTATTGGCAAGACCCCGAACGCACCGCCGAGGCGCTGGTCGAGGATGGCTGGCTGCTCAGCTCCGATCTCGGCCGGTTCGACGAGGACGGCAATCTCGTGCTCGCCGGCCGCACCACCGAAATGTATATTCGCGGCGGCTACAACGTCTATCCCATCGAGGTCGAACGCGCCCTCAGCGAATTGCCCTCGGTGGCGGCGGTGGCCGTGGTCGGTGCCCCGGCCCCGAAAATCGGCGAGATCGGCGTCGCCTTCGTCGTCCCCGCCGACCCCGCGGCACCCCCCACACTGGAGGAATTGCGCGCCCATGTGCGCGGCGAACTGGCCGACTACAAGGCGCCCGACCGGCTGGAGCTGCTGCCCGCCCTGCCGCTCACCCCGATGATGAAGGTCGACAAGGCCGCGCTGAAGGCCCTCGCGTCACCGGCGCCCTGATCCCCGCCCCACGCCGCGCCCACCCAGCCCAAAGCGCAGCTATCGCCACCCTCAGCCTTTGTTTATTGTCTACCATAATAGTTGAGTTATAAACAGTGCTACATGAAGCGCGCGCGCCGCCCCGCGCACAGGCAAAACCCCAGCACAGAAAGGCATGCGATGGCCATGGCTCAACCCCATCCAGCCCCGGTCAAACCCCTGATCCTCACCGTGCCCGGCCTCAACAACAGCGGCCCCGGCCACTGGCAGACCCTGTGGGAACAGCAGCGCGACGATTGCCAGCGCGTGGACCTCGGCATGTGGGACACGCCCCACCGCAACACCTGGGTGAACAAGCTGAACCTCGCCATCCGCGCGGCAGACCGGCCGGTGGTCCTCGTCGCCCATTCGCTCGGCTGTTTGGCCGTCGCGTGGTGGGCACAACTCGAACAGCCGGGCGCCGCCAACCCGGCCGATCCCGCTGCCCCCGCCCATTCCGGCCCGCTCCATTCCGGCCCCCTCCATACCGGCCCGCTCCCTGCCGCCCCCCTCCCTGCCGGCCCGCTCCACACCGGGAAAGTCCGCGCCGCCCTCCTCGTCGCCCCGCCCGAGGTCGATCACCGGCTCGATGATCCCCGCGTCGCCGGCTTTGCCCCCATGCCGCGCGCACGCCTGCCGTTTCCGGCGATTCTCGTCGGCAGCCACAACGATCACTACATGGGCCTCCACGCCGTCGAGGCCCTGGCCCGCGACTGGGGCTGCGCCTTTGCCGACGCCGGGCGGGCCGGCCACATCAACGCCGATTCCGGCCTGGGTGACTGGGCATTCGGCCAGTTCCTGCTCGAACAGCTGATCCGCCGCGCCACCCCTGCCCCATCGGCCCCTGCCCCATCGGCCCCTGCCCCATCGGCCCCTGCCCCATCGGCCCCTGCCCCATCGGCCCCCGCCCCATCGAACCAAGCCCCATCGGCCGCGCCCCCGCCATCCCCCCACCCCGCAACCGACGCGCCCAACCCCGCCGCGCGCTAGGCCACACCCCGCCCGCCGGCAAACCTTGCACTCCGGCACCGACAGGCCCACATTACCAGCATGACAACCACCCCCACCCTGTCCATGCTCGATCTCGTGCCGGTCGCCGAGGGCAGCTCGATCACCCAGGCGCTGGCCAATGCCGCCGATCTCGCCGCCCATGCCGAAGCGCAGGGCTACACCCGCTACTGGGTGGCCGAGCACCACGGCATGGCCGGCATCGGCGGCGCGGCCACCTCGGTGGTGCTCGCCCATGTCGGCGCCCACACCAAAACCATCCGCATCGGCTCGGGCGGCATCATGCTGCCCAACCACGCCCCGCTGCAAATCGCCGAGCAATTCGGCACGCTCGATGCGCTCTACCCCGGCCGCATAGACCTCGGCCTCGGCCGCGCTCCCGGCTCCGATGGCCGCGTCGCCATGGCCCTGCGTCACGGCAATCCGGACGAATTCCCGCGCCAGGTCGTCGAACTCCAGGCCTTCTTCGCCGGCGACCCGCGCATGGGCTTCACCGCCGTCCCCGGCGCCGGCGCCGCGCCGCAAATCTGGATCCTCGGCTCCAGCACCTATGGCGCGCAACTGGCCGCCGCGCTCGGCCTGCCCTATGGCTTCGCCTCGCATTTCGCCCCCGCCCTGCTCGATGAGGCCGTGGCGATCTACCGCCGCCAGTTCCGCCCCTCCGCCACGCTCGATGCCCCGCACGTCATGGTCGGCTTCAACGCCTTCGCCGCCGACACGGTCGAGGAAGCCCGCCTGCTCGCCACCTCCATGCAGCAAAGCTTCGTCGCGCTGCGCACCGGCGGCACCGGTGGCCGCCTGCTGCCGCCAAAGCCCGGCTATTACGAGGCCCTGCCCGACAGCCACCGCGCCATGCTCGACCAGATGCTGTCCTGCACCGCCATCGGCACCGTGCAGGATGTCGCCGACAAGCTGGCGGCCCTGCTCGCCCGCACCGGGGCCAACGAGGTCATCGTCGGCGGCCAGATCTTCGACCACCAGGCCCGCCGCCACAGCTTCGCCCTCACGGCGCAGGCCATGAAGCTGGCCACCCGCGCCCCCGCCTGAATGCCACTCCTGATCCGCCCCGTAATCGCCACCCCGTGATCTCCCCGCCACAAACCCTGATCGCCCGCCTGACCACGCTGCTGCCCGGCGCCCGGCTGACAACCCCCGCCACCATCGATGCCGCCTCCGCCGCCCCCGGCGCCTATGCCCTGCTCGCCCACCTGCCCACCCATTTGCCAACTGTGCGAAATCTCGCCATCCGCGCCCAAAACTGGCCGCTGCCCCCCGGCTGGTACATCTACGCCGGCAGCGCCCGAGGCCCCGGCGGCATGCGCGCCCGCCTGCGCCACCACTTCCGCCCCGCCAAGACCCCCCACTGGCACATCGACCGCCTCACCCTCCCCGCCGACTCGCTCCTCGCGCTCACCCTCGCCAGCGGCGATGAACGCGCCGCCGAACGCGCCGCCGAATGTGCCATCGTCACCCGCCTCACCGCCTCGGGCTACTTCAAAAACATCCTCCCCGGCTTCGGCAGCAGCGATTGCCGCACCTGCCCCTCACACCTGCTGATGCCGACGAAACAACCCGTCTGAATCAGGCCCCGCCGATACCCGCCCGCCGACACAAGCGCTCGGATTCTAGCCCTCGAATTCTGGCCCTCTGATTCCGGCCCTCGGATTCTGGCCCTCTGATTCCGGCCCTCTGATTCCGGCCCTCGGATTCCGGCCCTCCGAAACCAGCCCTCCGGCGCAGCCCATAAAACAGCCCTCCCCCCAACCTGATCCAACCGCCCCCCGCCACCGTATAAGACGCGAAGCCCAACACCCCACGCCCAGGCCGCCCCCATCGCCGGAGACCCCGATGAAAACCCTCGCGCTCAACTACGCCGCCACCATGCTGGTGCTGCTCGCGCTGGATGCTGTGTGGCTCACCCTCACCGCCGCCCCGCTCTACCACGCGCAACTGGGCGCCATGCTGCTGCCGACGTTCCGGGCCGGCCCGGCCATCGCCTTCTACCTGCTCTATGGCGTGGGGCTGGTCGCCTTCGCCGGCGCCCCGGCGCTGGCGGCGGGCAGTTGGCGCTTTGCCCTCACGCGCGGCGGCCTGCTGGGCCTCGTCGCCTATGCCACCTATGATCTGACCAATCAGGCGACGCTGCGCGGCTGGTCGGAGGTGGTCACGCTGGCGGATCTGGCGTGGGGCACCACCCTCAGCGCCACCGCCGCCACCCTCGGCTACCTGATCACCCGCCGCTTCCGGCCCCGCTGAACCGCGCCAGCCCCAGCCGGAACGCGGCAAACAGCGTCAGGCTCGCCACAGACCAACCATTCAGCCGGAACAGGCTGGCCCGCTGCGCCGCATCCAGCACCGCGAAGGGCCGCGCCCCCACCAGCGGCATCGCCCACAGGCACACCCCGCCCAGCAGCACCAGCCCCACCAGCCACCCCCATTCCCGCCGCCGCAAAATCAGCGCGGAAATCAGCAGGCACGGCATCAGAAACCACGCCAGCCCCGCCCCCGCACCCAGCAACTTCGCCGACCACACCGTATTGGCCATCCCCGCCAGCGGCAGCAACAGCCGCGCCCCCAGCGAATGCCGCCGCGCCAGCAGCGCCGCGCCCACAAACGCCGGCGTCGAAGCCCAGGTCCCACAGGCCGCCAGCGCCCCGCCCCCGACGAACCAGTGCAGATACAGCGGATAGACCGGCTGATTGCCCGCCACCACCAGCGCGATCACCCGCCCCGCCGCCGCCAGCGGATCCACCCGCCCGGCGGGCTGCCCCCAGGCGTCCCGCACCCCGGTGCCCGCGCCCATCGGCTCAGCTCGCGCGCAGGCGGTAATGGCTCACCCCCCATTCCCACCCGCCCTGATGGCCGAACAGCCCGGCGGTCGCCAGGTAGAACAATCGCCACCGCCGCTGCCACAACCGCGCCTCCGCCCCATAGACATCGCGCAAATGGGCGGCGATCGCGGCTTCATTGCGGTCGAAATTCTCCAGCCAGTGCTCGGCGGTGCGCTGGTAATGGCTGCCGTCCCAGCGCCACTCCTGCTCGATGGTGAACAGCTCGGGAAACTGGCCGATCAGCCCATGCGCCGGCATGATCCCGCCGGTGAAGAAATGCCGGGCGATCCAGTCGGCCCGGTCGGCGGGGTCGAACCGGTAAGACCGCCGGTTATGGCTGAACACATGCACGAACAGCCGCCCCTCCGGCGCCAGCCAGCCGCGCGCCCGCTCCAGCAGCCCGCGCCAATTGGCCATATGCTCAAACATCTCCACCGAAACCACGCGGTCAAACAGCCCCTCGGGGGTAAATTCATTCATGTCGGCGGTCATCACCGTCAGATTGCCCAGCCCCAGCGCCGCCGCCTGCCCGTCGATAAAGACCTTCTGGCTCGCCGAATTGGAAACCGCCACAATCCGCGCGTGCGGAAACCGCCGCGCCATATGCAGGCTCAGCGATCCCCAGCCACAGCCCAGTTCCAGAATGCTCTGCCCATCGGCCAGCGCGGCATTGGCCACGGTGCGCTCCAGCGCGGCCTGCTCCGCCTCGGCGAGACTCTCGCCGCCGGTCTCGTAATAGCAGCACGAGTATTTGCGCGCCGGCCCCAGCGTCGCGGCAAAGAATTCCGGCGGCAGCTCATAGTGCTGGGCATTGGCCTCGTCGGCATATTCGGCGATCGGCCGCCCGGCCATGGCGGCGGCAAAGTCGCGCTCGGCCTGCAACGGGGCACTGGCCAGCTTGCGCCGCGTGCGCCCCACCAGCAGGTCGATGCCCACCCGCGTCACCGCGTCGGGCAGCGGCGTGGTCTCGACAAGGCGTGTGGCGGTTTCGATCAGACCCATGGCATCCAGTCCTTGCTCTCGCCCCTGCGGGCAGCCCTATCCCGTAGCTCCCGCCTTCCCGGCGACCCGTTTCAGCCGGCACCCCGGCGGCTTATTTCGGCAGCGGCCAAAAGGCACTCACCCGCGCCTGATACGCCCGAAACGCCTCGCCCCGGCTGCGCAGCATATGCGCCTCCAGCGGCGGAATCCCCGAGACATGCACGAGCAGCCCATACATCAGCAGCGGCCCCGCCAGCGCCAGCCACCCGGCGGCATAACCACCCGCCGGGTCCACCGCGATCACCGCCAGCCCCACCCACACCAGCCACTCGCAAAAATAGTTCGGATGCCGCGACAGGCCCCACAGCCCCACGTCACACACCTGTCCGGAATTTGGCCCCCGCCCCGCTCCGGCCCGAAAACGTTGCAATTGCCGGTCCGCCACCGCCTCGCCGCCAATCGCCAGCAGCACGATCGCCACCCCCAGCCCATCCTGCCAGCGCCAGCCCGGCGCGGGATCATGCGCGGCCAGCGCGGCGCAACCGGCCAGCATCATCGCCGCCAGCGCCTGAATTTGCAGAAACCAGAACGACCGCGCGGCAAAGTCCCCGCCCCATTCCGCCCGCAGCACGGCATAGCGCGGGTCATCGTGCCCGGCCTCGGTGCGGCTGGCGATATGCAGCCCCAGCCGCAGGCCCCACGCCAGCACCAGCGCCGCCACCAGCAGCGCGCGCGGCGCCGGCATCACGCCCGCCACCGGCACCAGCGCCGCCAGGGCCCCAGCCCCGCCCGTCGCCAGCGACCATACCACGTCGATCCAGCCAGAGCGCCCCGGCCGCAGCGTCGCCGCCCACACCAGCGCCATCACCACCACCAGCCCCAGCGCAATCGCCCCGAATGCCCAACTCATGGCCAGGTTCATGGCCCCACCAGCGGCTGAACGATCCGGCCGATCAGCCCGCTCATCCGCATCCGCCCCTCAATCGCGGCGATGCACAGGCACTCGCCCTCGTCGGCCACGCGCAAATGGTGGTGGGTGGCATCATCCGCCACGAACATGTCCCCGGGGCCATAGCGCACATCCCCATCGTAGATCGCGCCGCACAGCACCTGGGTAAATTCGCTGCCCCGGTGGCCATGGGCGGGCAACAGGCGGTCAGGCCGCCCGCGCATCAGCACCACATTGGCGCGCGGCGCCTCGGGCACCGCCACCCGGCTCCAGCGCATGCCCGGCGCCAGCCAGCGCCACGGCCCCACGTCCCGCCCGCGCAAGGCCAGCGGCAATTCCAACCCTGCCGGAACCTTGGGCGCCGCCACCGCCCCCGTCACTGCCCCCGCCCCCGTCACCGCCACCGCCACCGCCCCCGGCCGCTCAATCGCCGCCAGCGCCCGCTCCAGCGCCAAAGACGACATCGGCACCGGCGGCAATTCCGCCATCATCACGCCGCCCGCCACCTCCAGCGCCGCCACCAGCGCCCGGCACGCGCCGCAAGCCTCCAGATGCACCGCCACGATCAGCCCCGGCCCGGCGCCCAGCGTCCCCGCGGCATGGGCCAGCAACAGCTCCTCGCCCGGATGATGGCGCGGGGGCATGGTGGGGCTCGGGTTCGGGTTCGGGCTCGGGGTCGGGCTCATGGCCGCTCCTCCAGCGCCTTGCGCAACCGCGCCACCGCCAGCCGCACCCGCGATTTCACCGTGCCCAGCGGAATGTGCAGTTGCCGGGCGATCTGCCCGTGCGGCTGCTCCTCGAAAAACGACAGGCGGATAATCGCCGCCTGCTCCTCGGGCAGGGCCGCCAGCGCCGCGCGCACCGCCCCCTCGCGCTCGGCGCACAGCAACAGCGCATCGCCCATCGGCGCGGGGTCCGGCGTCAGCAGGCCATCGCCGTCATGGTCGAGGCAGGCGTTGGCCCGCCCCTCGCGCCGCGCCGCATCGATGCGCAGATTGCGGGCGATGGCAAAAATCCAGGTGGCGGCGCTGGCCCGCGCGGCATCGAACAGCTCGGCCTTGCGCCACACCGCCAGCATCGCCTCCTGGGCGATTTCCTCGGCGGCGGCGGGCGCCATGCCCGCCCGCATCATGAAAGCCTTCACCCGCGGGGCAAAATGGGCAAACAGCGCGGCAAAGGCCCGCCGGTCCCGCCCCCGCGCCACGGCCAGCAGCGCCACGCTCCATTCGTCGCCCGCACGGGCACCGGCAGCAGGGGCACCGGCGGCAGGGGCGCCGGCGGCAGGGGCGCCAGCGGCAGGGCCCTCGGTCGCGCTCATCCAGTCCCTCGCAAATGCGCGGGCGGCAGGATAAAACGGGCCGGGCCTGATATCATGGATCATCGAATGCACACGGCTTCTACGCGGCGGCAAGGGGCATGGATCACCCACCCCCCATTTTTCGCCCAATTTTCCGGCCCAATTTTCCGGCCAAATTTTCCGGCCAAATTTTTCCGTCAGTTTTTCCGGCCAAATTTTCCGGCCAAATTTCGCCACACCCGCCCGCGCGGTGATCCAGCCCGCCCCCTGCAACGTATTGGTTGCAACGTCATAAACCATAGCCCCATCCCGCGAGACATCCACCCCCATGCCAGCTTCCGCCCCCCGTCCCGCGCAGCCGCTGTCCATTGCCCCCCTGTCCATTGCTGTGGTGGGCGCGGGCATTTCCGGGCTCAGCGCCGCATGGCTGCTGGCCGGCAAGCACGATGTCACCCTGTTCGAGGCGGAAGACCGGCTCGGCGGCCACAGCCACACGGTCGAGGCCCATGGCATCCCGGTCGATACCGGCTTCATCGTCTATAACCAGGCGACCTACCTCAACCTCACCGCCCTGTTCGCCCATCTCGGCGTGCCGACCAAGCCGGCGGAAATGACCTTCGCCGTTTCGCTACAGCAAGGCCGCCTCGAATATTCCGGCACCGACCTCGGCGGCCTCTTCGCCCAGAAACGCAACCTGCTCCGCCCCCGCTTCTGGTCCATGCTGGCCGATCTCGTCCGCTTCTACCGCCAGGCCCCCGGCGCGGTGGAGCGGCTCGGCGCCATCAGCCTCGACGAATATCTCGCCAGTGCCGGCTACGGCTCCGCCTTCCGCGACGATCACCTCTATCCGATGGCGGCGGCCGTGTGGTCCACCCCGGCGGGCGAAATCGGCCGCTACCCCGCCGCCAGCTTCATCCGCTTCTGCGAAAACCACGGGTTGCTCAAATTCGCCGACCGCCCCGTCTGGCGCACGGTCGATGGCGGCTCGCGGGTCTATGTCGCCGCCATGGCCCGGGCGCTGGAAGGCCGTGTCCGCCGGGGCGAGCGCATCCGCGCCATCCAGCGCGAGGGCGGCCCCACCCGCAGTACCGGCGTTGCCATCACCGGCGCATCGGGCCTGCGGCAACGTTTCGATCATGTGGTCATCGCCACCCACGCCGATCAGGCGCTGGCCCTGCTGCAAGACCCCAGCGCCGAGGAACAACGCCTGCTCGGCGCCTTCGCCTATCAACCCAACGAGGCGGTGCTGCACAGCGACGAAACCCTGATGCCCCGCCGCCGCCGCGTCTGGTCCAGCTGGAACTACGCGTCAGCCGGCACCCCGGCTGGTGAGGGCCATAACCTCTCGGTCACCTACTGGATGAACCCGCTGCAGGGCATCAGCCACGAGACCCCGCTGTTCCTCACGCTGAACCCGCTGCGCCAGCCCCGCGCCGAAACCGTCATCCACCGCCAGACCTACGCCCATCCGCTGTTCGACGCCGGGGCCATGGCGGCGCAGGCCGAGCTGTGGTCGCTGCAAGGCGTGCGCGGCACATGGTATTGCGGCGCGTGGTTCGGCGCGGGCTTCCACGAGGACGGGCTACAGGCGGGCCTCGCCGTCGCCGAGCAACTCGGCAATGTGCGCCGCCCGTGGCAAGTGGCAGACGAATCCGGCCGCATCCACCTCGGCCCCGCCCCCGCGCCGGAGCCCGCAGCCACCCCGGCGCCCGAGGCGGCCGCATGAGCCCCCCCGCATCCAGCCTCTACATGGGCAGCGTCATGCACCACCGGCTGCGCCCCCGCGCCCACCGGCTGCGCTATCGCATCTTCATGGCCCTGCTCGATCTCGACGAGATCGACGCCCTCGCCCGCTCCTTCCGCCTGTTCTCGCGCGGGCGCTTCAACCTCTTCGCCTTCCACGCCGGCGACTACGGCAACGGCACCGGCGAACCCCTGCGCCTCCAACTGGAGCGCCACATGCGCGCCGCCGGCCTCACGCCCGATGGCGGGCCGATCCGCCTGCTCACCATGCCGCGCATGCTGGGCTTCGCTTTCAACCCGGTCAGCCTGTTCTTCTGCCACCGGCGCGACGGCACTTTGGTCGCCATCCACTACGAGGTGAACAACACCTTCGGCGAGCGCCACGGCTATTTCCTCCCCGTCACCGAGGATGGCGCGCCAACGGTGCACCAGAACTGCGCCAAGGCCTTCCACGTCTCGCCGTTCATCGGCATGGGCCTGCGCTACGATTTCCGCGTCGCCCCCCCGGGCGAGACGCTCGCCATCGGCATCACCGGCCGCGACGCGCAAGGGCCGCTCATCACCGCCGCCTTCACCGCCCGCCGCCGCCCGCTGACGGATGGCGCGCTGGCGCTGGCATTTCTCGCCTATCCGCTGCTCACGCTGAAGGTGGTGGGCGGCATCCTGTGGGAGGCGCTTCTTCTATGGCTGAAAGGGACAGGCCTGCATGACCACCCAAACCCTCCGGACCACCCTGTCACCATCGTCCACTCTGGCGTCCACTCTGGCGTCGACTCTGGCGCCGACTCTGGCGCCGAATCCGCCGTCAAATCCGGCGTCCCATCCGGCGTCCCATCCGGCGTCTCATCCGGCGTCCGATCCGACCTCCGGCCCGGCGCCGCATAGGATGCCCCTGGCGGCCGTGGCCAGCATGGAGGCGCCCACCCCCGGCAGCACCCGCCGCGGCATCCGGCCCCGCGGCTGGCGGCTGGGCTGGCGGCTGGGCTGGCTCGCACGCATCGCCGCCCTGCTGGAACGCGGCCAGATCACCATCCTCACCCCCGATGGCGCCCGCGTCGAACACACGGCCCCCCAGCCCGGCCCCGCCGCCCTGCTGCACATCCACCGCTGGCGCGCCCTGCGCCGCCTGGCCACCGGCGGCGACATCGGCTTCGCCCAGGCCTATATCGATGGCGACTGGACCAGCCCCGACCTCACCGCCCTCATCGCGCTGGTCGCCGAAAACATCCGCGCCTTCGATGCGATCATCGACGGCTTCGTCCCCATGCGCGTGGCCAGCCGCCTGCGCCACATGCTGCGCAGCAATTCGCGCGCGGGCAGCCGCCGCAACATCGAGTTCCACTACGATCTCGGCAATGATTTCTACCGCCTGTGGCTCGACGAAAGCATGACCTATTCCGCCGCCTGCGCCCTGCCCCCCGGCACCTCGCTCGAGGCGGCGCAAGCAGCCAAACTGTCGCGCATCGTCGATCTGCTCGATGTGCTGCCCGGCCAGCGCGTGCTGGAAATCGGCTGCGGCTGGGGCGCCCTGGCCGCCCGCATCGCCCAGACCGGCGCCCATGTCACCGGCCTCACCCTCTCGCGCGAGCAACTGGCCTTCGCGCGGGATGCCGCCCGCCAGCAGGGCCTCGCCGACCGCGTCGACCTGCGCCTCGAAGACTACCGCGACGCCACCGGCCAGTTCGACCGCATCGTCTCCATCGAAATGCTGGAGGCGGTCGGCGAAGCCTATTGGCCCACCTATTTCGCGGCGCTGCGCGCCCGCCTGCGCCCCGGCGGCCGGGCCGTGCTGCAAGTCATCACCATCGCCGAGGACCGCTTCGACAGCTATCGCCGCGATACCGATTTCATCCAGCACTTCGTCTTCCCCGGCGGCATGCTGCCCACCCCGCGCATCATCGCCGAGCAGGCGCGCAAGGCCGGCCTCGCCCTGCTCGCCACCCACCATTTCCCCGATGGCTATGCCGACACGCTCGCCCATTGGCGCCAGCGGTTCGCCGCCGCCTGGCCCGCCATCGCAACCCAGGGCTTCGACGAGCGTTTCCGCCGCATGTGGCACTATTACCTCAGCTATTGCGAAGCCGGCTTCCGCACCCGCGCCACGGATGTCGGCTTCTACGTGCTGGAGGGTTGACCAATGCCCGACCGGCGTGCGGTTCTGGGGGAGACGGTTCTGGCCATGGGCGGCGCGGCGCTGGTCGCCATGCCGCGCCTGCTCCGCGCCGCGCCCACCCCGGCGCCGCTGCCCTCCCGGCTGCCGATACCGCCCGGCGGCCGCCTGTCCTTCGCCGTGGTGCGCAACGGCACGAAGCTGGGCACCCACACCATCAGCTTCACCACCACCGGCGACATGCTGAGAGTGCTCATCGCCGTCGATCTCGCCCTGCGCTTCGGCCCGATCACCCTCTACCGCTACCACCATCGCGGCAGCGAGGTCTGGCAGGGCGACCAGCTCGCCGCCATCGATTCCACCACCAATGATGATGGCACCCGCTACCGCGTCTCGGGTCGCCGCACCCCCGAAGGCTTCGCGGTGGAGGGCAGCAAGGCCAGCCGCTACCTCGCCCCGCCCGATGCCCTGCCGGCTAACCACTGGAACCGCGCGATGCTGGCCGCCCCCTTCATCAACACGCAGGATGGCCGCCTGATGCACCCCCGTGTCGCCCCGCTCGGGCCCGACCAGATCCCCACCGCCTCGGGCAAGATCCTGCGCGCCAGCCACTTCGCGCTGACAGGCGATGTCCGGCTCGATACGTGGTATGAGCCAAGCGCCACCTGGGCGGGGCTGCGCTTTGCCGCGCATGATGGCTCGCTGGTGCGCTACGAACGTCAGGATTCCTAACCCCATTTCAGGAGAGCAGAATGCAACGCGTCAGAATCACGGCGGCCATCGCGGCCGGTCTCCTCCTCGGCGCCAGCGCTCCGGCGCTGGCCGCCCTGCCCGTCGGCGCCCACGCGCCGGAATTCGCCACCGAGGCCACCCTGGCCGGCAAGCCCTTCCACTTCGACCTCGCCGCCGCGCTGGCGAAGGGGCCGGTGGTGCTCTATTTCTACCCCGCCGCCTTCACCAAGGGCTGCACCATCGAAGCGCATGATTTCGCCGAGGCCACCGCCGAATTCACCCGCCTCGGCGCCACGGTCATCGGCGTCTCGAAGGATCCCATCGACAAGCTCAACCGCTTTTCGGTCTCGGAATGCCGCAACAAATTCGCGGTCGCCTCGGCCGATGGCAAGCTCATCGATGACTACGACGTCAAGCTGCCGCTTATGGGCATCTCGAACCGCACCTCCTTCGTCATCGCCCCCGATGGCAAGATCCTCTTCGTCTATTCCGCGCTGGATCCCGCCGGCCATGTCGAAAAGACGCTGGCGGCCGTGAAGGAATGGCGCGCCAGGCATGGCGGCTAGGCACGGCTCCCGTCGCGCCGGCGCGCGGCTCCTCGCCACTGCCTTCACCCTCGGCGGGCTGGTGTTCGCGACATCAGCCTGCTCCGTGCTCACCATCTTCAACACGCTGGTGCCCAAGGACGGCGCCGGCGTGCGGGTGGCCGGCGCCATCCCCTATGGCGAGGGGCCCCGCCGCCGCCTCGATGTCTACGCCCCGCGCATCCCCGCCGGCGCCCCCCCGCGCGCAAATCTGCCGGTGGTGGTGTTTTTCTACGGCGGCTCCTGGGCCAGCGGCAACCGGCAGGGCTATGGCTTTGCCGGCCGCGCGCTGGCGGCGCAGGGCTTCGTCACCATCATCCCCGATTACCGCCTCGTGCCGCACGTCGCCTACCCGGCCTTCGTCGAGGATGGCGCCGCCGCCGTGCTCTGGGCCGCAGCCCATGCCGCAGACTATGGCGGAGACCCGAGCCGCATCGTGCTGGTCGGCCATTCGGCGGGCGCCTATATCGCGGCGATGCTGGCGCTGGATGGCCAGTGGCTGGGTGCGGCCCGCCGCCACATCAGGGGCTTCGTCGGCCTCGCCGGTCCCTATGATTTCGCCCCCTTCGACATTCCCGTCACCAAGGCGACCTTCGGCGCCTGGCCCCGCCCGGCGGAGACCCAGCCGGTCAATCTGGTCACGCCGCAATCCCCGCCCGCCCTGCTCGCCTATGGCGATGCCGATAGTGTCGTCCTCCCCCGCAACAGCCTCGCCCTGGCCGCAAAACTCCGCGCCGCCGGCGTGCCGGCAGACCTCAAGGCCTACCCGCGCATCGGCCACATCGCCATCGCCAAGGCCATCGCCAAACCGTTCCGCGGCGAGGCCCCCACCCTGGCCGACATCGCCGCCTTCGTCCGCTCGGTATGCCGTTGAACCCCCGCCCGCCCGCGTGCCCGTCCGGCGCCATAGCCGCGTCGGCCCCCTCAGGCGGCGCCAGCCTTGGCCGCCCCCCGCTCCGCTCAGGCGGCGCCAGCCTTGGCCGCCCCCCGCTCCGCTCAGGCGGTGTAGGCGCGCAGAAACGTGGCCACCGCCCGCTCGGCATCATCCTCGATCACCGAAGGCTCGGCCGTGCCGATCGCCCCCAACAGCAGCTTGTGGTGGCATCCGGAGGAGCACAGCCCCAGCAATTGCTGCGCCGCCACCAGCGGCACCGCCTGCCGCAGCAGCCCCCGTTCCATCACCGCGGCCATATAGTCGGCCAGCAGCTCATGGGTGCGCCCCACGGCCCGCTCATGAAAGATCCGCCCGGTCTCGGGAAAACGCGCCACCTCGCCAATCACCAGCCGGTTCAGCGCCAGCGCCCTGGGCGAAGTCACCTTGCGCAGAAACTCGCGGGCAAAGCGCCCCAGTGTCACGCCAATGTCATCTTGCGGGTTGAGGATCAGCGACATGTTCTCGCGCACGCTGTCGCTCGCCCGGTCCACCACGGCGGCAAACAGCACCTCCTTGCACGGGAAATAGCTCCACAGCGTGGCCTTGGATCCGCCCAGCATGGCCGCGATGCCCGACATGGTGGTGCCCGCATAGCCGCATTCCATGAACGATCCTTGCGCCACGTCCAGAATGGCCTCGCGGCGGCTGATGCGGCGAGCCTCGCGGCGGGTGCAGGGGGCGGTAAATTGGCCGAACATGATTTCCCGTACGATACAGTACAGTTTTGCGATTGACAACAGACGCGCGGCGGGCGATTGCCCGGCCATTCTTGGTGGTACACTTTTTTATGCCCTTCAGCTATCCCGATAAGCCTATCCGCCCGGCCGCCGCCCTCACGCGGTCCTCAGCGCGGCTGGCTACACCCGCCCTGCTGCTGCTCTCGGCCTGTGCCGCGGCGCCCACCGGCATCGCGCCTCCGCCCGGGGGCCTCGGCGCCCTGCCCGCCAGCCAGAGCCTCGCCGCCGCGCAAGCTCCGGCCGGCACCCCGGCCGCCCAAAATCCGGCCGGCGCCCCGGCCGCATGGCCCGGTGAGGGCTGGTGGCAGTCCTATGGCGACGCGCAATTGCCGCAGTTGATCAACGAGGCCCTCGCCCACTCGCCCGACATGGCCGCCGCCGCCGCGCGCCTGGCCAAGGCAAACGCGATGACCGGCGTCGCCCGCGCCGCCCTGCTGCCCACGCTCGATGGCAAGGCCACCGTGGGCCTCACCAAGCAGAGCTACAACATGGGGATCCCCCCGCAATACCAGTTCATCATTCCCCACGGCTGGAAGCCAGAGGGCCAGATCACCGCCACCCTCGGCTGGGATATCGACCTGTGGGGCCGCAACCGCGCCGCCCTCTCCGCCGCAAGGGCCGAGGGGCTGGCCGCCGAAATCGACAGCCGCGCCACCCGCCTCGCCCTCGCCACCGCCATCGCCGATAGCTATGTCGGCCTTGCCGATGACATCGCGACGCAGGGCGTGCGCCAGGCCACGCTCACCAACCGCGAGGATGTGGAAAGCCTCGTCACCCAGCGCTTCCAGCAGGGGCTGGAAAATCGCGCCGGTGTCGCCATGGCCCGCGCCGATGCCGCCTCCGCCCGCGCCGATCTCGCCGCCGCCCAGGCGCAGGTCGCCACCCGCCGCAACCAGCTTGCCGCGCTGATGGGCGCCGGGCCCGATCGCGGCCTCGCCATCGCCGCCCCCGCCCTCGCGCCCGTCGGCGATCGCGGCCTGCCGGCGGATGTCACCAGCGATCTGCTCGGCCGCCGCGCCGACATCGCCGCCGCCCGCGCCCGCGCCCTTGCCGCCGCCGCCCGCGTCCAGGTTGCCCACGCCGATTTCTTCCCGGCCATCACCCTTCAGGGCCTCGCCGGCTATCAGTCGCTGGGCCTCGGGCAACTGCTCACCCCCGGCTCCACCTTCGGCACCGTCGGCCCCGCGCTCACCCTGCCGATCTTCCACGGCGGCGAATTGCGCGGGCTCTATCGCGGCGCCCGGGCGGATTACGATCTCGCCGTGGCCGATTACAACCGCACCGTCGTCGGCGCCTACCAGCAACTGGCCGACGCGGTCACCACCCGCGCCGCCGCCATCCGCCAGCGCGACAACACCGCCGCTGCCGAGGCCGCCAGTGCCGACGCCTACAATCTTGCCGGCGCCCGCTTCAAGGCCGGCCTCTCCACCCGGCTAGACGTGCTCGCCAGTCAGGACCGCCTGCTGGCCGCCAGCGCCGCGCGCAGTGCGGCCGATACCGCCGCGCGTCAGGCCGATGTCGCCCTTATCCGCGCGCTGGGCGGTGGCTACGCCGCCCCCGCCACCAATAAGCCCTATGGCGCCGCTGCCCCCCAAGGACTCAACCCATGACCGACACCGCCGCCCTGCCCGCCTCCAGCGAAGACGCCGCCACCGAGCGGGGGGCCGCGCGTCGTCTGTGGCTCACGCGGCTGGCCATGGCCGTGGTGGTGCTCGTGGTGGTGTGGCTGGCGTGGTACATGATCGTCGGCCGCAACTACGTCTCCACCGACGATGCCTATGTCGATGCCGAAAGCGGGCAGGTCACCCCGCTCACCTCGGCCACGGTGCTGGCGGTGCATGTCAATGACACCCAGTTGGTCAAGGCCGGCACCGTGCTGGTCGAGCTGGACCCCACCGACGCGAAGATCGCCTATGCCCAGGCCCAGGCCGATCTGGGCGAGGCCCGCCGCCGCTTCCGCCAGACCGTGGCCACCGGCGCCGCGCTCAACGCCCAGCTCTCCGCCCGCGGCGACGACATCGCCCAGGCGCAGGCCAAGGCGGACGCCGCCCGCATCGATCTTGCCCGCCGCGAATCGCTGGCCGCCTCGGGCGGCGTCTCCGGCGAGGAGCTGACCAATGCCCGGCGCGACTATGCCACCGCCAAAGCGGCCCTGTCGCAGGCCCAGTCCACCCGCAATTCGGCCAAGGGCGAATACGCCGCCAACACCGCCCTCACCAGCGGCCTCACCGAAGAGACCGACCCCGGCGTCGCCGCCGCCCGCGCCCGCCTCGATTCCGCCCGACTGGAGCTGGACCGCATGACCATCCGCGCACCGATGGATGGCGTCGTCAGCCAGCGCCGCGTGCAGGTGGGCCAGCGCGTCGCGCAGGGCGTGCCGGTCATGACCATCGTCCCCGTCGGCCAGGTCTATGTCGAGGCGAACTTCAAGGAACGCCAGCTGCGCCGCGTCCGCCCCGGTATGCCCGCAGAGGTCACCGCCGACCTCTATGGCAGCGATTTCACCTTCCACGGCAAGGTCGTCGGCATTGCCGGCGCCACCGGAGCCGCCAGCTCGATCATCCCGGCCCAGAACGCCACCGGCAACTGGATCAAGGTGGTGCAGCGCCTGCCGGTGCGCATCCAGCTCGATCCGAAGGAACTGGCCGAGCACCCGCTGCGCGTCGGCCTGTCGACCGAGGCGACCATCGACATCAGCGCCAACTGAGCCCGGCCGTGTCCGCACAACAGTCCTCCCGACATACCCCCGCGGCGCGGGCGCCGGTCGATCCGGAGCATCCCTACCGCTCCATCGCGCCGTCAAAGCGGGCGCTGTGCGGCTTTGTGCTGGCGCTCAGCAATTTCATGGTGGTGCTCGATCTCACCATCGCCAATGTCTCGGTGCCGCATATCTCCGGCGACGTCGGCGCCTCGCTCGATCAGGGCACCTGGATCATCACCTCCTATGCCGTGGCCGAGGCGATCAGCGTCCCGCTCACCGGCTGGCTGGCCCAGCGCTTCGGCGCGGTGCGGCTGTTCCTGCTGGCCATGCTGGGCTTCGGCTTTTTCTCGATGCTCTGCGGCATGTCGCAATCGCTGGGCATGATCGTCGTCTGCCGCGTGGGCCAGGGCCTGTGCGGCGGTCCGCTCATGCCCATGTCGCAAACGCTGATGGTGCGGGTGTTCCCGCCGGAAAAGCGGGCGATGGCCATGGGCCTGTGGGCGATGACGATGACGCTGGGCCCCGCCTTCGGCCCCATCCTCGGCGGCATCATCAGCGACAACCTCACCTGGCACTGGATCTTCCTGATCAACGTGCCCATCTCGCTGGCCATCACCTTTGCCGGCTACCTGCTGCTCACCCCGGTGGAAACCGAAACCCGCCGCCTGCCGATCGACAAGGTGGGCCTTGGCCTGCTGGTGCTGTGGATCGGCTGCCTGCAGATCATGCTGGATCTCGGCCGCGACCGCGACTGGTTCAACGATCCCGAAATCGTCGCGCTGGGCGTCACCGCGGCTGTTGCCTTCTGCATATTCGTCATCTGGGAACTCACCGACGAGCACCCGATCGTCGATCTCAAGGTGTTCCGCCATCGCGGCTTCACCACCACGGTCATCACGCTGGCGCTGTGCTTCGGCGCGTTTTTCTCCAGCGTGGTGGTCATTCCGCAATGGCTTCAGGCCACCCTCGGCTACAGCGCCACCCAGGCCGGCTTCGTCACCTGCCTGAACGCCTTTGCCGCCGTCACCATGTCTCCCATTGCCGCGCGGATCATGCCCAAGGTCGACACGCGCATCATGGTCTCCGGCGGCGCGGCATGGATGGGCCTTGCCGCGGTCGTCCGCATGCACTGGTTCAGCGGGTCGGATATGTGGCAGCTCGCCTGGCCGATGTTCGCGCAAGGGCTGGGCATTCCCTTCATGTTCATCCCGCTCACCACCATGGCGATGGGCGCGGTAAAGCCCGAGGAAGTGGCTTCGGCGGCGGGCCTGCAGAATTTCATGCGCACCATGGCCATCGCCATTGCCACCTCCACGGTGCTCACCATCTGGACCAACGCCACCACCGCCTCGCGGGTCATGCTGGCCGGGCGCATCCATCCGGAGGCGGCGCAGACCGCGCTGGCCGGTGTGGGCATGGGGGCGGAACAGGCACGCGGCTACATCTCGATGCTGGTCGACAAGGAGGCGATCACCATTGCCCTCAACCACGCCTTCATGGTGGCGGCCTGCGTGCTGTTCTTCGGCGCGGCGGTGGTGTGGCTCACCCCGCGCGTCCGCATGAGCGGCCCCCCCGGCCCTCCCGGCCACTAAAGCCGGTCACTAAACCCGGCCACTAAACCCGGGCACGGGCCCCCGCGCCGCGCACGCGCAACAGGGGGCGGGGAGGGGGGAACCATGGCACACCACATTCTGGCGATAGATCAGGGCACCACCTCCACCCGCTGCCTGGTGTTCGATGCCGAGCGCCGCATCCTCGCCACCGCCCGGCGCGAACTCGCCTGGCCCGATGCACTGGCCGCCGCGCCCGAGAGCCTGCGCCGCTTCACCCCCGCCATGGCCTCGCCCGAACGCACCGCCCTGCTCGCCGGCTGGCAAGCCGCCGTCCGCCGCGCCCTGACCACCTAAGGCGGCGTCCAACCCTGGCCCGACCCCTGGCCCAACCCCTGGCCCGACCGGCTCTCGCGGCCAGCTCGCGGGGCGCTTGAGCCGCACCCTCCCTCGCGTCAGCTTTTGGCCGAAAGCCGCGCCACCCTCGCACCCTACCCGCATCAGGCCACCCGTATCAGGTCGCCCGCCTCACCCGGCCCGCACCAGCCCATCCGCGATCTTCTCCGCCAGCATGATCGTCGGCAGATTGGTGTTGGCACTGGGAATGGCCGGAAAGGCCGAGGCATCCGCCACGGAAAGCCCCGCGATCCCCTTCACCCGCCCATTGGGCAACAGCGGCGCCATGGCGTCATCGGGCGCCCCCATCCGGCATGAACAGCTCGCATGCCACACCCCGGCCACCGCCGCGCTCACAAAGCTGTCCAGCTTGGCATCGTCGCTCAACAGCGCCGCCAGCTGCTCGCCCTCCATCACCGCCCGCTCCAGAAACTCCCGCCGCAGCCACGCCGGCCCGTCGAGAAACACCGCGGCAATCCGCGTCAAAATCCGGTTGCGCAGGTTGATCGTGCCGATCTGCCGCACCTTCTCGCTATAGCTGGCCGGAAACGCGTCCGAAATCGCCCCGGCCAGCAGCGGCGAATAATGCACCGCCGCCATCCGCCGAAACCCGTCCGCCAGCCGCTCCCCATCGCGCGGGTCAGACAGCAGGTTGAAATCCACCGCCGCCGCCACTGCCGGGTCGGCCGAGGTCAGCGTCACCCGCCCATCCTCGGATGCCGGCCGGTTGATCCAGAACGCCACCGTCCCCAGCCGCTCGCCCACCGCGTGCCACGCCGCCTTGGTCGAAACCACCCCCGACATATCCCCCGCCGGATAGCGCGCCAGATCGCTAGACCAGCGCATCCCCAGATAAATATGCCGCCGCCCGGCCTTTATCCGCGCCGCCGGCGGCAGAAAGCTGGCAATCGCCACCGAAGGATGGTCCGACAGCCCGCGCCCCACCCCCGGCTGGTCACTGCGCACCGCCATCCCCAGCGCCGCCAGCTCGTCCCCCGGCCCGATGCCACTGCGCAACAGCATCTCCGGCGTCATCAGCGCCCCCGCGCACAGCACCACCTCGCGCGCCGCAATTTCTTCACCGCCGGCCAGCCGCACGCCAGTCACCCGCGCGCCCTCAAACGTCAGCCCCGCCACCCGCGTATTCGCCCGAATGGTCAGATTCCCCCGCCCCCGCACCGCCGGCGTCAGCCAGGCCATCGCGGTGGAAACCCGGTGGTCGTCGACATTGGAAATGGTGATCGGGTAATGCCCATCGCCAAACTCGGCATTCTGGTCGGCCAGAAACGGCAGCCCCGCCTCGGCAAAAGCCGCCGAAAACGCCCGCGCCTGCCCCGGCCATTGCGCCACCGGCACCCGGCGGATCGGCAGCGGTCCGTCGCTCCCATGCAACTCCCCACCAAAATCCCGGTCACTCTCCAGCTTGCGGAAGAACGGCAGCACATCCCCCCAGCCCCAGCCGGCCGCCCCGCGCCGCACCCATTCCGCATAGTCCCAGGGCACCCCGCGATTGGCCATCTGCCCGTTTATCGCCGAGCTGCCCCCCATCACCCGGCCCTGCTCGTATCGGCGCAGCGGCAGGCCGGAGTGCCCGGGCGGGCGGTTGCCGCGCCGGCCAATCGTCACCCGCCGCTCCAGCCACTGAAACCGCGCGTCGAGATAGGCACTGCCCGGATAGCTGTCGAGGATGGTCGCCGGCTCCCTGCCCGGCGGCGTATCGGGCCCGGCCTCCAGCAGCAGCACGGCGTTGGCGCCATTTTCCGAAAGGCGGCTGGCCATCACGGCCCCGGCCGATCCGCCGCCAATGACGATATGGCTGTAAGTCATGCGGCGTCCATCATCCCCATAGCGGCGCGCCTACCGGCAAGCGCCTTGTCACCGGCAAACCCTAGGCGGCCCCCGGGGGTCGGCGCAAGAGGCCGCCCGCCAGCCCTCAACGCCGCGCCCCCTCAACGGCCGCCGCCATCCGCTTCAGCCGCAGCCAGGGGAACAGGAAAGGCCGCAGCACCGGCGACATGCCGTTGGGCGTCTCGACATCGATATTGCCCCGGTTGAACTGCCAATAGATGATCACGCTCAGCAGCGCGGCATAGAAGCACCACACCGAGGCAAAGGCATAATCCCGCACCACCTGCACAATCGACAGCCCGATCACGTTCAGCACGCCATACCACCGCACCACCCGATGCGTGGAAAGCATCAGCGCGCCGCAAGTGGCCATGATGTACAGCAGCGAGATAGTCAGATTGCCGGTAATCGGGTTGCGGTACGAGATAGACTGATAATCGACGAAAGTATGGGTGGGCCAGGCGATCAGCCCGGTCACATCCCAGGCACAGGCCACCGCGCCAATCGCGGTCAACCCCCAGATCGCGTCACGCCGCCGCCCCGGCGGCTCCATCAGCAACACCGCCACCGGCATCAGCAGCGGCAGAATCCCCTGCGCATAAAGGGTGAACAGGAACGACACATGGTCCAGCGCGATCTTGCCGATCTGCCCGTCCAGCCCCAGCCACACCAGCCCCTCGGTAAACTGATGCACCGCGAACAGCAGCGGCACACAGGCAAACAGCAGCGCGCGCGGCTCCCGCACATGCCGCAGCGTCGCCACGCCGATGGTCCCGATTACGCCTGATGCAACAAAGCTGGCCGTGGCCGAAAAGCACATGCGGGAATCCCCCTGCCGAACACCGCCCCGAAAACCGCGCCGAACACCGGGCCGAACACCGCGCCGAACACCGCGCCGAACACCGCGCCGAACACCGCGCCGAACACCGCGCCAAAAACCGCGCCGAACACCAGGCCGAACACCGGGCACCGAAATCGGGCAGCCATCCCTGTGCAGTGCTTCGCCCCGCTTGGCCAGCGCAATGCGCCGCCTGCCATCATGGAAAAATGCCGGGGTTTCAACCCGCCCGCGCGGCCAGTGCCCCACGGTCGAGAATGACCACCGCGCGGCGGGTGGGGTTGGCGATAATCTTCTGCCGCGTCAGCCGGGTGAACTGGCGGCTCACGGTCTCCACGCTCATCCCCAGCACATCGCCGATCTGCTGGCGGCTGAAGGCCAGCTCGAACCGGTCGACCGGCCCGGCATTCTCCGGCTCGCACCCGGGGTTGCCCAGCCTCTCGGAAAGTTCGAGCAGGAACGAGGCCAGCTTCTGCTCGGCATTCATCCGCCCCAGCAGCAGCATCCACCGCCGCGTCCGGTCCAGCTCGTCCAGCGTGCGCTCCAGCAGCTTCTGCTCCAGCGTCGGGTGGTCGGCGGCCAGCCGCTCGAAATCGCTCTGGGCGAACACGCAGATCTGCGCGTCGGTCAGCGCGGTCACGCCATAGGGGGTGGCGCCGCCAAACGGGCGCCCGATGAAATCGGCGGCATAGACCACGCCGACAATCTGCTCGCCGCCATCGGGCATGGACATGGTCAACTTCAGCGCGCCCTCGACCACATTGGCCAGCAGCACGGAATCGTCACCCTCCCACAGCAACGGCTCCCCCGCCGCCAGGCTGCGCAACCGGCTGATGGACCCCAGGGCGCTGATTTCAGTTCCGTCCAGAGCCGAGCAGATCGACCGGTTCCGCACGACGCACGTGCTGCAATTGCTCATTGCGAACGCTTATCAGTGATAGAAAATTCAGGCAAACGCCAATACGCCCTCCCCGCCGATCACACGCCGATCACACGCTGATCCGCTGGGCATGCGGCGTCAGCTGCATCTCGTGGCACCAAACAGAGGGGTCCTGATTGTGCAGATACCAGAAGGCATCGGCAATGGCGGCAGGCTTGATCAGCACCTCCTCGCGCCCGGCCACGGCCGGGTGGTGCCGCGTCCCCGGCGAATCGATATAGCCATCGACGATCAAATTCGCGACATGCACCCCGGCTTCCGAATATTCGTCGGCCAGCACCTGCGACAGCGTGCGGATCAGCACCCGCGGATAATACAGCGATTCCCCGTTCTGCCGCTTCTTGCCGCGCAGGGCATTGGGGTTGTTGGTGAAGAACAGCGAGCCAGACCCGCGCCGCCGCATCGCCGGCAACACCTCCTTGGCCACCAGAAACGGCCCCCGCGCCGAAACCGCTATCGCCGTCTCGAACACGGCATTGGGCACATGCTCCAGCAAATCCATGCCGTCGGGCAGGTCGCGCCCGTCCATATACCCGGCGTTATAGACCACGATGTCCGGCTCCCCCGCCAATTCGCGGATCTCGCCAAACGCCCGCGCCACGGATTCCGCCTCCCCCACGTCCAGCTCAACGATATGGCACTGCCCCCCCGCCGCGCCAATCGCGTCGGCCAGCCCCCGCGCATTGGCCCGCGTGCGCGAGGTGATCACCGTCACATAGCCCTCGGCGGCGAATTTCTGCGCAATGCCACCCCCGGCACCCCAGCGGGCGGAGATCGGCAGGTCGCTGTCGTCCAGCACCCCGCCATGGATGAACTTCGTGTTGCGCCCATCCGCCTGCCACTTCGATGTCGCCCCGATCACCACCGCCACCGGCGGTTTTCCAGCCTCGTTCCGGCTTACCTCGGGCTTGGTCACGGGCACATCTCCTGTCCTGGTCTGTCTGGCCGCGACCATCCGCCAAGCCTCCCCCCGGTGCAAGGGCCTATCGCGCCGGCACGGGCACCCCCGCCCCCGCATCCCCGCCCCCGCATCCCCGCCCCCGCATCCCCGCCACGCCGGCACCGCAAACCCCCTTCCCCTGCCGGGCAAAACTGTTCATGGAATAGGCGGTCGTGGAAACAGGCTGGGCAAAACAAGCGGGCCATAACCCGCCATCGGATGGAGAGAGCGGATGTACGACGTGATGGCTGGCATCAAAGTGGTCGAAGTGGCCGAACACACCTTCGTGCCGGCAGCGGCGATGATCCTGGCCGACTGGGGCGCGGATGTCATCAAGATCGAGCGCGCCGCCGGCGGCGGCGATCCGGGCCGCAACCTCGCCATCCCCAATTCCGGCAAGGATGGCCTCAGCATGTATTTCGAGGCCGGCAACCGCGGCAAACGCTCGGTCGCGCTCGATCTCACCCAGCCAGAGGGCCGCGCCCTGCTGCACAAGCTCATCGCCACCGCCGATGTGTTCATCACCAACCTGCGCGCCGACGCCCGCCAGAAGCTGGGCATCGAACCCGAGGACGTGCAGAAGCTGAACCCGACGATCATCTACGCGCGCGGCACCGGCTATGGCCTGCAAGGCGCCATGGCCAACGATGGCGGCTTCGATTACCCCTCGTCATGGTGCCGCTCCGGCTCGGGCTACATGCAAACCCCGCCGGGCGCCGAACCCCCGCTGCAACCCGGCTCGGTCGGCGATCTCGGCGGCGGCGCCACCCTCGCCGGCGCCATCTCCGCCGCCCTGTTCCGCCGCGAGCGCACCGGCAAGGGCGCCATCGTCGACAATGCCCTCTATCTTTTCGGCATCTACCTGATGTCGCAGTCGATGGCCGCCGCCGGCATGGGGCTCCAGCGCGGCCCCACCAGCCGCGCCGATGCCTTCAACGCGCTGGTCAACAACTACCGCACCAGCGACGACCGCTGGATCAGCCTGTGCCTGCTGATGCCGCAGTGGTGGCCCGATCTCGCCCACCATCTGGGCCGGCCAGACATGATCGACGACCCGCGCTACGCCGACCCCGCCGCCCGCGCGCAGAACAGCGCCGCGCTCATCGCCGAATTCGAGGCGATCTTCGCCGCCCACGACTTCCTCTACTGGAAGCAGAAGCTGGCCACGCTGCAAGGCGTCTGGGCCCCGCTGCAAAGCCCCGACGAGGTCATCGCCGACCCGCAGGCGCTGGAGAACGGCTTCGTCACCGAGGTCACCACCACCGATGGCCGCAGCTACCTCACCGGCGCCTCCCCCGCGCAATTCGACGAGGCGCCCATCGGCCAGCTCTCCGCCGCCCCGGCCTATGGCGAACACAGCACCTCGGTGCTGGCGGAACTCGGCGTCTCGGCTGCCGACATCGCCGATCTGCGCGCCCGCGCGATTATCCGCTAGGCTCTCGGGCCAGCCGCCCGCGCCGCCACCCGGCGCGGGCCACACCACACGGCGCGCCCGCCAGCGAACCTCCGGCGCACCGCCCCGAAAGGCAACCAGCATCCCATGACCCTATCCGAACTTCGCGCGCAATTGCGGCTCCCCGTCATCGCCGCGCCCATGTTCCTCATCTCGGGGCCAGATCTGGTCATCGCCGCCTGCAAGGCCGGCATCATCGGCTCCTTCCCCACCGCCAACGCCCGCACGGAACAGGTGCTGGAAGAATGGCTCACCCGCATCGAGGCCGAACTCGCAGAAGCGCGCAGTCAAGGCCTCCACCCCGCCCCCTATGCGGTCAATCTCATCGTCCAGGGCGCCGGCTCCCCCCGCTTCCTGGCCGATCTCGCGCTGATCGAGCGGTTTAAGCCCGCCGTCGTCATCACCAGCGTCGGCCAGCCCGGCCCGGTGGTGGAGCGGGTGCACGCCTATGGCGGTCTGGTGTTCCACGATGTCGCCACGCTGCGCCACGCCACCAAGGCGGCCGAACAGGGCGTCGATGGCCTCATCCTGCTCACCGCCGGCGCCGGCGGCCACACCGGCAGCGCCAACCCCTTCGCCTTCGTGCCGCAGGTCCGCCGCCAGTTCGATGGCGCCATCCTGCTGGCCGGCTGCATCGGCGATGGCCGCGGCATTCTCGCCGCGCAAACGCTGGGCGCGGATTTCGCCTACATGGGCACGCGGTTCGCCGCCACGCGCGAATCCATGGCCGATCCCGCCTATCACGAACTGCTTGTCTCGCAGCAGATGGCGGATGTCGTCATCACCGACCGGCTTTCCGGCATGACCGCCACCTATCTGCGCGGCTCCATCGCCCGCGTCGGGCTAGATCCCGACAATCTGCCCCCCACCGCCGGCTTCCTCAAACCCACCATCCCCGAGCATATCAAGGCCTGGCGCGATGTGTGGAGCGGCGGCCACGGCGTCGGCACCATCGACGACATCCCCCCCGTCGCCGAACTGGTCGACCGCCTCGCAGCCGAATACCGCGCCGCCGGGGGCAAACCCCAGTGACCCACCAGTTCATCACCGTCGCCAAGGCGGATCGCGTCACCACCATCACCCTCAACCGCCCAGAGGTGATGAACGCCATCAACGTCCCCATGCACCACGAGTTGCAGGCCGCTTTCGACGATTTCGCCGCAGACCCCGCCCAGTTCATCTGCGTGGTCACCGGCGCCGGCCCCCGCGCCTTCTGCGCCGGCAGCGACCTGAAGGCGGTGCCGGAAAACCCCGAAGACGGCCGCTACCCCAGGAACGGCTACGCCGGCCTCATCGAACGCTTTGACCTCGACAAGCCGGTCATCGCGGCGGTCAATGGCGTCAGCCTCGGCGGCGGCTTCGAAATTGCCCTCGCCTGCGACATCATCATCGCCGCCGAGACCGCCAGCTTCGGCCTGCCCGAGCCGCTGGTCGGCGCGGTGGCGCTGGGCGGCGGCATCCACCGCCTCGCCCGCCAGATCGGCCTGAAGCGCGCGATGGGCTATCTGCTCACCGCCCGCCGCATCTCCGCCGCCGAAGGCCTCGCCCTCGGCCTCGTCAACGAGGTCGTCCCGGCGGAACAACTGGCCGCCACCGTGGCCAAATGGTGCGCCGAAATCCTCGCCTGCGCCCCCATGTCGGTCCGCGCCACCAAGCAGGCGGCCATGCGCGGCCTTGGCGAACCAGACCTCGCCACCGCCATGCGCGCGCAAGACGACTACCCCGCCTTCGCCGCCTGGCGCACCGCCGAGGACACGCGCGAAGGCCCCCGCGCCTTCGCCGAAAAACGCGCCCCCGTGTGGAAAGGCCGCTAGGCCGGCGAACTCAAGCCCGCAGCGCGTCCAGCAGGAATTGGCGCATCAGCCCGCGCAGTCCCTCGGGCGAGGTCTCCGAAATCCTGCCGTCATGCATGGCAAACACCGGCCGCAAAGACAGCGCGCCAACGATGAACGCCGTCATCAGAAAAAACACCATGTTCGCATCGATCCCCGGCTTGAACAGCCCCAGCGCCTGCCCCGCCGCCAGCGGCACCGCCAGCCTCTGCAGCATCACCTCGCGCGTCGCCGCCAGCTCGCGGTCGGCGCGCATCTGCGCGCCATTGTGCAGCACCTGATCGATCGACAGCACGATATTTTCCGAATGCTGCTCAAGATAATCGATAAACGCCCCCAGGAACCGGCCGATCGCCGCCACCGGCTCGTCCCGCTCCATCTCCACGGCGATCAGCTGCTCAAAGCAGTCGCGCACCCGCTTGCTCACCACAATCTCGTAAAGCCGCTCCTTGCTCTCGAAATAGTGATAGATCAGTTGCTTGCTGGTCCCGGCCGATTGCGCGATCGACAGGATCTTCGCGCCATGCAGCCCCTTGTCGCCAAACTCCTGCTCGGCCGCATCGAGTATCTTCTGCAACATTGGCGAGAGTGCACGCATGGCTGATCCGGCCTTTCCGCCCGCTGCCCATCCGCCGGGCCCGCCGCCCGCATAGCCCGCAACACCATCCCGCGCTAGACGGCAAGCCCATGGCTGCGTACCCTGCCGCAAACACACGAGAGGATCCCGGCATGACACTCAAACCCCTCGACGGCGTGCGCGTCCTCGATTTCACCCGGCTGCCCCCGGGCGGCTACTGCACCGTCCTGCTCGCCGATCTCGGGGCGGAGATCATCCGCGTCGAAAGCCCGGCGCAGGCGGGCAAGCCCAGCCTCGTCATCGGCCAGGTCGGCCTCAGCCGGGCCAAGCGCTCGATCACGCTGAACACCCGCGACCCGCGCGGCGCCGAAGTCCTCGCCCGGCTGATCGCCACCGTCGATGTCGTGGTTGAAAACGGCGCGCCGGGCAGCAGCGTCGCCACCGGCTTCACCTATGAACAGGCGGCGGCCCTGCGCCCGGAACTCATCTGGTGCGCCATCACCGGCTACGGCCAGACCGGCCCCTATGCGCAGTGGTCGGGCCACGATCTGTCGTTCCTCGCCCAGTCGGGCCTGCTGGCGGCGCTCGGTGGCGAACTGCCGTGGCACCCGGCGGCGATGCTGGCGGTCTCCACCGGCGCGCTGATGGCGGTCACGGCGATCCAGTCCGCCCTGCTCCAGCGCCACCGCAGCGGCCTCGGTGGCCATCTCGATGTCAGCCTGGCGGAATCCTCGCTGTGGCACCTCTCCGGCTTCGACGGCACGGTAGCGGGCGAATTCGCCAGCATCCCCGTCACGCCAGATCGCCGCCTCTACCTCTGCGCCGATGGCCGCTACATCAGCGTCGCGGCGGCCGAACCGCGCACCTGGGGCCAATTGTGCGAAGGGGTCGGCACCCCCGAACTCGTCCCGCACCTGCACCAGCCCGCCCATGCCGAGGCGGCCACGCAGGCCCTCGCCGCCCGCTTCGCCACCCGCCCGCTGGCCGAATGGCTGGCGGTGCTGGGTGATCTCGGCGCGGCGGTGGCGCCAGTCAACCAGGGCGCGCAAATCGCCCGGGACCCCCAGATCATCGCCCGCGGCGCATTGGTCGAGGTCGCCGGCCGGCAAGTCCCCGCCAACCCGATCCACCTGTCCAGCCCCTCGGGCGAGACCACCGCGACCGACCGCACCCCGCCCACCACCATCGGCGCCGATACCGACGCGGTCCTCAAAACCGCCGGCTTCACCGCCGACGAAATCGCCACCCTGCGCGAAGGCGGCCTCATCTGAACCCCCGCCGCCGCTCCCGCCTCCCCGTCCACTGTCCCGCCCTCAACGAGCCACGGGCAGGCACGGGAGGCGAGGGGCCGGCACCGGCGGCAGGCCAACGCCGAGCCCCTTGTGGCCAACCCGCGACCACGTGCCGCCCACCGCGCGACCAGGCCAAGCCCGAAAGTCCCGGCCAGCAGGCCAGACGGCCCAGACCCGCCCAAATCCCGCCGCCACGCAAAGCCAGCCAGGCTCAAACCCCGCCGCCCGCCACCACGACAGACAGCGGCCCCCGCCCGCCTCGGCCCCGCCTAGAACCCGGCGTTCTTCCTCGCCCACACATTGCCGGATTCCATCGCGTCCTTCGGCACGTAATAGCCCTCTTCCCGCATCACCACCGCCCAGTTGGCGATCAGCGATTCCGGGGTCAGGGCGGCATCGTGGAAACCGGGGGCATTGCCGACAAACATCTTGGCCACCCGGCCCGCCCCCACATTGATCAGCTCGCCATTCACCGGGCAGCTTTCATGGGTCAGCACGGCCGCCGCCGGCGCCACGATCCCGGGCGTGCACTTCGCGCGCCACGGGTCGGCATTGGTCACGCCAGATCCCGCCGTCGCGCCCTCGGTGGTGGCATTGGGGAACACCGCGTTGACGGTGATCCCGGCCGCTGCCCCCTCCAGCGCCAGTGCGCGGGTCATGCCGATAATCGCCCCCTTGGCGGCGGCATAATGCACCATGCCGGCAATGCCATAGGCCCCCACGGTGGAGGAGGTGAGCAGCACCCGCCCATAGGCCTGCTTCTCGAAATGCGGCCAGGCGGCGCGCACCAGATGGAACGGCCCCACCGCATCCACCTGCAGCGTCCGGGCAAACAACTCGTCCGAGCCCTCGCCGGCCACGGGCATCATCGTCGCCCCACCGGCATTGCAGATCACGATATCCAGCTTGCCGAACTGCTTCACCGCCAGCTCCACCAGCGCCGCGCACACCGCCGCGTCGCCCGCATCACCCGACAGCGTCGCCACCTCCGCCCCCGGAATCGCCCGAATTTCCGCCGCCAGCTCGTCCAGCGAGCCGAGCGCGTTCAGCACCAGCCGCGCCCCGCGCCGCGCCAGCAACAGCGCATAGGCCCGGCCAATGCCCCGCCGCGCCCCGGTGATAATCGCCACCCGCCCATCAAAGCGAAGCTCGTTGGTCTGCTGATCCGACATGTCATGCTCTCCCATTCCGGGCCCGGGCCCGGTCATTGTGTTTTCCCCGGCGACGATGCGCGCATTCCCTTGGGCCCGTCAATCACGGGGAAGCGCGGCACCCGGCGGCGCCCAGAACCAACGGCCCAGGACCAAAGGCCCAGAACCAACGGCCCAGAACAGCCCCCTAAAACAGGCTTACCGAAGCCCCGCCATCAATCCGGATGGTCTCGCCACTGATGAAATTGGCCCGCTGCGAGCACAGGAACGCCACCAGCGCGGCAATATCCTCGGGATAGCCAAACCGCTCCATCGGCGTCGCCTTCAGATAGGCCTCCGCATCATAGCCGTTCACCTCGAAATACTCGGTCGCCAGCGCCGAGGCGATGGCCCCGGGCGCGATGCTGTTAGCGGTGATCTCGTATTTGGCATATTCGAACGAGATCGTCTTGATGATCGCCACCGAGGCCACGCGGGTGTTCTGGTGGGGCAGCGGCACGTGCAGGTGGGGCGTCTTGACGATGGAGGCCAGTTCCACGATCCGCCCCCAGCGCCGCGCCTTCATCGCCGGCAGCACCTCGCGGGCCAGGTTCACCAGCGACATGGTGTACATGTCGTGGGCAGCCAGATACTCCTCGTTGGTCACCGCCTCGAACCCGGAGGTATTGCTCGGCGAGGGCGGGTTGACCACCAGGATGTCCGGCTCGCCAAACGCCTCGCGGGCCAGATCGACGATCCGTTTCGCGTCCTCCACGCTCACCATATTGGTCACCAGACCCCTCACCGTGCCGCCCGCCTGCGTAATCCGGTCGACAGCATCCGCCACGAAATCGGGGTTGCGGCCGGTCAGCACCACGCGCGCGCCCTCGGCCGCCAGTTCGGCCGCCACCGCATAGCCCGAGCCCCGGCTGCCCCCGGCCACCACGGCGATTCGATTGGTCAGCTTCAGATCCATGGTCCCGCTCTCCCCCTGTTGCGCGCCGGGCGCGGCCATCCGCCGCGCCTGTCCCGCCCGCTATCGTTGCGCCCAGCGCTGAGGCAAGAAAGCCCGGCGAGCAAACGCGATCGTTTGTCTTCCGGTCAATCCCCGCGCCTCCGCCCCCGCCGCAAGCCAGCGCGGGCCCAGCCCATGCCGGCGCCAGCCATGCGCCCCCGCGTGAAATCACCAGCCATGCCGCCGAACGCACCCCGGCAAGGCAACCAATATATACCCATCGATCCAGACAGTTACGCCGCATCCCCGGCCAGCCCTTCGCCCCTGCGCGCCAGCGCCGCCGCCTAGCACCGCCACCGCCCCCGCAGATTTCCGCCATTTCCGCCTGCCCCACCGCCCCCGCCCGCTACCTGTGGCATATGGGTCACGGTCGCGCCGCAAACGAACCTGACGGTCCTTTACAAATTACGGTCACTGCGCCAGTCGGGCGGTCCCGATCCGGAGGGCCGATCGGTGTGTGCTGCCGCAAGAGCAGCGAAACAGTATTCAGGGATCAGGAAACCGACCATGAAGCGGAAAATTGCATTTACCCTTTTCACCAGCGCGCTGGCATTCGCCGCGCCTGCCTTCGCCGACGAGCAGGCACCTGCCGCCGCCGGTGCCTCGGCTCAGAACTCCATCGGCGACATCGTCGTCACCGCCCGCCGCCGCGAGGAATCCTCGCTGAAGGTTCCGGTTTCGGTCACCGCCTTTGGTGCCGAGACGCTGCGCAACAAGAGCATCAACACTCCTGAAGACCTGATCGCCCACACCCCGGGCCTCACGCTCTATTCGGGCAACGCCCAGCGCTCCGACGGTTACTTCTTCATCCGCGGCCAGGGCGCGACCTATGGTTCGCAGCCGGGCGTCATCACCTACATCAACGAAGTTCCCGTGTACGAGCTGCCCAGCCAGGGCACGACCGCACAGTTCTTCGACCTGTCGGGCGTTCAGGTTCTGAAGGGTCCCCAGGGCACCCTGTTCGGCCGCAGCACCACGGGTGGCGCGGTTCTGCTCACCTCGCAGCGTCCCACCAACGATCTGGGCGGCAACCTTGAAGTTCGCTTCGGCAACTACAACTACAAGGAAGTCCTCGGCGCGCTGAACGTGCCGATCATCAAGGACAAGCTGCTGCTTCGCGTCGCCGGCGATTTCGTGCGCCGCACGGGCTTCACGCAGAGCAACGCCAGCAACCAGTACATCCAGGCCAGCGGCCAGGATCTGGACGACAAGCATCGCGAATACTACCGCGTCAGCCTGCTGGCCAAGCCCGTTGACGGCATCGAGAACCTGCTGATCTTCAGCGGCCAGGATGTCAACGAGCACGGCGGCAGCGTCGTCCTCAAGGAGTTCAACCCGCTGTGGACCAGCCCGGTCAACTTCGGCCCTCCCTTTGGTGTGGTGAACGTTCCGTTCTATAACCCCGGCAGCCCGCTCACCCAGGGCGTCGTCGGTGGTCTGTGCGCCGCCATCTCGGCTCCGGGCGCGGTTGCCGCCTGCACCGCCCAGCGCCTCGGCATGATCAGCAACCTGGTCAACGGCACCAACGCCGAACTGGCCCGCCTTGCCGCCGGTGGCAGCGTCCGCCAGACGGACATTCCGCAGGCCCTGCACCAGATCAACAACGCCAAGAACATCACCAACACCACCACCCTGCATCAGGATGGCGTGGGCGTGCTGGGCGACATCACCATCAAGAACATCTTCGCCACCAACGCTGTCGGCACTTCGGCGGCGAACTGGGAGCTCAGCGGCGTTGGCGCTGCTGCTGCCTACAACGGCTGGAATGTGGTGAACGGCGCCGTGGTTCCCTACTCCGGCGACAGCCAGGCCTTCTTCCAGAACTTCAGCGATGAGTTCCAGGTGCAGGGTCACAGCAAGCTGCTCGATTGGACTGTGGGCTACTACTACAGCTTCAAGAAGGTGCCGAGCTCGGTTGGCAACTTCTTCACCACCTTCGGCAACGCGCTGAATGCCTATGCCCCGCTGCCTTCGCCCAACGGCCAGTTCGCGCTGAACGTGCGTTCGGCGGATAAGGGCGTCTACGCCCAGGGCACGCTGCATCCGTTCGAGGGCGCCAGCATCACTGCCGGCGTGCGTCGTTCGAACTACAGCCAGGAGCAGACCAACGCGCAGATGGTGTTCGCCCCCGGCGGTTTCACCCCTTCGCCCACCACGGTTGCGCTGCCTTACCTGAACCAGGGCGCCACCAGCTACAACTTCGCGGCCGACTACAAGCCGATGAACGGCATGCTGGTCTATGCCACGACCCGTCGTGGCTTCAAGCCGGGTGGCATCAACCAGTATCCGGCAACCAACTTCCCCGCGTTCCAGCCCTCGTTCTCGCCTGAAATCATCACCGACTACGAAGCCGGTGTGAAGTATGCCTGGCGCGGGCCGATTGCGGGTCGCGTGTCGCTGGCCGGTTTCACCGATCAGTACAGCAACATCCAGCGTAACTTCACCTACACCCTGCCCGGCGGCAGCGGCGGTGTGTTCACGCAGGTGCAGAACATCGCGGCTGGCAGCATCAAGGGCTTCGAGCTGGAATCCGAGTTCCGCATTGGTTCGAAGCTGACGGTTGGCGCCAACGCTGCCTACACCGATGCCAAGTACACCTCTTGGCCGGGTTCGCAGACCACGGTTCCCACCGCGGCCTTCCCGCTCGGCGTGACCACGCAGAACGTGAATAAGGCGTTCACCAACACGCCGAAGTTCACCTGGTCGATCAACGCCCGCTATCTGCTCATCGACGAGCCGACGCTGGGTCAGGTTGCCGTTTCGGGTAACTACTACCACCAGTCCTTCGCGGTGGTGGACGATGCCTTCTACGAGGATCCCGAGCACAACGGCGCTCAGAAGGCCTATGGCCTGCTGAACCTGCGTGCCGACTGGACCAACGTCGCCGGCAAGCCGTTCGACCTGTTCGTCAACGGCACCAACGTCGCCAACAAGACCGTCAAGGTCGGCGCCGCTGGCCTGCTCAGCGCGGTGGGCTACATGGGCCTCATCTACAACGAGCCCCGCATGGTCTCGGGCGGCGTTCGGGTGCACTTCTAAGCATCTGAACCAAGCTTAAAAATCGCCCCCGGGAGATCCGCTCTCCCGGGGGCTTTTTTGTGCCCTCCCGCACCCCGCCGCCCGCCCGCTAAGCCCGCGCCGCGCCGCCCGCGCGCTAAGCCCGCAACGTCGCCAGCGTCGCCAGCGCAATCATCCGCTCCTCATCCGTGGGGATCACCCGCAGCACCACCGCGCTGCCGGCCGCGCTGATCAGCGGCGCATTCACCGCATTGGCCGCCGCATCCATGCGCAGCCCCAGCCAGCCCAGCCTTTCGCCAATCGCCGCCCGGATCACCGGATCATTCTCGCCGATGCCCGCGGTAAACACGATGCCATCCACCCCGCCCAGGCTGCTCGCCAGCGCGCCGATCTCGCGCGCCACCCGCCACACGAACAGCTCGACAGCCTCGGCCGCGGCAGGGCTGGCACTGGCATGCAGCACCCGCATGTCGCCCGAAATCCCCGAAACCCCGCGCAACCCGCTCTCGCTATACAGCAGGTGCTCCACCTGGGCCGCGCTCATCCCCTCCTGCGTGATCAGATGCAGCACCACCCCCGGGTCCAGCGCCCCGCAGCGCGTGCCCATCATCAGCCCGTCCAGCGCGGTAAAGCTCATGGTGGTATCGATGCTGCGCCCATCGTCCATCGCGCACAGGCTGGCCCCGCTGCCCAGATGCGCGACAATCACCCGCCCCCGCGCCAGATCGCCATCCACCGCCCGCAGACACCGCAAAATATAGGCATAGGACAGGCCATGAAACCCATAGCGCCGGATCCCCTTGTCGGTCAGCGCGCGCGGCAGCGCGAGGCGCGTCGCCACCGCCGGCATGCCATGGTGAAACGCGGTATCGAAACAGGCCACCTGCGGCACCCCGGGCAGCAGCGCGCGAATCGCGCGGATCGCCGCCAGATTATGCGGCTGATGCAGCGGCGCCAGCGGGCACAGCGCCTCCAGCCGGGCCATCACGGCATCGTCCAGCCGCACCGGCGCGTCGAATTCCCCGCCGCCATGCACCACGCGGTGGCCGATGCCGGCAATGGCAGCCACGTCGAGATGCCCCAGCACCTCGTCGCACAGTTCCGCCAGCAAATCCTCATGCGTCAGCGCCGCGCCATCCGGCCATTCCCGCTCTATCGGCGCCACGCCCCCGGCCACCGCCAGGCGCAGGCGCGGCGCGGTGCCAATCCCCTCCAGCACCCCGCCCGCCGCCTGCACCGGCTCGCCCGCTTCCGCCCAATCCTCCAGCCAATCCTCCTCCAGCCAATCCTCCTCCAGCCAATTCTCCTCCAGCCGGCGCTCCTCCAGCCGATAAAGGGCAAACTTGATGCTGGACGACCCCGCATTCAGGCTGATGATCACGCGCGCCGCGCCCCGCTCCCCCGGCCCGCTCACCGCCCCTCGCTCCCTGCCGCATTGGCCGCCGCATCCCCCGTTCCATTGGCCCCCGCCTCCCGGGCCGCCGCCAGCAACAGCCCCACCGCGCAACTGGCCAGCCGCGTGCGCAGCGAATCGGCCCGGCTGGTCAGGATGATCGGCACCCTTGCCCCCAGCACGATTCCCGCCGCATCCGCCACGCCCAGAAAGGTCAGCTGCTTGGCCAGCATGTTGCCCGCCTCGATGTTGGGCACCACCAGTATCTGCGCCCGCCCGGCCACCGGCGAGACAATCTTCTTCTCGGCGGCGGCGGCCCGGCTGATGGCATTGTCGAAGGCCAGCGGTCCATCCAGAATGCCGCCGGTAATCTGCCCGCGCTCGGCCATCTTGCACAGCGCCGCCGCATCCAGCGTCGCCGGCATGCTCGCCGTCACCGTCTCCACCGCCGCCAGAATCGCCACGCGCGGGCAGGCAATGCCAATCACATGCGCCAGATCGATGGCATTGCGGATGATGTCGGCCTTGTCCTCCAGGCTCGGGGCAATATTGATCGCGGCGTCCGTCACCAGCAGCGGATGCGGATAGCCCGGCACATCCATCAGATAGACATGGCTGATCCGCCGCCCGGTGCGCAGCGGCGAGCCATGCGCCAGCACCGCCCCCATCAGCTCGTCGGTATGCAGCGAACCCTTCATCAGCAGCCCCGCCTCGCCGCGCCCCACCATGGCCACGGCCTCGGCGGCGGCGGCATGGCTATGCGGCACCGCGACCAGCCGAAAGGCCGAAATGTCGAGCCCGGCCTCCTGCGCCGCCGCGCGGATCTTCGCCTCGGGCCCAATCAGTATCGGCGCGATCAGCGCCTCCTGCGCCGCCTCCACCGCCGCCGAGAGCGCCGCGCCCGAGCACGGATGCACCACCGCCGTCGGCATCGGCGGGTGGCCATGGGCCATCACGATCAGCCGGTGATAGCCGCCATGGTCGGCCAGGCTCACATCGGGCAGCTCAAATCGCGCCCGCGACACTTTTTCCGCCGGCGCCCGCACCCGCGCCTCGCCCTCCACCACCACCTCGCCATGCTGGTTCACGCAAAGGCAGGCGAGCGTCACCGTGCCATCCGCCGCATCCTTGCCCGTCACCGTCACCCGCGCGGTCACCACATCCCCCAGCACCACCGGCCGCACGAAATTCAGCGACTGGCTCACATAGACCGCGCCCGGCCCCGGCAGCTGGTTGCCCAGCACCGCCGAAATCAGCCCCCCGCTCCACAGCCCATGGGCCACCACCTGATGAAACGCGTCGCTCGCGGCATAGGCCGGGTCCATATGCGTCGGGTTCACATCCCCGGTGGCCAGCGCGAACAACTGGATCTCCCGCTGCCCCAGCCGCCGCGACAGCGTGGCACTCTGGCCGATCGCTATCTCGGCGAAGGTCTGGTTCTCGATCATGTCCCGCGTGCCCGTCACACTCTGCTCCTGCTCAAAATGGGCTCCTGCTCAAAATGGGCTCCTGCTCAAATGGGCTCCCGCTCAAATGGGCTCCCCCTAAAATCGGCCACCGCTCAAATGGGCCACCGCTCAAATGGGCCCCCGCACCAATGGGCCCCCGCCGCCCGCCACCCCGCGATGCGCCTCGCGCCGCCCCAAAAAAAGGACCGCGATCAATTTTGCCCGCTCCCCATGTCGTTTTCGCGGCACCCGGCCCCGCCGGGCACCCTCGCCACCCCCGGGGCCCTCACCCTGCCGCTTCCGATGCCGCTCCCGATGCCACTCCCGACGCCGCCCCCGCGCAACCCCATTCGCCATTGTCACCTATCATACGGTAGAGCGCGAAGCGCCAAAGCGGTATAGGGCCGCGCGGGGGAGCATCACGCCATCCGTGCGGCCCGGCTGTTTCGGCCCGTTTCCCCATGGGAGCTACCGCTTGACCGAACCGACGCCCCGCACCGCCCCCTTGGCCCCCGCCCCCGCCCCCGTGGCCACCGCTGTCGCCTACGCCAGTGCCCATGCGCTGCTGAACGATCCGCTCACCAACAAGGGCACCGCCTTCACCCTGGAAGAGCGCGACCGCTTCGGCCTGCACGGCTGGCTGCCCCCGCATGTGCTGTCGCTCGACGAGCAGATCAACCGCCGCCGCCACATGCTGGAGGGCATGGAAAGCGACTTCCACCGCTACGCCTTCCTGCGCGAGTTGCAGGATACCAACGAGATCCTGTTCCACGCCCTCGTCCAGTCCGATCTGCCGATGATGCTGCCGCTGGTCTACACCCCCACCGTCGGCGAAGGCTGCGAGAAGTTCAGCCAGATCTTCCGCCGCCCGCGCGGCCTGTTCCTCGGCTGGCCAAACCGCCACCGCATCCGCACCATCCTGGCCGATCCCGCGCTCGACCGGGTGAAAGTCATCGTCGTCTCCGATGGCGAGCGCATTCTCGGCCTTGGCGATCAGGGCGCGGGCGGCATGGGCATCCCCATCGGCAAGCTGGCGCTCTACACCGCCTGCGCCGGCTTCCACCCGGCCGAGGTGCTGCCCATCCTGCTCGATGCCGGCACCGACAACCAGGCGCGCCTCGCCGATCCGCTCTACATCGGCTGGCACGCCCCCCGCGTGCGCGGCGCCGAATACGATGCCTTCATCGAGGAATTCGTCGCGGCGGTCATCGAACGCTTCCCCGGCGTGCTGCTGCAATGGGAGGATTTCGCCGGCAAGAACGCCTATGATCTGCTCGCCCGCTACCGCCACCGCCTGCTCAGCTTCAACGATGACATTCAGGGCACGGCGGCCACGGCAACCGGCTCGCTGCTGGCGGCGGTGCGCACCACCGGCATCCGCCTGTCCGCTCATCGAATCGTGCTCTACGGCGTCGGCGCCGCGGGCAGCGGCATCGCCGAAATGCTGGTCCGCGCGATCATGGCCGAGGGGCTCGACGAGACGGCCGCGCGCCGGTGCATCTGGGCGATCGACCGCGACGGCCTCATCCTGCGCGACATGCCGGACCTGCCCCCGCAACAGGTCGGCCTCGCCCGCGATCCCGCCGATGTCGCCGCCTGGCCCAGATTCCCTCAGGGCACGGGCAATGGCCGCCTCGGCCTCGAGGAAACCATCGCCGAGGTCCGCCCCACCGTGCTCATCGGCGTCTCCGGCCAAAAGGGCGCATTCAACGAGGGCGTCGTGCGCCTCATGGCCAGCCTCACCGAGCGCCCGGTCATCTTCCCCCTGTCCAACCCGATCACCCGCGCCGAGGCCGACCCCGCCGACATCCTCGCGTGGAGCGAGGGCCGCGCCGTCGTCGGCACCGGCAGCCCGTTTGGCACCCCCGGCGTCACGCAGGTCAACAATATCTACATCTTCCCCGGCGTCGGCCTCGGCGCGCTGGCGTCAGCGGCGCGCGAAGTCACCGAGACCATGTTCATGGCGGCGGCCCGGCGCCTCGGCGAACTCAGCGCCGAGCCCCTGGGGGCCAGCCCCGGCCTGCTGCCACCGATCACCGCCGTGCGCTGGGTGGCCATCCAGATCGCCGTGGCGGTGGCGCAGCAGGCGGTGCGAGACGGCGTCTCCAGCGCCCCGCCCGAACAGATCAGCGAGGCCGCCATCGCCGCCCAAATGTGGCACCCGACCTACCCCTAGAGCAGTTTCCGGCGCTTTGCGGATCGGCACCCGCGCCCACCCCGCGCGGCGCCCGAGCGTCGCCTTTCCACGCGCGCCAGCCTGAACGGAAAACGCCCTGGCCAGCCCGCGCGGCGCCTGAGCGTCGCTTTTCCGTTCGCGCCAGCCTGAACGGAAAACGCCCAGACGCGCCCGGCCCCCACAAAAACCGCTGTCCTACAACAAACCATATCGGTTAAACGCCCAATCAGACGGGCACGAGGGCGGCCAAGGCCAAGCCTCCTTCCACCCATCGTGATTCGGGCCGGCGCCGCGTAATGGCGCCCCCCGGCGACAGGCACAGGCGCCACCCCCCGGGGCAAATACCCCGGGCCAGCGCCAAACAAGATGGCGGCACCCTGCGAGCCCGACCCGCCATCCGCCTGTCGCCCAGGGCCGCGCCGAAGGGCCCCGCCGCCGCCCCCGGCCATTCGCGAAAAGGCGGCAAACCCACAGCGCAACGCCGGCCCCCCGTCGTCCCGCACCCCGCCGCAAAACCGCCGCGACGCCCCATGGCACCAGCGGCCGCTCCCGCACGCGGAACAATTCAGCCGCGCCGGAAAATCCAGCTCCGCCAAACCACAGCGCCCGGCCTGAACCCATCAGACCGGGCGCCATACGTCATCGCTTCATCGAAAAGGCGCCCGCCGCTTCCGGCAGCCGCCCAAAACCCTCAGGCCATCTCCGCCTCGGTGGCGATGGTCTTGGTCTGCAGATACTCCTCGAACCCCTCCAGCCCCATCTCGCGCCCGATGCCGCTGTGCTTGTATCCCCCAAACGGCGCGTCAGAGCCGAAATAGACCCCCTTGTTGATCGCCATGGTGCCGGAACGGATCCGCTTCGCCACCGCCATCGCCCGCGCGGCACTGCTCGATTGCACCGCGCCGGAAAGCCCATACTTCGAATCATTGGCGATCCGCACCGCGTCATCATCATCGTCGAAGGGAATGACCACCAGCACCGGGCCAAAGATCTCCTCCTGCGCCACCCGCATGGCATTATCGACATCGGCGAACAGCGTCGGCTTGATGTAATAGCCGCCGCGCTCCTCGAAAGCCGGCTCGCCGCCCGCCACCAGCCGCGCGCCCTCGTCCTTGCCAATGGCGATATAGCCGAGCACCCGGTCATACTGCGCCTTGGAGACCACCGGCCCCATCACCTGCTGCATCGATTCCGGGTCGCCAAACGGCACCGCCTTGAACATCTGCTCCAAAATCGCCACCGCCTCGTCATAGCGCGAGCGCGGCACCAGCAGCCGCGTGGTGATCGAGCAGCCCTGCCCCGCGTGCATGCACACCGCCAGCCCGCTCTCCAGCGCCTCGGGGAACTTCGCGTCATCCAGAATGATGTTCGCCGACTTGCCGCCCAGCTCCAGAAACACCCGCTTCAGGCTCGGCGCGGCGGCCTCCATGATCCGCTTGCCCACCGCGGTAGAGCCGGTGAACGAGATCACATCCACGCGCGGGTCGGCCACCAGTTGCTCGCCCGGTGCCGCCTTCTCGCTGCTGGTGATCACGTTGAACACCCCCGCCGGCAGCCCCGCCTTCTCGGCCGCCGCGCCCATATAGGCCCCGGCCCATGGCGTATCCGGCGCCATCTTCAGCACCACGGTGCAGCCCGCCGCCAGCGCCGCGCAAGCCTTGGCCAGCGAGCACTGCACCGGCACGTTCCACGGCGTGATCGCCCCGACAACGCCGGTCGGCTCCTTCACCACCAGCCGCCGGCTGTTCAGCCCGAAATTGTTGCTGATGCCGATGTCGCGCGTCCATTCAAACTTTTCGGCCAGGTCGATCGTCCAGCTCATGCCATCCACCGGCATGTCCAGCTGCACCATATGGGTCATCAGCCGGGTGCAGCCGGTCTCGGCCATGATGCGCGGGCGCCATTCCTCGGCCAGCGCCTTCAGCGCCTCCTGCCAGCGGCGCAGCGCGGCCACGCGCGCCGGCACATTGGTTGCCCAGTCGGTCTCGTCAAAGGCGCGGCGCGCGGCGGCAATCGCGGCGTCGACATCGGCGGCGGTGGCATCGGCGGCCTGCCCGACGATGGTGCCGCTCACCGGCGTTTCCACATCGAACACCCGGCCACCCTCGGCCGGGCGCAACTGGCCATCGATATACAGCGGGGTCGTCGAAAATTGAGCCATGGTGGGTGCATCCTCTTGGACAGGATCATGCCTGCCTCGGTGGTGAATTCGCCGGCGCGAGACCGGGTGAACGAACGCGCGCGAATAGGCACGATATCCGCACCGGACACAAGCCACAAGCCACCACGAAACGCCGGCCGCCGCGCCCACGCCGCCCCCACGCCGAACCGCTACCTAAGTAGATTCCGAGACTGCGCTAACCGCCCCGGGAACGATAAGCCGCAACAGGCGTTTCCTTTAGCCAGCTTTCACTCTCATGCGGGAAAGTCACGATGAAAAGATCCATTGTTACCGCGGCCCTTGCCGGCCTCGTCGCGGTCAGCGGCCTGTCCCTGCCCGAGGCGGCGCAGGCCCAGCCCTTCGGCTTCGAGGCCTTCTTCTTCGGCGAGCACCAATATTGCTGGTACGAAGGCGGCTGGCGCGGTCCCGGCTGGTACTGGTGCGGCTATGCCTGGCGGCGCGGCTATGGCTGGGGCGGCGGCTATGGCTGGCACGGCCACGGCCGGCGCGGCTATGACGGCCACGGCGGCGATCGCGGCGGCTGGCACGGCGGCGATCGCGGCGGCTGGCACGGCGGCGATCACGGCGGCTGGCACGGCGGTGATCACGGCGGCGGTGATCACGGCGGCTGGCAGGGCGGTGATCGCGGCGGGGGCGATCACGGCGGCTGGCACGGCGGTGATCGCGGCGGCCACGGCGGCGGATATGCCGGTCACGAGAGCGGCGGCGGTGGCGGCCATGGCGGCGGCCATCCCGGTGGTGGTGGCAACGGTGGCAACGGCGGCGGCGGCGGCGGCGGCCACGAGGGCGGCGGCCGGCACTGACCCCACACCCCCACACCCGAACCTTCCGCGCCCCGCCCCGGCCCCCCTCGGCCACCGGGCGGGTGTGCGGGGACAGTTGGTATGTCAGTGAGGCGGGATATCTTGGGACAGCCCGGCATTCGGTGGGATAACCCTGTAAACCCGGGGGAAATTGGCCGTTGATCGGGCTGCGCCCGTCGGTGGGGCTGGTTTGGCAGTAGAGGCCAAAAATGGCATTTCGGACCGGTGTACTGTCAGTGCGGGTGGGATCTCTCAGGAGGTTGCCCAGAAAACCCTTAGAGGCCTCTCAGAGCGCTTCAGAATGCCCATATTCGGGCGTTTAGACACCTCTCAGCGATAAACATCGCCAGCATGGCGAAGCCCAGCGGCGGGTGCATGGAGGGCGATCTGGCGTCCCACTTGGAGAAAAGAAGTGGGACGTTGGCGTCCCACTTCGCGAGCAGCGTCCCACTTACATAAGGTATTAGTAAAAAACGATATATCTTGAAAATATGCAAAATTAGCGGTTTTGAAAGTGGGACGGTGTTTTTGGTTGACAGATGAAGTCCATTCACTCCGGGCCGGTCGATGTGCCCCACTCCCGCACGGCTGAGTGAAGATAGTATTTACACGCCTCGACCGCATGCGCGGCCTCTGCGACCTCGGTACCCGGGGCAGATTTCCTGGTGGGGGGGCTTTTCAAGGACCCTGGTTTGTGATTCAAGAGAGGTGGCCTGGCAAAACTGCACACGGGGATGAGTAGATTTTCTGCCTGACGGC
>CAIXXP010000174.1 GCA_903923465.1 uncultured Sphingomonadales bacterium | reverse complement strand
CATATCGGTGTGCAGCGCGCCGTGATCGAAGGGGTTGATGCCCTTCTCGGCGGCTTCGGGGTTGTGATAAACCAAGAGATCCATGCCCGACATCTCGGCCATCTTGTCGCGCAATTCATACATCGCGCGGAACTTCCACGTCGTGTCGACATGCAGCAGCGGAAACGGCGGCGGGCTCGGATAAAACGCCTTGCGCGCCAGATGCAGCATCACCGCCGAATCCTTGCCCACCGAATAGAGCATCACCGGCCGCTCGGCCTCGGCCACCACCTCGCGGATGATGTGGATGCTCTCCGCCTCCAGACGCTGAAGATGGGTTAGGGTGTTGGGCATAGGGCTCCCCGTCAGGTTATTCTTATTGCGCTGATGGTGTGCCTGTGCCCAGCCGGCCCGGCCGATGCAAACAAATCCTTCTATGCGGCGGCATCAGTCACCTTTAGACACCGTGCCTACCAATACTGGATGCCGGCGGAGAAACCACCGGCAGCGCCCCCACGGGAGAGACGACGATGAGCGACAACGACAGCGCCCTGCAAATCCTGCTCGACAAGGAAGCCATCCGCGAGCTGGCCCTGCTCTATTCCCGCGCGATAGACCGCAAGGACTTCGCCCTGCTGCGCGACCTGTATGCCGAGGATGCCACCGACACCCATGGCGACAGCTACGACGGCGATGCCGCGGGCTTCTGCGATTTCCTGGCCGAGGCGCTGCCGCATGTCCCCTATAGCGGTCATCATGTCTGCAACCATCTGGTCAGCGTGGAGGGCGACGTGGCCCATGGCGAGGTCTATGCGCTGGCGCTGCACTGCATGCGCGATGGGCAAGACCTCGGCGCGCGGGTGGAGGACCTGCTGGCGGTGCGCTATCTCGACCGGTACCAGCGCTGCGCCGATGGCAAGTGGCGCTTTGCGAACCGGCTCGTCACCTATGACATGCACATGGTGCGCCCCTTCACCGGCGACGGCTTGCTCGGCGGCACCCTGCCCCAATATGGCCCGGCGGATCCCAGCTATGCGGCGCTGACGGCGCGCCTGTTCCAGCCTGGGCCGCGCGGGTAAAGCGGGTCAGGCTTTCGGCACAAACAGGGCGCCATGCTGCGCGCGCAAGGCGGCCTTCTGCACCTTGCCCATGGCGTTGCGCGGCAGTTCATCAACGATGATTACCGCGCGAGGGTGCTTGAAGCGCGCCAGTTGCCCGGTGATGCCCGCCATCACCGCGTCCTCGCCCAGAACGCCGCCCCGTGCCCGCGCCACCACCGCCACCACCGCCTCGCCAAGGTCGGCATGGGGCACGCCGATCACCGCGCTTTCGGCCACGCCGGGTAGCGCGTCGATCGCTTCCTCTATCTCCTTGGGATAGATGTTGAGGCCGCCGGCGATGATCAGATCCTTGGCCCGGCCCACCAGCGTGATGCGGCCATCCGCTGCTTGCGTTGCCACATCACCGGTGATGAAGAAGCCATCGGCGCGGAAATCCTGCGCGGTTTTCTCGGGGTTGCGCCAATAGCCGGCAAAGACATTGGGCCCGCGCACTTCCAACACGCCGGGCTCGCCCGCCGCCGCCAGGTCGCCGCTCTCGCCGCGCACCCGCACCGCCACGCCCGGCAGCGGATAGCCCACCGTGCCCGCCAGCCGTTCGCCGTCATAGGGGTTTGACGTGATCATGCCGGTCTCGGTCATGCCATAGCGTTCGAGGATGCGCTGGCCGGTGGCCTGTTCGAACCGCTGATGCGCCTCGGTCAGCAGCGGTGCCGAGCCGGAGATGAACAGCCGCATGTGCGCGCAGGCTTCGGGCGTCAGGGCACCAGAAGCTTTGGGCTGATCCAGCAGGCGGGTGTAATGCGTCGGCACCCCCATCAGCACCGTACCCACCGCGAAATCCGCGATAACGGCGGCAGGGTCGAAGCCCTGGTGGAACAGCACCGTGGCCCCGGCCAGCAGCGCCCCGTGCAGCGCCACGAACAGCCCATGCACATGATAGATCGGCAGGATGTGGATCAGCACATCGTTGGCCTGCCAGCGCCACAGATCCTTCAACGTCAGCGCGTTGGACAGCAGATTGGCGTGGGTCAGCATCGCCCCCTTGCTGCGCCCGGTGGTGCCGGAGGTGTAGAGGATCGCCGCCAGATCATCGCCGCCGCGCGGCACCAGCGGCGCCCCCTCATCCGGCATGTCGTCGAGCAGGCTGCCGGTGCCATCCGCGCCCAGCGTCACCACCGCCGGCGACCTGGCAGCATTCTGGCCAGCCACCGCCCGCACCGCAGCTTCATCCGCCGGGCGGCAGACAACCACCGCCGGTTCGGCATCGCCGACGAAATATTCCAGTTCCGCCGCCGTATAGGCCGTGTTCAGCGGCACGAACACCATGCCGGCGCGCAGGGCCGCCAGATACAGCAGCACCGCCTCCACCGATTTATCCACCTGCACCACCACGCGCGCACCGGGCTTCTCCCCAAGCGCGGCCAGCCGCGCCGCCAGCCGCGCCGTTCGCGGCTCCAGCTGGGCGAAGCTGAGGCGCGCGCGCCCTCCCTCGACGAGGAACGGCTTGTTCCCCGCGCCCTCTGCGACAGACAGGATATGGGCGATCAGGTTGGTCGGGCTAACGGCGTTCTGGGTCATGAAACCTCATTCATTTTTGGCCGGTTGCCCACCCCGATCGGGCTGCGCAAGAGATTTTCAGCCCCTACGGCAGGATCGCGTAGCCGCCGTTCAGCGAATAGGTCTGCCCGGTAATCCACGAAGCGGCATCCGAGCACAGGAACAGCGCCAGCGCCGCGACATCATCGGGCTGGCCATAGCGGCGGATGACATAGCGCGACAATTGCGCCTTCACCCCATCGCTCGCCAGATAGCGCTCCAGTTCCTCGCCCTCGAACGGCGGCTGCAGCGACGACAGCGAGATGGCGTTGGAGGTGATGCCGAAGCGCCCGGTCTCCTTCGCCAGCGAGCGCACGAAACCCGCCGCCCCGGCCTTGGCCGCAGCATAAACCGCCAGCCGCGCCTCGCCGATGCGGGCCGAATCGGAGACGATCGTCACCACCCGCCCGCGCTGTTGCGCCACCATGCCCGGCAGCAGCGCGTGGCAGCAATTCAGCACGCCCGTCACATTGGTGCGGAAATAGCGGTCCCACTCGGCAGGGTCGGTTTCCCAGAACAGCTTGTCCATGCCGATGGCGGCGGTGGGCCCGGCCATGCCGGCGTTGTTGACCAACAGCGTGACGGTGCCCAGTTCCGCGGCGGCCCGGTCGGCCATGGCCTGCACGCTGGCGCGGTCGCCCACATCGGCCTGCACGCCGATGGCCTTCACGCCCAGTTCCCGGATTTCGGCGGCCACCGCCTCGGCGCGCTCGGTCACGAAATCATTCACCACCACGCCGCCGGCGTTATGCCGCGCCAGCATCAGCGCTATACCGCGCCCGGCGCCCTGCCCGGCACCCGTGACGAGCGCCACCTGGCCCTTGAGATCCAGCACATCTTCCCCGATCATCGCTTTTCGCGCCTTTCCTTGTCCCGCGCCCCTTTCGGGCGAAGCGGCAGATTGCCCTGAAGCGGGGCTTGCGTCGATGCGGAAATTTTGTCCGCCCGACCAAGCCGGGGCGAAAGCTTACTGCCCCTTGGCCAACTGCGGCTGGGCCACCGCCTGCGCACCGGCCACCGGCTTTGGTTTTTCCGCCTTTTCGGGCGTGCTGGCCTTAACGAACAACTGCCACGAAGACACCGCCAGCACCATCGCCAGCAGCGGGCGCAGCACGCTGTCGCGGGCGCGGGTGGCGATCAGGCTGCCCACGATCACTCCGGGAACCGAACCCAGCATCAGGTTGCCGAGCAACAGCCCATTCACATCGCCGATATACCAGTGGCCCGCTCCGGCGATCAGCGTGAGCGGCACGGCATGGGCAATGTCGGACCCGACGATTCGCGCGATCGGCAGGCGCGGATAGAGCATCAGCAGCGCCGTGACGCCGATCGCCCCGGCCCCCACCGAGGAGATCGACACGGCAACGCCGATAACCGCGCCCAGCAGCACCGTCAGGCCCACCACCCAGCCCTGTGGCTCCAGCGGATCCCGCGTCCGGGCCAGCGCGATCAGCTTTTTCTGATAGGTCACCGTCACCGCTGTCAGCGCCAGCAGGGCCGCCAGCACAACGAGAATCAGGTGCTGCGCCGATTTGCCGATATGGCCATAGTAAGACAGCGCCCACAGGGTGACGAGCGCCGCCGGCACCGAACCCGTGGCCAGCCGCCGCACGATCTTCCAGTCCACCGTGTCGCGCCAGCCGTGGATGGACGAGCCCACCGTCTTGGTGGCCGAGGCAAACAACAGATCGGTGCCCACCGCCGTTTGCGGGGAAACCCCGAACATCAGCACCAGCAGCGGCGTCATCAGCGAACCGCCGCCCACGCCGGTAAGCCCGACCAGCAGGCCCACCAGCAGCCCCGCCAGGGCGTGAATGCCATCCATATGCTGAAGCAGGCCGCTCATTGTCTTACCTTTCAAGCTGCCCGCGCGGGCTCACCGAATGTCCAGAACGGAAAGAATAGCATGTCTCCGCCGCGCGTTCGCCCACCCTGCGGCTGGCACGGCGCGGCTACCCCGCCCTGTTTGTGGAGGGCGGTGTAGCGGCCCGCCAAGTCTATTTGCAAGATAGAGTTTGCGTGCCGCGCGCAACTTTCCCTTTCATGCCAAAGCCCAGCCGGCGCATGGCGATGGTGGCATACTTCTTTGTCGCGGCATCCATTTCCTTTTGCGACACTATGCCAAACTGCTAGAGGCCGGCCACCGGGAGCGCCGGCGCGGCGCGGGGCCTTCAACCTCGCGGTGCCCTGCGTGCCCGCCCCAAAACATCACGCGCGAGTAGCAGGACAACATGGCAAGGCCGATTTTCTTCGACCCCACGGGCCGCCGCCGGCGCTGGATCCGGCGCGGTATTCTGGCAGCGCTTGCGGGGCTGGTGCTGCTGGCGCTGGCCTTCGCCTCCACGGTGGTGACAATCCCCGCGCCATCGCCGCTGCCGCTGGGGTTCGAGCGGCACACGCCGCTGCGGCTGCGGTCGCAGGTGTCGCGCCTGTCGCACACCATCACCGGCCTGTTTGCCGGGCCTTACAAGCCCCGCCCGGGGTCGCGCGGCTATCAGCCGATCACCGTGGGCTTCTACACCACCTGGGCGGACGAAAGCGGCCCCTCGCTGGCCCGCAACGTCGGCCTGCTCGACTGGGTTGCCCCCACCACGCTGGCGGTGGACAAGAACGGCAACCTGGTGGTGAACGACGACAAGGTGCTGCGCCGCGTGTTGCTCAGCAGCCTGCATCGCCCGCTGGTGGTGCCCACGCTGCAGAATGTGGTGGGCAACGATTTCTCCGGCGCCGCCACGGTTGCCCTGCTGCGCGACCCCCGCCGCCACAAGGCCTTCATCGCCAAGCTGGATGCGTATCTCGACAACACCAACGACGCCGGCATCATCTATGACTTCGAGGCGGTGCCGCCCGAGTTGATGGGCCAGTATCGCGCGCTCATCGCCGAAACCAACCGCGATTTCGACAAGAAGGGCCGCTATGTCGCGGTCACCGTGCCGATGGGCAACACCGACTGGAACATCCGCGCCTTCGCCGATGTTGCCGACAAGGTGTTCCTGATGGCCTATGACCAGCACTGGCAGGGCGGACCCTCCGGACCCATCGCTGCCGACGACTGGTTCACTCAACAGGTCTCATCCGCGATGCGTGGCATTCCGCCGGCAAAGCTGGTCGTCGCGCTCGGCTCCTATGCCTACGACTGGCACGATGGCCGGGCCGACGGCCTGACCATTGAGGAAGCCTGGCTGGCGGCACATGACGCCCGCTCCACCCCCACTTTCGTGCGCGGCGTGGGCAACACCGCCTTCTCCTACCTTGATGGCGCCAGCCGCCACGACGTGTGGATGGTGGATGCGGCGGCGAACTGGAACCAGATGCGCATCCTGTCGCGCCTGGGGCTGGGCAATGTCGCGCTGTGGCGCATGGGTTCGGAAGACCCCGGCTTCTGGGAAGCGGTCTCGGCCTGGCGCGCCAACACCCAGCCGAAATTCGGCAGCATCGAGGAGGCCACCAACGTCGACGTGGAGGGACAGGGCGAGATCCTGCGCATCACCTCCACCCCCACGCCGGGCGAACGCCAGATTCAGATCGACCCGCGCACGCAGCTGATCACCCAGGAAACCTATGGCTCGCTGCCCACGCCCTATGTGGTGCAGCGCACCGGCGCCCGGCCAAAAATGGTGGCCCTCACCTTCGACGATGGGCCCGACAAACGCTGGACGCCCCAGATCCTCTCGATCCTGGAGGCATACCACGTACCGGCGACTTTTTTCGTTATCGGTGAGAACGGTGTGGCCAACCGTTCCATCCTTGAACGCGAAGTGGCCGATGGGGACGAAATTGGCAACCACACCTACACCCACCCGAACATGGCGCAGGAAACGCGGATCGGCACCAACCTGGAGCTGAACGCGACGCGCCGGTTGGTCGAGGCCTATACCGGCCATTCGATCCGGCTGATGCGCATGCCCTATTTCGGCGATGCCGAGCCCACCACGGCTGATGAACTCGGCCCCGCGCTGACAGGGCAGCAGCATGGCTATACCGTGGTTGGCCTGCACGTCGATCCGGGCGACTGGATGAAGCCCGGCGTTCCCGTTATCGTCAACCAGACACTGGAGCAGGTGGCCGCCGCCACGCCAGACCGTTCCGCCAATATCATCCTGCTGCACGATGGCGGCGGCGACCGGTCGCAAACCATCGCGGCGCTGCCGGCGATCATTTCCGGCCTGCAGCGCGCCGGCTATCAGCTGGTGCCCGTGTCGACGCTGGCGGGGCTGCGGCACGATCAGGTGATGCCGCTGCTGGATGGCGTCGATCTGGCCGAGGTTCGCGCCGATGTCTGGGCCTTCACCGCCATCGGCTTTTCGGTGCTGGCGCTGAACTGGACCTTCTTCTTCGCCATCGCCATGGGCGTGCTGCGTTCGGTCTCGCTGGCCGGGCTGGCGCTGTTGCCGGGCCGGGCCAGGCCGCCGATGCCCGATGCCACCTATCGGCCGCGCGTGACGGTGATCATCCCCTGCTTCAACGAGGAGAAGGTGATCGAAAGCTCGGTCAAGCGCATCCTCGAATCCACCTATCCCTATCTCGATGTGGTCGTCGCCGACGACGGCTCCAAGGATCGGACGAGCGAGATCGTCGCCGCAGCCTATGGCACCAACCCCCGCGTCAAACTGATGACGATGGTCAATGGCGGCAAGGCCAAGGCGCTGAACCGGGCGCTGGCCGAGGCCCGCGGCGAGATTATCGTCGCGCTCGACGCCGACACCCAGTTCGAGCGCGAGACCATCCTGCGCCTCGTCCGCTGGTTCACTGATGAAGCCATCGGCGCGGTGGCCGGCAATGCCAAGGTCGGCAACCGGGTCAATCTCGTCACCAAGTGGCAGGCGGTGGAATACACCACCGCGCAAAATATCGAGCGCCGCGCCCTCACCCGCTTCGACGCGATCATGGTGGTGCCGGGCGCCGTGGGTGCCTGGCGGCGCGAGGCGCTGGAAGAGGTGGGCGGTTATCCCGAGAACACCCTCGCCGAGGATCAGGACCTGACCATCGCCATCCAGCGCAAGGGCTGGAAAGTGGCCTATGACGAGGATGCCGTGGCCTGGACGGAGGCGCCCGAGACCTTTGCGGCCCTTTCCAAACAGCGCTTCCGCTGGTCCTATGGCACGCTGCAATGCCTGTGGAAGCACCGCGCCGTGGTGCGCGACGGCCGGCCGAGCGGTCTCGCCTTCATCGGCATCCCGCAGGCATGGCTGTTCCAGATCATCTTCGCGGTTGTCTCGCCGGCCATCGATCTGGCGCTGGTCATCTCCATCATCGGCACCACCGTGCGGGTGATGCAGCATGGCTGGGCGCAAACCCAGACCGACGTGCTGCGCATGATCGGCTACTGGCTGGCGTTTTCGGCCATCGACCTTGGCTGCGGCTTCATCGCCTATCGGCTGGATGTGCGCGAGAAGCACTTCCCGGCCCTGCTGCTGCTGGCTCAGCGCTTCGTCTATCGCCAGTTGATGTATTCGGTGGTGATCCGCGCCGTGAGCGCCGCGGCCCACGGCGCCGGCGCCAGCTGGGGCAAGCTGGAGCGCTCCGGCCGCGTTAATGCCCCCGCGCTGGTGGAGGAAGACCAGGTTGAGGCGGCGCGTGTCAAGGCGGAGGCCGATGCCGAGGTGTCGGTTGATACGCGGCCGGGGTGATAGGAATTAGGTCTAGAATATAAGGGGGATAGACTTGGGGATGTTACACCCCCACCCCCCCATTACTGGCTTGGCGCATCATCTGCGGCATTGCGCCCTGCCGCAAAGCGGCTTTGACAAGCCTGCGGCGCGGTGAGGTTGGGCACGACGGAGCGCTTGGCCCTGCCCTATCGCCGGGAAACGTTACGGGGTGCCGGGGCTAGCCCCGGCAAAACCTTGATCTTCCATGCCCCGCCGCCACCAAAAAGGCCCCACCCGTCTCAAGACACGCGGGGCCTTTGCGGTTTCAGGGCTTCGAATCCGCGCGGAGATCAGCCGTAGCGGCCGGTCACATAATCGCGCATGGCCTCGGTCTCGGGCTTGACGAAAGCGTCGGACGAGGGGCGGAACTCCACCAGCCGGCCCAGCAGCATGAAGCCGGTGTAGTCGCAAATACGCGCCGCCTGCTGCAAATTGTGCGTCACGATGACGATGGTCAGGCTGTCCTTCAGCTCCATCAGCGCCGCTTCCAGCTTGGAGGTCGACAGCGGGTCGAGCGCCGAGGCCGGCTCGTCCAGCAGCAGGATTTCGGGCTGCACGGCAATGCCTCGCGCCACGCACAGCCGCTGCTGCTGGCCACCCGACAGGCCGAGACCCGACTTGTCGAGCTGGTCCTTCACCTCGTCCCACAGGGCGGCGCGGGTCAGCGAGACCTCGACGATCTCGTCCATCTCGGCCTTGGTCACCTTGCGATACAGGCGCACGCCAAAGGCGATGTTCTCGTAGATCGACATGGGGAACGGCGTGGGCCGCTGAAACACCATGCCGATGCGCGCGCGCAGCTTGGCGGCATCGCCGCCGATGCGGCTGCTGGTGGCCACCGGAGCGCCATCGACCGGCTTGTCCTTGGCGTTGAGAATGTTCTCGCCGTTGAACAGGATCTGCCCCTCGGCGCGCTGGCCGGGATAGAGGTCGTAGATGCGGTTCAGCGTGCGCAGCAGCGTCGACTTGCCGCAGCCCGAGGGCCCGATCAGCGCGGTGATCTTGTTGCGGGCAACCGGCAGATCCACGCCGTAAAGCGACTGCTTTTTGCCATAGTAGAAGTCGAGACCGCGCACATCCAGCACGCGCTCGGCGGCTGGCGGGGCGACCATGACGGTGGAAACGCCAGCGGCCTGAGTGGCCTGGGATTCGTTGAAGCTCACTTGTTTTGGCTCCCGCGCGCAAGATGGCGCCCAATGATATTGGCGGAAAGAACGGCGGCCGCGATCAGCAGCGAGGCAACCCAGGCCAGACGGCGCCAGTTGTCATCCGCGCTCAGCGCGAAATTGGCGATCGTGTAGGGCAGGGATGCGATCGGCTGGGTGACGTTCATGCTGAAGAACTGATTGCCCGCCGTGGTGAACAGCAGCGGCGCGGTCTCGCCGCTCATGCGGGCAAAACCGAGCAGCCCGCCGGTGACCAGACCCGTGCGCGAGGCGCGCCAGATGATCGAGCGGATGACCAGACCCTTGCCTGCGCCCAGCGCCACACCGGCCTCGCGCAACTGGCTCGATTGCAGGCGCAGAATATCCTCGGTCGTGCGCGTAACCACCGGGGTGGTCACAATGGCCAGAGCAATCGCGCCGGCAATGGCCGAACCGCCATGAAAGGGCACGACGAACAATTCGTAGGCGAACAGGCCGATCAGGATCGAGGGCGCCGACAGCAGCACGTCGTTCAGGAAGCGCACAATCGTCGCCAGCTTGTTGCCGTCGCCATATTCGGCGAGCCAGGTGCCCGCCATGATGCCGATGGAAACCGCCAGAAGCATGCCCATCGCGCAGATCATCAGCGAGCCGACGATGGCGTTGCGCAGGCCGCCCGAGCCGAGGTCCTCGCCGCCGGCGGGCGTGTCCACGGTGAAAACGGTCAGGTTCAACCCGCTGAAGCCCTTGGCGACCAGCGAGTAGAGGATCATCACCAGTGCGGTGATCGCCACCGCGGTGGCGATGCTGGTGAGGCCCACGAAAATGTAGTTGATCAGCTTGCGGCGGGCATAGCGGTCCACCGCGCTGCCGGGCAGCTGGCCGGCTGCCAGATTCTTGGCTGTCAGGGTCTCGGTCGTGGCCATTATTGCGTCTCCTGACCGAGCAGCAGCCGCGCCGCCGCCAGCACCGAGAAGGTGATGACGAACAGCACGAAGCCCAGCGCGATCAGCGCCGAAGTGTGCAGATCGCCGGTGGCCTCGGCAAATTCGTTGGCGATGGTGGAAGCGATGGTCGAGCCGGAGTCGAACACGCCCTTGGGGAACGCGTGGCTGTTACCGATAATGAAGGTGACAGCCATGGTCTCGCCCAGCGCGCGGCCCAGGCCCAGCATCGCCGCGCCCACCGCGCTCTTGCGGATGTAGGGAAGCATGATGTTCGCCACCACCTCGAAGGGGGTGCAGCCCATGCCATAGCTGGCCTCGCGCACATGGGTAGGCACGGAAAGCAGCAGCTCGCGGAACACGGTAGCGATAAACGGCAGCACCATGATCGCCAGAATAATTGAGGCGGTGAAGATGTTCGAGCCCGAGGAAGCGCCGGTCATCAGATGGTCGGCAAAGCCGCCGGGATGATCCATGGCGACCAGCCGCAGCGGCGTCATCACATGCTCTTCAAACCACGGGGCCAGCACGAACAGGCCCCACATACCGTAAACAATCGAGGGAATGCCGGCGAGCAGTTCCACGGCAATCGCCACCCAGTGCTCAATCGACTTGGGGCAGAATTCGACCAGAAACACCGCGATGCCAATGGCCAGCGGCAGGGCGAACAGCATCGCCACCAGCGCCGTGATCAGGGTGCCGACAATCGGCCCGGCCGCGCCATAGAACTCGGGGTGGTCCGGCGTGCCAGAAGGGTTCCATTCGCTGGATGTGAAGAATTGCAGGCCGAAATGCGAAATGGCCGGCCAACCACCCACCGCCAGCGAGATCAGCAGACCCGCCAGCGTCGCCATCAGCACCATGGCGGCTGAAAAGCAGAGGCCGTGGAAGATGGCATCCTTGCGGCCGGTGGAGGAAGCCCCCGGCGAATCCTCGATTCGCTGGGGGCCCGCTTGCACCAGGGATACGGCGGCGTCAGCCATGATCGCTCTCTACCCTGGCTTTGCCTTACTTGCTCTCGTACACCGGCTTGCCGCCAGCGGTGATCTGCAGCCACTGCTTGCGGATCATGTTCTTCACGGCCAGCGGCAGCGGCACATAGTCGAGACGGCTGGCGGTCGCGTCACCGGTCTTGTAGGCCCAATCGAAGAACTTCAGCACGTTGGCGCCCTTGGCGGCATTGTCCTGGTTCTTGTACATCAGGATGAAGGTGGCGGCGGTGATCGGCCAGGACTTGGCACCGTCCTGCTGTACCAGGATGACGTAGTTGCCGGGAGCGCGGCCCCAGGGAGCCTTGGCGGCAGCGGCGGCGAAGGCCACCGGATCCGGCATCGGATACTGGCCGGCCTTGTTCTGCACCAGCGTGTAGGCCACGGCATCCTTGCGGGCGTAGATATATTCCACGTAACCGATCGAACCCGGGGTCTGCTTCACGAAAGCGGCGACGCCATCGTTGCCCTTGCCACCCAGGCCAGTGGGCCAGTTCACCGAGTCATTGGCGCCAACGGCCTTCGACCAGGCCGGGCTAGTAACCGAAAGATAGGTGGTGAACACGAAGCTGGTGCCCGAACCGTCCGAACGGTGAACGACGGTGATCGGCAGGGCGGGAGCCTTCCAGCCCGGGTTCAGCCGGGTGATCTCGGGATCATCCCAGCGCTTGACCTTGCCGAGGAAGATGTCAGCCAGAACCGGGCCTGTCAGCTTCAACTGAGCGGCGGCAACGCCCGGGATGTTTACGATCGGCACAACGCCACCAATCACGGTGGGGAACTGCATCAGGCCGGCGTCGTTCAGGGCGTTCGGCAGCAGCGGCTTGTCCGAGGCGCCGAAATCGACGGTCTTGGCCTTGATGTTCTTGATGCCGCCGCCAGAGCCGATCGACTGATAGTTCAGCTCGTTGCCGGTCGCTGCCTTATAATCCTTGGCCCAGGCCGAATAGATCGGGTTGGGGAACGTGGCGCCGGCGCCGGTGATGGCATCGGCATGGGCAGCGCCAGCCAGCATGGTGGCGGCGCCAAGTGCGATAGCAAAGTTGCGGAACATGGTGATTCTCCACTTTTCGAATTAAGTAACCCGGCGTCGGCTAGCCCTGCTACATGACGGCTGTGTGACAGTTGCCCCCGCTACGGGCTTTGGCAGGCCCCTGGCAAGGCCCCGGGCGGCCGCCAAAAACCTTTGCAACGCACGGCCCAAACCCTTCCCGCACGTGCCCCCCTCGCAAGGCCCGCCAAAAATTGCATCACCCGCCCCGGCTCTCGCTGCTGCGTCGCGGCGAATCAGATGCCGCGTTTTGCAACTGAAATCTCCGCGCGAGGATGGTCGGAAAATCCAATCCTGCCAAGCGCGCACGTCTGCGCGAAGATGGGTTCTGCGCCGGGGCATTGCCGCCCGAGCGCGGAAAGCCGCGGTTACGCGTGTGTTAAAGGTGCAACACCAGCGTTGCCACTATGGCATCACAATGGACATTACACAGAACTGTCACATTCGCCGCCTAATCGGCCGGGCAGGCAGTTGGTCGCACGGCATGTCGCGCCGGGCGAAACTCATGCCGCGTTGCACAATTTTCTGTAGACGAAGGAACTCTATATTCTATGAGATATAGTTTGCCGGTCGTCCCGACAGCGGGGCCGGCAACCCGGCGTGATACTTCCCCTTTCACCTGAAAGAGGAATTGTTGCATTGACGTCAATAAGCTCTATCTTTTAGGTAGAGTTTGTTCGCAACGGAAATGGCGGGTGTTCAGGCCGTCCGTGCGACGCGACAACTGCTGAACCACAGGCGCGCCCGTCAGCCGGGCACGCGAGTGAAATTATCTATGGCTGCCCCGTCCAAATTGGTTGGTCGCGGCGGTCTTAAACAGGGAGCTACCTTATTATGCGTCTTTATTCTTCGATCGCGCTCGCCGCGGTTGCGGCCATGCTCGTCACCCCGGTGGCGGCTGAAGCCAAGACCAAGAAGCACCACCACGCCGCCGCCGCGGCCCCCGAGGGCCTGACCACCGCCGAGCAGCTGCGCCTTGCCCAGGAGCAGATCAGCCAGCTGCAGGCCCAGCTGAACGCTGTTGCCGCCAAGCTCGATTCAACCGCTTCCGTCGCCGCCACGCAGAGCCAGCTGGCCGCCGCCAACTCGGCTGCCGCCACTGCCTCCACCAAGGCCGACCGGGCGCTGGCCGCTGCCGACGCCGTGAAGGTTGCCGAAGTGAAGACCGAGAAGGCCGTGAGCCTGTCGAGCTGGGCCCAGGGCACGCAGGTGCATGGCCGCATGTACTTCAACACCAGCGTGATCGACGGCCACAACGCCGCCGGCGCCGCTGTCGAGCGCGACGGTGGCTTCCAGATCAAGCGCGCCTACATCAGCGTCGACCACCAGTTCAACAAGACCTTCGCCTTCGACGTGACGATGGATGCCGACAACGTGCTGAAGTCGGTCAAGGCTCCCTCGATCGTGACCACCTGCACCGCCGCCAGCCCGCCGGTCTGCACCAACACCAACGGCGCCAACAACGGCATCGAAGCCAACACCGGCCAAGGCTTCTACATCAAGAAGGCCTACCTGGAAGCCAAGATCAACCCGGCCCTGGTGGTTCGCCTCGGTTCGGCCGACATGCCCTGGATCCCCTTCGTCGAGGGTCTGTATGGCTATCGCCACGTCGAGAAGACCTTAATCGACCTGAACGGCTATGGCACCTCGGCTGACTGGGGCGTGCACGTTGGCGGTTCGCTGTTCAACAACGTGGTCAGCTACCAGGTCTCGGCGATCGACGGCAACGGCTATCGCAACCCGCAGCTGGGCCAGCATGTTGACGTGGAAGGCCGCCTGAACGCGACCTACATGGGCTTCACCGCCGGCATCGGTGGCTACGTCGGCAAGCTCGGCGCGGCTATCAACCCGGGCACCACCTTCACCAACAACGTTGCCGAGCCGGGCGTCACCGCCCCCACCGCCAACCGCTTCGACGCGGTTCTGGCTTACAAGGGCAAGGTTGCTGCGCTTCCCTTCACGCTGGGCGGCGAATACCTGTGGGCGAAGGACTTCACCCAGAACCAGGTTGCCGGTTACGACCTGACCGTCGCGCCCACCGCCGCTGCGGCCAGTTCGAACACCCTGCTGATCAACGGCAAGTACTACAAGCCGGTTGGCGAAGACACCGAGACCGGCTTCACGCTGTTCGGCTCGGTTTCGCCCATGCCGAAGTGGAGCATCTTCGGTCGCTACGACTGGATCAAGTCCAACGGCTACACCGCTCCGGCCAAGCGCGATCACTACTTCAACGTTGGTCTGCAGTATGAGCCGGTCAGCATTGTTGACTTGGCGCTGGTCTACAAGCGTGACAACGGCAAGGGCAGCATCGCCACCGGCAACCTGCCCTCGGGCCAGGCCACGCGTGACGAAATCGGCCTGTTCGGTCAGGTTCGCTTCTGATCTGAACACCCGCCGCATGCGCGGCTGGTGGCAAAGGAACGCGGGCGGGTCGCAAGACCCGCCCGTTTTCTTTTGCCCACGAAATGACTTGCGGAACCGAAAGCGGCATTAGGCCCCGCATCGCGGCCCATCGCATCAAACCGCCAGCAACCCCCTTTCGCAATTGCACAAAATCGTTCACATTCCCGCCATCAGCCTCCTCGCGAAAGATCAGCCCCATGAATCTCGACAACAAGGTGTGCATTGTCACGGGCGCGGCCAGCGGCATCGGCTTTGGCATCGCCAAGCGCTATCACGCCGCCGGCGCCCGCGTCGCCATCGCCGACCGCAACGCCGAAGCCGCCCAGCAGGCCGCCGCCGCGCTGGACGCCATTGCCCCGGGCCGGGCGCTGGCCGTGGCCATGGATGTTACCAGCGAAGCCGAAGTGAATGCCGGCGTCGAACAGGTGGTGAGCCTGTGGGGCCGGGTGGATGTGCTGGTGTCGAACGCCGGGGTGCAGATCGTCAACCCCCTCGACACCTTCGCCTACGCCGACTGGAAGACCATGCTGGCGATCCATCTGGACGGCGCCTTCCTCACCACCCGCGCCTGCCTGCCGCATATGTACAAGCAGGGCGGTGGCGCGATCATCCTGATGGGCTCGGTTCATTCAAAAGAGGCCAGCAAGCTGAAGGCCCCCTACGTCACCGCCAAGCATGGGCTGATGGGTCTGGCCAAGGTTATCGCCAAGGAGGGTGCGCCGCACGGGGTGCGGGCCAACGTGGTGTGCCCCGGCTTCGTGCTCACCCCGCTGGTGGAAAAGCAGATCCCCGAGCAAGCCAAGGAGCTTGGCATCTCCGAAGAGGAAGTGGTCAAGCGCATCATGCTGGGCCAGACGGTGGATGGCGAATTCACCACCATCGAGGATGTCGCCGAAGTGGCGCTGTTCTTCGCGGGGTTCGAGACCAACGCGCTCACCGGCCAGTCGCTGGTCGTCAGCCACGGCTGGTTCATGGAATAGGCCGGCGCCCGGCTATTCAGCGCCCTTACCTGCAGGAATTTCCTTGACCGATTCCCTCCCAATCCGCCGCGAGGATGCCCGGGTCCAGCGCTCGCGCCAGGCTTTGCGCGCGGCGCTGCTTGATCTGGTCGAGCATCGCCCGTTCGAGGCGATCACCATTCGCGAGATCACCGATTGCGCGGGCGTCGGCCATGCCACCTTCTACCGGCACTATCCGACCAAGGGCGCGTTGCTGGACGATGTCGCCGCCGGGCAGATCCGCGATCTCATGGCCCTGTCGCTGCCGGTGTTTCAGGCGCGCAGCACCATCGATGTCTGCCTGGCGACGGTGCGACATGTCGAGGCACACCGCCGCCTGTGGAGCGCCCTGCTCACCGGCGGTGCGGCCAGCGCGGTGCGCGCGGAGATCATTCAGACCGCCCGCGAGTACGGTGGCGAACACCACCCCACCGCGGAATGGATTCCGACCGATCTGGTCCAGCGCTTCGCGGCCACCGCGCTGATGGAGGTGCTGACCTGGTGGCTGGAGCGCGGCGACACGGTCAACAGCGAGGATGCCGCGAAGTTGCTGAACCAGCTGATGTTTTTTCCGATCATCAACCCCGCTAGCTGACCCGGCCCGCTGCATGGCAGCGCCAGCACCGGTCCGCGATACCACGCCCCTGCTGCCCGAGGGAACGCGACACTAGACCCAATACCGGCGCGTCCGGCGGAGGTCCTTGTGGCGGCGAGATGACCCGAGGGATCGAGACGCGGGTATTCAACCGGGCGGCCGAACACGCGCCGTCATGCCACCTGCTGACCATGCCGAGACCCGCAGGCTGCAAGCGTCTGGCGCCCGACGTAACCCCGCCCGCGATGCTCGAAAGCAGGACAGTCGCCGCCTCAAGTCGCGGTCAAATGCGCGACCAGCGCCTGCACCTTCTTCTGGCGCCACTGCGGCAGGGGCGCCACCAGCCAATAGCCGCGCCTCGCCGGCTCGGCCTCGCCCAATGCGGCATCGCCCAGTGCGGAAAGGCGCCCCAGCGCGCGCCAGCCCTCGGCCAGCAACTGCGGCACCCGCGCCCGGCCCATGCCCGCCGCCGCCGCCGCAATCGCCTCGCCGGCGTCGCCAACCTGCAACAGGGGCCCATTGCCGCCTTCCGCCGCACCCTCGCCGGCGGGATTTGGGTCGCCCGGCCACGCTATCCAGTCGCCAGCCCCCACGGTCACCCGCATGGCCGGCCCCAGCGCCACACCCTCCAGATCGCCCGGTCCCTCGGCCAGCACCACGGCGAGATCGAGATTGGCCTGGGTGAAATCGCTGGCCTCGCCATCCACCAGCACAAAGCGCGCATCCGGGTGCGCCACACGATAGCTGGCCAGACGCGGCGCCGCCCACACGGAAAAGAATTCGCGCGGCACGGCGAGCGTATAAACATGGCTGGATTGCCCGGCCTGCATCGCCTGCACCGCCGCCTCGAACAGCAGGAAGCCCTCGCGCAGCGGCTCCAGCCCGGCGGCGGCCTCCTCGGTCAGCTCCAGCCCCTTGGCCGTGCGGCGGAACAGCACCACGCCCAGCAAATCCTCCAGCGCGCGGATCTGCTGGCCCACGGCCGCCGGCGTCACCGCCAGCTCGTCAGCCGCGCGGGTGAAGGACAGGTGGCGCGCGGCGGCGTCCAGCACCCGCAGGGCATTCAGCGGCAGATGGGTGCGCTTCATCGCATGCGTCCCGCCCGGCTCAGCCGGCCGTGGCCGGGGCCATCAGCGGGAACAGGGGGATGGCCACGCGCTGCTCCTCGCCATCCTCGCGGCGGAAGGTGTAATAGCCCTCCATGCTGCCGTTCGGCGTGTTCAGCGGGCAGCCCGAAACATAGTCGTGGCTCTGCCCCGGTTGCAGCAACGGCTTTTCACCGACCACGCCCTCACCATCGACGAAGCTGACGGCGCCATTGCCGTCGGTAATTTTCCAATGGCGGGTTACCAGATGCAGCATATGCGGCGAATCATTCTCGATCCGGATGTGATACACCCAGAACCACTTGCCCATTTCGATGCGCGATTGCTCTGGCAGGAAACTTACCGCCACCCGCACGGTCACGCCATCTGTAGTAGCCGAATGCTGGAACAGTTCTTTCATGCGGCTAGCCTAGCGTCGAGGAACGGCGGCTGCAAGCGGGAGTGCGAGGGGATTGCCAAAGCAGGATTGAGGGGAAGATGCGAGGGCCATCGCCCTCGCGCCCCATCCAT
>CAIXXP010000173.1 GCA_903923465.1 uncultured Sphingomonadales bacterium | reverse complement strand
TTGATCTCCTTGATCTCCTGCGTCTTCTGCGACTTGCGCGCTATGTTGGCCTTTTTCTGGGCCTCATAGCGGAACTTGCCGACATCGAGGAACTTGCACACCGGCGGGTCGGCGTTGGGCGAGACCTCCACCAGGTCCAGCCCGACGGCCGCTGCCTGTTCGATTGCCACGCGGGTGTGCAGCACGCCAAGGTTTTCGCCATTTTCGTCGATGACGCGGACCGTGGGGCTTTGGATCAATTCGTTGTAGCGCGGCCCGCTTTTAACTGGGGGGGCCATCATGCGCCGGGGTGGGGGGGCTATAAGACCGTCTCCTGCTGCCTGTTATTTCCGCGCTCTTAGAGCCAAAGCGCCGCTGGTGGAAAGGGGAAAAATCCGCAAGTCCACTGGTTTTCCCGCAGGGCGGCCCTCGGCCAGAGGAAATCCAGCCCATTCCGCCGCCGCGCGCGCCGCAATGCCGGCCTCAGCCGCCCGCGCGCCACAGGCCAAAGCGGGCCAGCCGCTCCCCCGCCGGCACCAGCGCGTCGATCCCTTCGGCGGGCTGCAGGGCGGAGACAATCGCCGCATCCCCCGCCTCCATGCCGCCGGTAAAAGTACCAAAAGCCGGCATAATCAACCGGTTGTCGCTGGCCACCACGCAGGGCCGGGCGATCCGCCGCCCGCGCGGCCGCACAGTATGGCGCGGGTGAAAATGCCCCGAGATCTCCGCCGCCCGCTCGCCGGGCAGGGCCTGATGGCGCAGCATCATGCCGCCCAGCACCGCCTCCTCGCACAGCGCGCCGCCCAGCCGCGCCGCCGTCCCGCCCATGCCGCTATCGTGATTGCCGGTGATCCACACGAAGGCCGCCGCCCGGCCCAAGGCGCCCAGCGCCGCCAAGGCGCCCGCCTCCAGCCGGTCCGGCCCCCCGTCATCATGAAACGAATCGCCCAGGCAATAGACGCGGGCCGCCCCCGTCGCCCGCAATATCCGCCCCAGCCGCGCCAGCGTGTCGGCACTGTCCCACGGCGGCACCATCTGGCCGCGCCGGGCGAAGTGGCTGCCCTTTTCGAGATGGAGATCGGCCACGATCAGCGCGCCTTGCGCCGGCCAGAACAGCGCCCGCCCATCCACCAGCGCAAAGGCGCGCCCCGCCAGCGAAAAGGGGGCGAAGACCGGGTTGCTCATCGGGGCGGGCATAGCGAGGGGGCCTTGCCGCGCCGCACGGCAAATGGCAAGGCCCCCTCGCCATACCCGCCCCGGCCGGCGGCCCATCGCCTTGCGGAGACACCATGACCGACTGGACCCCCCACACCGCGCGCGCCGCCCAGTGGTTCACCACCCTGCGCGACGCCATCTGCGCCGAGTTCGAGGCGATCGAGCGCGAGGCCGGCAGCGACGCGCGCTTCACCTACACCCCATGGCGCCGTGATGCGGTAGAGGGCACCACCGCCAACGACCCGGCCAAAGATACCGGCGCCAACGATACCGGAGCCAAAGATACCGGCGCCAAAGATACTGGAGGCGGCACGCAAGGCCTGATGAAAGGCCGCGTCTTCGAAAAAGTCGGCGTCAACATCTCCACCGTCCACGGTGCCCTGGCGAAGGACTTCGCCGCCACCATCAACGGCGCCAGCGCGCAGAACAACGCCTTCTCCGCCACCGGCATCAGCCTGGTGGCGCATATGGCCAATCCGCATGTGCCGGCGGTGCATATGAACACGCGTTTTCTAACCACCACCAAGGCGTGGTTCGGCGGCGGCGCCGATCTCAACCCGCCCATTCCCTACGACGAGGACACCGCCGAGTTCCACGCGGAATTCAAGGCGGCCTGCGACGCCCACCACCCCGATTATCACCCCCGCTTCAAGGCCTGGGCCGACGAATATTTCTACATCCCCCACCGCAAGGTGCATCGCGGCGTCGGCGGCATCTTCTACGATCACCTCGAATGCGCGCCGCCGGAAACAGATGGCTCAGCCGCATGGGAAGCCAACTTCGCCTTCACGCAGCGCGTGGGCGAGGCCTTCCTCGCGGTATTCCCCCGTCTGGTGCGCCGCCGCATGGGCCTGCCCTTCACCCCCGCCGACAAGGCCCGCCAACTCGAATGGCGCGGCCGCTACGCCGAATTCAACCTGGTCTACGATCGCGGCACGCTGTTCGGCCTCAAAACCGGCGGCAACATAGACGCCATCCTGATGAGCCTCCCCCCCGAGGCCACCTGGAGCTGAGCCCGAACGCGCGCCCGGCTAACCCACCCCGGCGTCAATCCAGCCGGGCGAAGGAATACTCCTGGCCGATGTTGCTCACGCTGAACAGCGTGTAGCCAGCGGCGAGAATCTTGGCGACAGCCGCCTCGGTTTCGGCGGCCTTGTGCCCATACATCGTGTGGTGGAATTCGATCAGCCATTGGCGCGGGCGGATCGGCCCCGCCAGAATATCGTCGATCACCTGATATTCGAAACCCTCGATATCCATCTTCAGCAGGTCGATATGGTCATCGCCGCGCTCGGCCGCGATGCTGGACAGGCGCCGCACCGGGCACAGCACCGATTGCTCCCCGCCACCACTGCCCCCGTCACCGCTGCCCCCGTCACCGCCGCCCCCGCCACTCCCGCCAGCCAGGCTGAACGAGACATGGCCCTCGGTCGCCGGTGCCTGAAAGCTCGCCTCGCCGTCGCTCGCGCTCAGGCCTATCGCGTTGAAATGAAAGCGGGATGGCAGGGTCTGGCGTTCCACCCACTGGCGGCACACCGGCGTCGGGTCGAACGCCTGAACCTCGCACTGGAAACGGGCGATCAGCGCCAGATCGAAGCTGATATCCGTGCCCACGCCCACCGAATAGACCACCGAAGCATCATCCAGCCGGTCGGTCATGATCGTCCATCCGCCATAGGCCGAACCCAGCCGGGCGGTGGGCGATTGCGCGCGACTGGCCTTGTGGATCAGCGTGCCCCGCCGGCGGCTGACAATGCGGCGCAGCGGGCCAACCGAATCGAGCAGAGTTCCGGCCAGAGCGCGCATGATATTTCCTTGAAAGGACTCGATATATGTAAGGCTAAACCCCCCGCCTGGCAATAAATAGATGAGAATTAGATGGGCGCGTGCGCCGCGAAACGCGCTGTTTCCCTTTCCCCTTGCCCTTCGCCCCGCCACCCCCCACAATCCCCCGACGATGCTCCGCCAGTATGAACTCGTCGAACGTGTGCTCGCCTATGATCCCGACGCGGATGAAGGCCTGCTCAACCGCGCCTATGTCTACACCGTCCAGAAGCACGGCAGCCAGAAGCGCGCCAGCGGCGACCCCTATTTCAGCCACCCGGTAGAGGTCGCCGGCCTGATGACCGAGCTCAAGCTCGATCAGGACACGATCATCACCGCCCTGCTGCACGATACGGTGGAAGATACGCTGGCCACCATCGAGGAGGTGGAGCGCCTGTTCGGCCCCGATGTCGCCCGGCTGGTCGATGGCGTAACGAAGCTCTCGAAGATCGAGGCGATGACCGAGAAGGAGCGGGCCGCAGAAAACCTGCGCAAATTCCTGCTGGCGATGAGCGAGGACCTGCGCGTGCTGCTGGTCAAGCTGGCCGACCGGCTGCACAACATGCGCACGCTGCACTACATCAAAAGCGCGGAAAAGCGCCACCGCATCGCCCGCGAAACCATGGATATCTACGCCCCCCTGGCCGAGCGGGTGGGCATGTATGAATATATGCGCGAGATGCATCTGCTGGCCTTCGAGCAGCTGGAGCCCGAGGCCTATGCCACCATCACCGGGCGGCTGGCGCAGATCCGCGAGGTGGGCGGCGGTCAGGTGGAGGAAATCGCCCTCGCCCTCAGTCAGGCCCTCACCGAGGCGGGGCTTCGCTGCAAGGTGTGGGGCCGCGAGAAGCATCCCTATTCCATCTGGAAAAAGATGGCCGAACGTCATGTCTCCTTCGAGCAGATCACCGACATCATGGCCTTCCGCGTGGTGGTTGAAGACGTGGCCGATTGCTACAAGGCCATCGGCATCCTTCACACCACGTGGCAGGCGATCCCCGGGCGCTTCAAGGATTACATCTCCACCGCCAAGGTCAACGGCTATAAATCGCTGCACACCTCGCTGATCTATGAGAACTCGATGCGGATGGAGGTGCAGATCCGCACCGAGGAAATGCATCGCACCAACGAATACGGCC